>NZ_NEUB01000116.1 GCF_002910825.1 Streptomyces sp. SM1 | reverse complement strand
GGGCCAGGCCGCTCGCGGCCAGCAGTGCCTTGCGGGGGCGGGGTTTGCGGTGACGGCCCCGGATGCGGGCCAGGGCGCCGGCGGCCCGGGCGGGCGGCTCGGCGGTGCGTGGTGCCGACGGTCTCTTCGGTGTCATGGTCTTCCCTCCCTGCCGCGCGCCCCCGACGCGCCGCGGTGTGCGCAAACTATGCGTTCCGGTGGGGGGCGGGGCCGGAGTCGGCCGGATGTCACTCGAACGGGTGGGCGGGGGGTGACAAGGGAACCGGGCGTGCGCCCTTTTCGCCGGCGGGCGTGGGCTGCGATGATCGGGACGAGCGAGAAGTTAACCCGCGTTAACCGGAGGGTGTCATGCGTGAGGAACGGTTCGGGGAGTTCGTGCTGGTGCGCCGGCATGAGCGGGGGCATGTCGCGGAGCTCGTCCTCGACCGCCCCAGGGCGATGAACGCGGTGTCGACGGAGATGGCCCGCTCGGTCGCCGGCGCCTGTGCGGCGCTCGGCGCGGACCGTGACGTACGGGCGGTGGTGCTGACCTCGTCGCACGAGCGGGCGTTCTGTGTGGGCGCCGACCTCAAGGAGCGCAACTCCTTCAGTGACGCCGATCTGGTGCGCCAGCGGCCCGTGGCGCGCGGGGCGTACACCGGGGTGCTCGAACTGCCGGTGCCCGCGGTGGCGGCCGTCCACGGGTTCGCGCTGGGCGGTGGCTTCGAGCTGGCCCTGTCGTGCGACGTGATCGTGGCGGACCGTACGGCCGTGATGGGGCTGCCGGAGGTGTCCGTCGGGGTGATCCCGGGCGGGGGCGGTACGCAGTTGCTGCCGCGGAGAGTGGGGGCGGCGCGGGCCGCCGAGCTGATCTTCACGGCGCGGCGGGTGGAGGCCGCCGAGGCGCGGGAGCTGGGGCTGGTCGACCGGCTGGTGGACGAGGGGCGGGACCGGGAGGAGGCGCTGGCCATGGCGTCCCGGATCGCGGCGAACTCGCCGGTGGGGCTGCGGGCGGCGAAGCGGGCGCTGCGGCTCGGGCACGGGCTGGACCTGTCCGCCGGGCTCGAGGTCGAGGATGCCGCATGGCGGTCCGTGGCGTTCTCGGGGGACCGGGCCGAGGGAGTGGCCGCCTTCAACGGGAAGCGCAGGCCGGAGTGGCCCGGCGAGTAGCCGCGCGCGGGGCTGCGGATCACCTCCTCGATGTCCCGGTTCGTCCGAAATCTCCCTAATCTGGGGGCATGGGTGAGGAGAGCCGGCTGGCGGCCGTGGTGGCGCTGGCGCAGGGCATGGCCGCCGCGCACAGTTCGCGGGGGGCCTGGCGGGCCGCGGCCTGTGGTGCCTGCCGGGCGCTGGGCGGGAGCTTCGCCGCGCTGTCGGTGTGGGAGCGGGAGCTCGGGCGGCTGCGCGTCCTGGTGAACGTCGGGGAGCTGGTCGAGGGGGAGGAGGAGTTCCCGGAGGACGAGTCCTATCCGGTGCACCAGTTCGCCGAGATCACCGAGTTCCTGCACGAGCGGTGGGCGGGTGGCGGCGAGCCCGACGCCTGGGTGGAGACCGCCGGGGGTCCCTCGGCCGGCCCGGCGGAGTACTGCCATCAACGGGTCGCGGCCCTCAGGCGGCGGGGACGCGGCTGCTGTGTGGTCGCGCCGATCGTGCTGCACGGGCGGGCGTGGGGCGAGCTGTATGTGGCCAGGCCGGCCGGTGTGCCCGTCTTCGGGCGGGGTGACGCCGACTTCGCGACCGTGCTGGCGGCCGTGGTGGCGGCGGGGATCGCGCAGACCGAGCGGCTGGAGGAGGCCCGGCGGCTGGCCTTCACGGACTCGCTGACCGGGCTGGCCAACCGGCGTGCGGTGGACGCCCGGCTCGACGAGGCGGTGGAGCGGCACCGGCGGGACGGCACCGTCGTCAGCCTGGTGGTGTGCGATCTGAACGGGCTGAAGAGGGTCAACGACACACTGGGGCACGCCGTGGGGGACCGGCTGCTGGAGCGGTTCGGGACCGTGCTGTCGCTGTGCGGGGCCATGCTGCCCGGTGCCCTGGCGGCGCGGCTCGGCGGGGACGAGTTCTGTCTGCTGGCGGTGGGCCCGTCGGCGGACGAGGTGGCCAAGGCCGCCGACGAGGTGTGCCGGCGGGTGGTGCAGCTGGGGATCGGGGACGGTGTCGCCTGCGGGGTGGCCTCCACCGAGGACCCCGTCGGGCCGGTGCGCTCCGCCCGGCGGCTGTTCCGGCTGGCGGACGCCGCGCAGTACCGGGCCAAGGCCGAGCGGGCCGCTCATCCCGTGGTCGCCGGGCGGGAGGGGGCGGACGACCCGGTCGTACGGCTCGCGGACGAGCCGTCGCGGGCGCCGGACGGGGAGCGGCGCCGGTTCCGGGGGCGGCATTCTCCGTAGCGTGCCGGTAAGGGGCGCGGGCCGCGTCCAGGGGTGACATCGTCGAATTCACTGCGTACGCTCCTGAATATGGATATGCACACTGTGGTGGTGGGGACGTCGGGTGCGACCGCGTCCGACGTACTCGCCGTGGCGCGCGGCGGTGCCCGCATCGAACTGTCCGCGGAGGCGGTGGCCGCCCTCGCCGCGTCCCGCGAGATCGTGGACGCCCTGGCCGCCAAGCCGGAGCCCGTGTACGGGGTGAGCACCGGTTTCGGCGCCCTGGCCACCCGTCACATCAGCCCGGAGCTGCGTGCCCGGCTGCAGCGCAACATCGTCCGCTCGCACGCCGCCGGCATGGGGCCCCGCGTGGAGCGGGAGGTCGTCCGCGCGCTGATGTTCCTGCG
This sequence comes from Streptomyces sp. SM1, assembly GCF_002910825.1. GTDB lineage: Bacteria > Actinomycetota > Actinomycetes > Streptomycetales > Streptomycetaceae > Streptomyces > Streptomyces okerensis. The sequence goes on along the minus strand of NZ_NEUB01000116.1, from coordinate 8,654 downwards.
GCTGAAGACCGTCTGCTCGGGGCGCACCGGCGTCCGGCCGGAGGTCGCGCAGACCATGGCCGACGTGCTGAACGCCGGGATCACCCCGGTCGTCCACGAGTACGGCTCCCTCGGCTGCTCCGGCGACCTGGCCCCGCTGTCCCACTGCGCGCTCACCCTCATGGGCGAGGGAGAGGCGGAGGGTCCCGACGGAACCGTGCGCCCGGCCGGTGAGCTTCTCGCCGAACACGGCATCCGGCCGGTCGAACTGCGCGAGAAGGAGGGGCTCGCCCTTCTCAACGGCACCGACGGCATGCTCGGCATGCTGGTCATGGCCCTCGCCGACCTCGACCTCCTCTACAAGTCCGCCGACGTCACGGCCGCCCTCAGCCTGGAGGCCCTGCTCGGCACGGAGAAGGTGCTCGCCCCCGAACTGCACGCCATCCGCCCGCACCCGGGACAGGCCGCCAGCGCGGCCAACATGCTCGCCGTGCTGAAGGACTCGGGACTGACGGGGCATCACCAGGACGACGCCCCCCGGGTCCAGGACGCCTACTCCGTGCGCTGTGCCCCGCAGGTCGCCGGCGCAGGACGGGACACCCTGGCCCACGCCCGGCTGGTCGCCGAGCGCGAACTCGCGTCGGCCGTCGACAATCCGGTGGTGCTGCCTGGGGGTACCTCCCAGGCTTTCGGCTCTGGGGGAGGGCGGGTGGAGTCCAACGGCAACTTCCACGGGGCGCCGGTCGCCTACGTGCTGGACTTCCTCGCCATCGCCGTCGCCGACCTGGCCTCCATCGCCGAGCGCCGTACCGACCGGCTGCTGGACAAGAACCGCAGCCACGGGCTGCCGCCGTTCCTCGCGGACGACCCCGGTGTGGACTCCGGGCTGATGATCGCTCAGTACACCCAGGCCGCCCTGGTCGGCGAGTTGAAGCGGCTCGCCGTACCGGCGTCGGCGGACTCGATCCCGTCCTCCGCGATGCAGGAGGACCATGTCTCCATGGGCTGGTCGGCGGCGCGCAAGCTGCGTACGGCCGTCGACAACCTCACCCGGGTCGTCGCGGTGGAGCTGTACGCCGCCACGCGGGCCGTCGAACTGCGGGAGGGGCTGACGCCCGCTCCCGCCACCCGGGCGGTCGTCGAGGCGGTGCGGGCAGCGGGTGTGGGCGGTCCGGGGCCGGACCGGTATCTGGCGCCGGATCTCGCGGCGGCCGACGCGTTCGTCCGCGACGGGCGGCTGGTCGCGGCCGTGGAGACGGTCACCGGGCCGCTGCGCTGACCCGCCCGGGCCCCGCGGACGGTACCGCCGCGGGGCCCGGTCCGGACCGGGTGCCTAGAAGTCCAGCCGTTCGCGGCGTACCGAATAGACGACGAAGCCCGCGCCGAGGGCGAGGCTGGCCGTGCCGCCGATGACGTACGGGGTGCTGTCGAAGCTGCCGGTGTCCGCGAGGCGGACGTCCTGGCCCGTGGTGTCCAGTGAGGCCGACGTGGTGCCGGTGACGACTCTCGCCTGCTCGGTGACCTGCGGGGACGGAGTCGCCGGCGGCGCGTCCCCGGCCGGCGTGTCCGACGACGCGTTGGCGGAGGGGACGAACCACAGGGCACACAGCAGGGTGCCCGCGGCGGTGGCGGTCAGCAACGGACGGAGCGCGGATGACACGGAATATCGATCCCCTTGTGGCGCTGGCGAATTGGCCGTGTGGTGCGATGTTAGTGAAAGCCGCGGGTCACAGGAAAGTCACGGGAGCAAAAAGCCGTACGCTCCGGGCATGAGCACTCCAGAGACATCACGGTTTGTCCGGCTTCGTGTCGAGCTCGTCCTCGAGGTCGACGACGAGAAGGCGGTCACCGGCGCCGCGTTGCGCAGGATTTCGGACGAGGCCGATATGCCGGCCGAGGAGCGGGTGCACGCCGAGAGCACCGTGACCGAGGACTCCGCGGAGGCCCTCGCGCAGTTGGTGGATCCGTTCAGCCTGCTCAGTGAGGTTCCCGGAGTCGAACTCCTGCAGGCCTCCTGGAGCGCCGAACGGATCGACTACGACCCGGACTCACCGGAGTGGGACCTCGACGAGGACGATGGCGAGGACATCTACGACGAGGAGGACGGCGCGGACCGGGCCGGCTGAGCCGACTTGGGGAAAACTTGACCCCGCGCGGCAACCGCCGCCGGGGTCACCGCGTCTCAAGGGGAGCACTGACCGCCGTCCTCACCGTCCGCTCCCGCGGACGTGGTGAGCCCCACACTCGCGGGCCCTGGGGAACCGGATCACCCGGTCGTAGCGTTGAAGATTGTGGACGGGCCCCTCGGCTTCGCGCCGGGGACCCGTGGGGTTGGGATTCGGCAACGATGGAGAAGCGTGTGATGACGGACGGTAAGCGGCGCAGGCGTCTGGCGGCCGCGTCCGCTCTGCTCGGCGGAGTGCTGGTGCTCTCGGCGTGTTCCGGCGGCGGTGACGACAGTGCCTCCGGCGGCGACGGCAAGGACACCTCGCAGGCCCAGGTCGACGAGGCGGCGGCGAAGAAGTCCTCCGAGGCGCAGATCAAGATCACGCCGAAGGACGGCTCGAACAGCGCCTCCATCAACAACTCCGCCGCCGTGACCGTCAGCAAGGGCACGCTGACCGAGGTGAAGATGACCACCTCCGACGGCACGGCCGTCGAGGGTGAGATATCCGCCGACAAGAAGAGCTGGAAGCCCAGCGCCCAGCTGGAGCGCGCCACCACCTACAAGGTGACGGCCACCGCCGAGGACTCCGAGGGCCTCGCCGCCCACGAGAACGCGTCGTTCACCACGGTCTCCCAGGCCAACAGCTTCATCGGCAACTTCACCCCGGACAACGGCACCACGGTCGGCGTCGGCATGCCCGTGTCGATCAACTTCGACAAGGCGATCACCGACAAGGCCGCCGTCCAGAAGGGCATCACCGTCTCCACGACCAGTGGTCAGGAGGTGGTCTGCCACTGGTTCAACGCCAACCGCATGGACTGCCGTCCCGACGACTACTGGAAGGAGAACTCCACGGTCACCCTGAAGCTGGCCCTCGACGGGGTCGAGGGTGCCGAGGGCGTCTTCGGAGTCCAGCAGAAGACGGTCACCTTCAAGATCGGCCGTAACCAGGTCTCCTACGTCGACGCCGAGACCAAGCAGATGAAGGTCACGCAGAACGGCAAGACCGTGCGCACCATCCCGATCTCCGCCGGGGCGCCCGAGAACAAGACGTACGAGGGCCGGATGGTGATCTCCGAGAAGTTCAAGGAGACCCGGATGAACGGCGCGACGGTCGGCTTCACCGACGACGACGGCAAGGGCGAGTACGACATCAAGGACGTGCCGCACGCCATGCGTCTGAGCACCTCCGGCACCTTCATCCACGGCAACTACTGGGGCGCCAAGTCCATCTTCGGCAGCGTCAACACCAGCCACGGCTGCGTCGGCCTGGCCGACGCCAAGGGTGCGGGCGACCCGAACACGCCGGGGTCCTGGTTCTACGACAACTCGATCGTCGGTGACGTGGTCGTCGTCCAGAACACCGGCGACAAGACCATCGCCCCGGACAACGGCCTCAACGGCTGGAACATGAGCTGGGAGCAGTGGAAGGCGGGCTCGGCGGTCTGACGCCCCCTCCGGACACCGGAGCGAACCCACCCCGCACGGCCGATGCCCTCGTCCCCTCCTCCGGGAGCGGACGGGGGCATCGGCCTGTCCCGCCGCTCCTCCGCACGGGCCGGTGGACCGCGGGAGGGGTTGAGACGCCAACCACGCGGTTGCGTAACGGAGTTCCGGCGACGGGGTAACAGTCACCCGGCGACTTCGCCCCCTCGCCCCGCAGCGGTTGGCCGCTTGATCACCCCTCGGGATACTGCGTGAACCGGGGGGTGCGCGCATGCGTACGAGACCACCCCCGGCCGGGTGATTCCTTCTCACCCGGCGACCTCGCTAGGGGGAACTTGCGCAGACAAGTGAAGAGAGCGTGCCTGGCCACGCTCGCCACGGCGACCGCCGTGGCGCTCGCGGCGGGCATGGCCGGCCCCGCGTCGGCCGACGGGGAACGCGTGGACGCCGGTACGGCGTCGGCGGACGCAGAACGCGCACACACCGGTGCCGCGCCCGGGCCGAAGGCCCGGCACCGGATCACCCTGATCACGGGTGACCGGGTCGCGGTGGACGCCACGGGGCGCGTCGTCGGGCTGGAGCGGGCCAAGGGGCGGGAGCACATACCCGTCCAGGTCCGCAGGGTCGACGGCCACACCCTCGTGCTGCCGGTGGACGCGGCCCGGCTGGTCGCCAGTGGCAAGCTGGACCAGCGGTTCTTCGACATCACCGAGTTGAACAAGGCCACGAACCGCGGCTCACAGAAGCGGGGCCTGAAGGTCATCGTCGGCTACAGGGGCGGCGCGGCGAGCGCCAAGGCCGACGTCCGCGACGCGGGCACGGTCCGCCGGACCCTGAAGTCCCTGAACGCGGAGGCCGTGCAGACCCCGCACGAGGACGCGCCCGAGCTGTGGGACGCCGTCACCGACGGGGACGCCGCCGCCTCCGGTGTCGCCCATGTCTGGCTCGACGGCGTGCGCAAGGCCTCCCTCGACACGTCCGTGGCGCAGATCGGCACCCCCGAGGCGTGGGCGGCCGGCTACGACGGCAAGGGCGTCACCATCGCCGTCCTGGACACCGGTGTCGACGCCACCCACCCGGACCTCAAGGGCCAGGTGACCGCGTCCAGGAACTTCACCTCCGCGCCCACCACCGGCGACAAGGTCGGCCACGGCACCCACGTCGCGTCGATCGCGGCCGGTACCGGCGCCGGCTCCAAGGGCACGTACAAGGGCGTCGCGCCCGGGGCGAAGGTCCTCAACGGCAAGGTCCTCGACGACGCGGGCTTCGGTGACGACTCCGGCATCGTGGCCGGCACGGAGTGGGCGGCCGCGCAGGGCGCCGACATCGTCAACCTGAGCCTGGGCGGCACGGACACGCCCGAGATCGACCCCATGGAGGCGGCGGTCGACAAGCTCTCCGCCGAGAAGGGCGTCCTGTTCGCCATCGCGGCCGGCAACGAGGGTCCGCAGTCGGTCGGTTCGCCCGGCAGCGCCGAAGCCGCCGTCACCGTCGGCGCAGTCGACGACAAGGACCTGCTCGCCGACTTCTCCTCCACCGGCCCCCGCGTCGGTGACGGGGCCATCAAGCCGGACGTCACCGCTCCGGGTGTGGACATCACCGCGGCCTCGGCGAAGGGCAACGACATCGCCGGGGAGGTCGGCGAGAAGCCGGCCGGCTACATGACCATCTCCGGTACGTCGATGGCGACCTCGCACGTCGCGGGCGCGGCGGCGATCCTCAAGCAGCAGCACCCCGAGTGGACCTCCGCGGAACTGAAGGGCGCGCTCACCGGCTCCACCAAGGGCGGCGCCTACACGCCGTTCGAACAGGGTTCGGGCCGGATCCAGGTCGACAAGGCCGTCCGGCAGACCGTGATCGCCGAACCGGTGTCGCTGAGCTTCGGCATCCAGCAGTGGCCGCACACCGACGACAAGCCGGTCACCCGGCAGCTGACCTACCGCAACCTCGGCGACGAGGACGTCACGCTGAAGCTGACGTCGACCGCCACGAACCCCCAGGGCAAGGCGGCCCCGGCCGGCTTCTTCGAGCTCGGCGCCACGACGGTCACGGTCCCGGCCGGCGGCAGGGCGTCCGTGGGCCTCACGGCCGACACCCGGCTCGGCGGCTCCGTCGACGGCGCCTACTCGGCGTACGTGGTCGCGACGGGCGGAGGGCAGACCGTGCGTACGGCCGCCGCGGTGCAGCGCGAGGTCGAGTCGTACGACGTGACGCTCAGGTTCCTCGACCGCAAGGGCAAGCCGGCCGCCGACTACATCGCCGGTCTGGCCGGCATGACCGGTCTCGGCGCCGGCCGTGGTTCCAGCCCTACGACGCCGACGGCACCGTCACCACCCGGGTGCCCAGGGGCGGTTACGTCCTGGACGCCGGCATCCTCGTCGGCACCGACCTGGAGGTCTTCCAGGGCGCCGACTGGATCGCCCAGCCGAAGCTGAACGTCACCGCGAACACGACGATCACGCTGGACGCCCGCAAGGCCAAGCCGGTGAACATCACCGTCCCGGCCACGTCGGCCGAGCAGCTGTTCGCCGCGGCCGAGTACACCGTGACGACGGACGACGACGCCATGTCCTTCGCTGGTGGATGGACTCGTACACCGACTTCCGTTCCCTGCACCTCGGTCCGCAGATCACCGACGGCTCCCTGTACCAGCAGTGGGACGCCCACTTCGGCAAGGGCGCCAAGGAGCAGTACGACACCATCACCGGCACCGAGGTGAAGAAGCTCGTCCCTGCCGCAGCGCCGGCCGTACCTGCTGGGTGCGGGGCGCCTGCTTCCGCCGCTGCCGCCTCGGCTTCGCCAGATGGGTCAGATGGGCCCGCTCGGCGTCGGAGAGGCGCAGGGCGTGCGCGATCGACTCCAGCACCTCCGCCGACACGTTCCGCCCGTTGCCCTGTTCCAGACGCGTGTAGTACGCCACGGACACCCCGGCGAGCTGGGCCAGCTCCTCGCGGCGCAGGCCCGGAACCCGGCGGTGGCGTCCGAAGTCCGGCAGACCCACGTCCTCCGGCTTGAGCCGGGCCCGCCGGGTCCGCAGGAACTCGCTGAGCCCCGCACGCGGGTCGAGCCCGCCGTTCGCGGGGCCGGCCGGGTCGGTGCTCTGCTCGTCCATGCCGTCCAGTATTCCCGGTCGTACGCACGGCATCCTGTCCCCGCCGGTGATACGCACAGCCAACGTAGGCAGAACCGTGGACTGGGTGGGTTCCTGCCTTCGGCGCAGGCTTGGGGACGTGCCCGGCCGGACAGAAGACGGCCGGGCCCACGACCCCACGAGGAGAACCCGGCATGACCACTGTTGCCGCGTACGCCGTGCCCGCCGCCAAGGCTCCGCTCGAGCGGACGACCATCGAGCGGCGCGAGGTAGGCGAACACGACGTGTCGATCGACATCAGGTTCGCGGGCATCTGCCACACCGACATCCACCAGGTCCGCGAGGGCTGGGGCGACGCGATCTTCCCGATGGTGCCCGGCCATGAGATCGCCGGTGTGGTGTCCGAGGTCGGCCCCGGTGTCACCCGGTTCGCCGTCGGCGACCGGGTCGGCGTCGGCTGCATGGTCGACTCCTGCCGCGAGTGCGACCACTGCCGGGCGGGCCGGGAGCAGTACTGCGACAGCGGGATGACCGACACCTACAACGCCCTCGACCGCAACGGCGAGCCCACCTACGGCGGCTATGCGCGCCGGATCGTCGTCGACGAGAACTACGTACTCCGCGTCCCCGACAGCCTGGGTCTCGACGTCGCCGCGCCCCTGCTGTGCGCCGGCATCACCACCTACTCCCCGCTGAGGCGCTGGGGAGCGGGCCCCGGCACCAAGGTCGCGATCCTCGGCATGGGCGGCCTCGGCCACATGGGCGTCAAGATCGCGCACGCGCTGGGCGCCGAGGTGACCGTGCTGTCGCAGTCCCTGCGCAAGAGGGACGACGGCCTGAAGATGGGCGCCGACCACTACTACGCCACCGCCGACCCGAAGACGTTCGACGAACTGCGGGGCACCTTCGACCTGATCGTGTCGACCGTGTCGGCCCCGCTGAACCTGGACTCCTACCTGTCCCTGCTGAGGCCGGAGGGCACGCTGGCGAACGTCGGCGCCCCCGAGGAGCCGGTCTCCCACAACCTCTTCTCGGTGATCGGCGGCGGCCGTGCCCTCGCCGGTTCGATGATCGGCGGCATCGCCGAGACCCAGGAGATGCTGGACTTCTGCGCCGGGCACGGCATCGGCGCCGAGATCGAACTGATCGCCGCGGACGGGATCAACGCAGCGTACGAACGCGTGATGAGCAGCGACGTCCGCTACCGCTTCGTGATCGACACGGCGACGATCTGACCCACCACGGCGCCCGCCCGCCGGGTGGCCGGCAGGCGTCGGCCGCCCGGTCGGCAGAGGTGAACCGGCCGGTGGTCAGTGCGGCAGGCTCGCCGGGCTGCCGCCGTTCGCCTCGTAGCCGGCGACCGCCATGGCGCGGTAGACCGCGAACTCGGCGGCGGGGTCGGGGGAGAGGGTCCAGGGGAGGGCGCCGACGTGGCCGTCGATGTGTATGAGCTGGCTCATGGCCTCCGCCCAGCGCTCCCCGCGGACCAGGAAGAAGACCAGCAGGTGCCGCACGTGCGCCGTCATCGGGTCGTCGGGGCGGGCCGCGTGCACCGCGTGCAGCGCGCCGTGCACCGCCTTGGTGACCGTCTCGCTCCGGTAGAAGCCGGCGACCAGGTTCACCTCCGGCAGATGCTCGAACACCGCGAACAGCGGCATGGCGGCGAGCAGGGAGCCCTGGGGCGCCCGCGCCGCCGCGGCCTCCGCGAACGCGTACGCCTGCTGCCGCGAGCCGTGCCACTTCTCGCACCAGTAGTGCAGCGCGGCCAGATGTGCGCCCATGTGCGCGGGGGCGCGGTCCAGGATCTTCAGCCAGACCTGCTCGAAGTCCGGCTGGGAGTAGCCGAGACCGCGCGCCACCGAGAGCTCCACGATGTACGGGACCGGGTCGCCCGGAGCCAGCAGCGCCGCGTCTCCGCACGCCGCCTTCGCCTCCTCCATGATGATCCGGAACTCGTCCGTGCCGGGCGCC
>NZ_NEUB01000115.1 GCF_002910825.1 Streptomyces sp. SM1 | reverse complement strand
GATCTCGCAGCGTTCGGTACGGAGTTCGGTGACGCGCTGCTGCAGCAGGTCGAGGAGCTGCGGCACGGGGACCGGACCGGCGGACAGCTGGAGGAAGGAGAGCACCTGCGGCATGGCCGTGACGACCTCGGCGACGGCCGCGGGCTCGTACTCCTCGGGTTCGGGGTGGGCCAGCGACCACGCGTCGCACAGGGCGACCCAGCCGCGCAGCACGGCGCTGTCGTCGCGGTTC
>NZ_NEUB01000114.1 GCF_002910825.1 Streptomyces sp. SM1 | reverse complement strand
GCGAGTGTGCGCACGTGGTTCCACCTCGTCCACTCGCGCACGTAGACCGGCCAGTACGCGACCGCTTCGGCGCTGTCCGGTTCCAGCCGGGCCAGCGCGTCGTTGCGCGGTATGTTCGCGGCCACGGTCAGCCCGAACGACCCCAGCAGGTACAGGGCACCGCCCACCAGCAGCTCGACCGCCCCCTCCTCCGGCCACAGCACGAACGTCACCACCGTGAGCACCGCGCACAGGACGGCCGAGCCCAGGAACACCAGCATGAAGCCCGGCCGCACCGCCGCCACGTTCACCGCCTGCATGGCGGCCACGCCCTGCGCGGGCGGCAGCGTCGCGAGCCCTCTCATCACGAAGGTCGAGAAGGCGCAGAAGGCGCCTGCCGCCAGTCCGGTCCCGAGCACGCCCAGCACCGTCAGCACGAAGTACGGCCCGTCGATCATGTCCTCACCCTCGTCCGCCGGCCGGGACCCTACCCGGCCGGTCCGTCACCACAGTGAACACGAAACCGGAGACCCCCGGCCCTGCCGGGACGCCCGTCGCTCGTAGCGTCCCCCGCGCCGGTCGGACCGCACCACCGCCGCCGACGGCGCACCCTCCTTCCGGAAGACAGCCCCGAAGCACGCTCCCGGCAGCGGGTGGACGCATCATGGCCCTGTGCGACTCGAAGCGATCACCTGGGACCGGCTCGGCGACCTCCTCGCCGACCGCCTGCTGGAGCTGAAGACGGCCGACGGCGGACCCTGGCCCCGGGTCGCCCTCGACGGCGCTCCGGCCGCCCGCACGGGAGACCTCGCCGAGCGGGTCGCCGGGGCGCTGCGGATACGCGGCCGTCCCTCCCTGGTGGTGGGCACCGACGGTTTTCTGCGCCCCGCCTCGGTCCGGCTGGAGCACGGCCACCGGGACGAGGAGTCCTACTACAGCGGCTGGTACGACACCGGAGCCCTGTGGCGCGAGGTGTTCGGTCCTCTCGAACCGGGCGGGAGCGGGCGGGTGCTGCCCGATCTCCGGGACCCCGTCGCAGACCGGGCCACCCGCAGCCCCTATACCGAACTTCCGCCCGGCGGCGTGCTGTTGCTGCACGGTCCCCTCCTTCTGCACCACCGGTTCCCCTTCGATCTGAGCGTTCATCTGCTCCTCTCCCCGGGCGCCCTGCGCCGCCGGACCCCCGAGGCCGACCACTGGACCCTCCCGGCCTTCGAACGCTACGAGCGCGAGACCGACCCGGTCCGGACGGCCGACGTACTGGTGCGGGCCGACGATCCCCGCCATCCCGCCTGGCGCGGCTGACACCGGCTGATCAGGGCGTCCCGGCCCTCCCCAGCCCTCCCCGGTTCTTCACGGCGTGATCGGCCCTTCCAGGTGCCGTCCGCGGGCGGCACGACGAGAATGAAAGGCGTCGGGACTCGCGGTGCGACCCGCGCCGCGCCGGCCGTCCGGCCACGGGAGGTACTCCATGACCACCGCCGGAGACATCATGCATCGCGGCGCCCAGTGGATCCCCGCTCACGAAACCCTCGACCGTGCCGCCCAGTTGATGCGCGAGCTGAACGTCGGCGCCCTGCCCATCAGCGACGAGAACGAGCGGCTCTGCGGCATCCTCACCGACCGCGACATCGTCGTCGGCTGTGTCGCCGTGGGCCACGATCCCGCCCGGGTCACCGCCGGTGAGATGGCCAAGGGCACCCCGCGCTGGATCGAGGCGGACGCCAGTGTCGACGACGTCCTGCGCGAGATGCGGACCCACCAGATCCGCAGGCTCCCCGTCATCGACGACAAGCGCCTCGTCGGCATGATCAGCGAAGCCGATCTCGCCCAGCACCTGACGGAGGACCAGATCGCCACCTGGGCCGAGAGCGTCTACGCCAGGTCCGCCACGGGCTGACCCGGCCCCGGCCCACCGCCCGGAGCCGACGCGATGCGGCGGATCCGCGTCAGAGCCGGCGGCCGGGCCGGAACGCCCGGTACAGCTTCGGACACACGATGGATATCAGTCCGGTCGGCATCCCTTCCCCCTTCGCGTGGTTCGCCCGCTCGGTCCCGCCTACCGCGGGCCGTCCTGTCCTCCCCGCCCGGCTCGCCAGTCTGCCAGTCCTGGACGCCTCGCGTGCGAGCCTGTGGACAACGGGAGTCCGCCCT
>NZ_NEUB01000113.1 GCF_002910825.1 Streptomyces sp. SM1 | reverse complement strand
CTACTCCGAGGCGGCGGTCGACCTGGCGGCGGCCCTGCTCCGCGGCGCGGTGGTTCCGAGCCCGAGGAGACCCCGTGACCTCCGCCACCTCCGCCGCCCGCCGCGCGGGTGCTCGCCGGGCGCCGCTGTTGCTGGCCGCCGGTGTCTGTCTGCTCGCCGGGCTCGATGCCGCCCTCGTCCTGCTCGGACTCCCCGCCCCGGTCACGAGTGACCGCCTGCCGCAGGTGCACGGCGTGCTGCTGGTGCTGGGGTTCGCCGGCACCCTGGTGGCGCTGGAGCGCGCCGTCGCGCTGGGCGGGCGCTGGCCCTACCTCGCGCCCGCCTCGCTCGGCGCCGGGGGACTGCTGCTGCTCACCCCCGTGGACCTGGCCCTCCCGAGATCGCTGCTGGTCGCCGGGGCGGCCGTACTGACCGCGCTGTACGTACGGTTCTGGCAGCGGCAGCCGGGCCCCGCCCTGCTCGCCCAGGCGGCGGGCGCCGTGTCGGCACTCGGCGCGGCACTGCTGTGGCTGGGCGGCCTCGACGTGCCGCGCCTGCTTCCCTGGCTGGTCGCCTTCCTCGTCCTCACCATCGCGGGCGAGCGGCTGGAACTCGCCCGGGTGGCCCTCCTCGCACCTCGCGCGGAACCCGCCTTCCTGGCCTGCGTCGGCGCCGTCCTCACCGGCGTCGTCACCACCCTGATGTGGCCGGCCACGGGCACGCTCCTGCTCGGCGCGGCGCTGCTCGCGCTGGTCGCCTGGCTCGTCGTGCACGACGTCGCCCGCCGGCTGCTGCGTTCCACGGGGCTGCCCCGCTTCTCCGCCGCGTGCCTGCTCGCCGGGTACGCGTGGCTGGGCCTGGCCGGCGCGCTGTGGCTGCTGGGCGGCCCGGTCGCCGAGGGGAGCCGCTACGACGCCGTGGTGCACGCCGTGTTCCTCGGCTTCGTGATGTCGATGATCATGGCGCACGCCCCGGTGATCCTGCCCGCCGTCCTGCGCCGCCCCCTGCCGTACCACCCCGGGCTCGCGGTGGCGGCCTGGCTGCTGCACACCTCCCTGGCCCTGCGCGTGGTGGTCGGCGACCTCCGGGAGATCCGCGGGGCGTGGCAGCTCGGCGGGGCGCTCAACATCGCCGCGGTCCTGGTGTTCGTCCTGACGGCCGCGACCGCGTCGGTGACCGCCACCCGGCGCGCGGCGGCAGCCGCCGCCCTCTCCTCCGTCGCCGCTCCACCCGCCCCCGCCCCTGTCTCCGCCGACCCGAGGAACGACCGGTGACCACGCAGCTGTCCTCTCCCACGGCGAACGGCCCGGCCCCGAAGCCGCCCGGACGCTCACCACGCGCACTGTGGCATCTCGGCGTGAACGCCATCGTGGTGGCCTGGCTCGCGCTGTTCGCCGTGGTCGGCAGCGCCCACCACTTCCTGCCGCACGCCTCCTGGCTGCTGGTGCACACCCTGCTGCTGGGGGCGGTCACCAACGCCGTCGTCATCTGGTCCGGGCACTTCGCCGCGTCCGTGCTCCGGCTGCCGGAGGCGAACCGCGGTGCCCCCGCGGCACTGCGGCTGGTCACCCTGAACGCCGGAGCCGTCGCCGTGATCGGCGGCATGTACACCGGGCGGTGGCCCGTCGTGCTCGTCGGCGCGAGCCTGGTCGCGGGAGCCGTCACCGCCCACGCCGGGTGGCTGGTACGCCTGCTGCGGAGGGCCCTGCCGGGCCGGTTCTCCATGACCGTGCGCTACTACACAGCCGCCGCCGCCCTGCTGCCCGTGGGCGCCGCGCTGGGTGTCGTCATGGCCCGCGGCGACCTCGGCGGGGATCTTCCGGAACGGCTGCTGCTCGCACACGAGATGATCAACCTGCTCGGCTGGGTCGGCCTCACCGTGGCCGGAACCCTGATCACCCTGTGGCCGACGATGCTGCGCACCCGGGTGGCGGACGGCGCGGAACGGGCCGGGCGCCGGGCCCTGCCCGTGCTGCTCGCCGGACTCGGCGCGGCCGTCGCCGCCGCGCTGTTCGGACCGCCGCCGCTGGCCGCCCCGGGTGTCGTGGTCTACGCCGCCGGACTGGTGATCGCCGGTGTCCCATGGGTGCGCGAGGCCCGGGCCAAGGCTCCGCGGTCCTTCGCCGCCTGGTCGGTGGCCGCGGGCAGTCTCTGGCTCGCCGGGTCCCTGCTGGTCCTGGCCGGCATCCTCCTCTCCACGACGTCCTGGATCACGGTGGGGGAGCACACGCCGATGCTGACCGCGCCGCTCGCCGCCGGGTGGATCGCCCAGGTGCTGCTCGGCGCCCTCAGCTTCCTCGTCCCCGTGGTCCTGGGCGGCGGCCCGATGGCGGTACGCGCCGCCACCGCCGGACTCGAACGGGCCTGGCCCGCCCGGCTCACCATCACCAACACCGCGCTGCTGCTCTGCGTCCTCCCGGTGCCGTCCCTGGTCCGGGTGGTCTGCTCGGTGCTGCTGCTGGTGATGCTGCTGTACTTCCTCGTCCTGCTGCTGCTCACCGTCGTGCGGGGCATACGGAACCGGCGGAAGGAGACGCCCGGACCGGTGTCCCCGGAGGTGCCCGCGCCCGCGTACCGCGTGCTCGGGGGCGTGGCCCTCGGCCTCGCCGTGGTGATGCTGGCCGTCGCGGGCGGCGGCGCGGCGGACGTCCGCTCGCTGCCGATCCTGGAACGGTCCGCCGCGACGAGCGCGGACGGCGGGGAGGTGACGCCGACCGGCCGCACGACCACGGTCGAGGTGAGGGTACGGAACATGCGCTTCTCCCCGGACACCGTCGAGGTGCCCGCGGGTGACCGCCTGGTGATCGAGCTGCACAACACCGGTACCGACACCCACGACCTGGTGCTGGAGACCGGCGCCCGCACCGACCGGATCGCCCCCGGCAAGCGGGCCACACTGGACGCGGGCGTCATCGGCCGGGACCTCGACGGCTGGTGCTCGGTGGTCGGACACCGGCAGATGGGCATGGTCTTCGGAGTGACGGCCACCGGTGACACCGGCGGCGCCGCGTCGGCGGGAAGCGGTGAGTCCGCGGGGAACGAGCGGAGCGGGGAGCGGGAGAGCGCGCACGACCACGGCGGGACGGCGTCCGAGGGCACGGGCGAATCCGCCGCGGACGCCTTCGACCCGATGGCCGAACCGGCCGACGGCTTCACCGCCCGCGACGCCCGACTCCCGCACGTCACCGAGGGATCCGGCCCCCGGGTGCACAAGCGGACCCTCACCGTGCAGGAGTCGGAGGCCGAAGTCGCCCCCGGTGTACGGCAGACGCTGTGGACCTTCGGCGGAACGGCCCCCGGGCCCGTCCTGCGCGGACGCGTCGGGGACACCTTCGAGATCACCCTCGTCAACGACGGGACCATCGGCCACTCCGTCGACTTCCACGCCGGGGCGCTGGCCCCGGACAGGCCGATGCGCACCATCCAGCCCGGCGAGTCACTGACGTACCGCTTCCAGGCCACCCGCAGCGGGGTGTGGATGTACCACTGCTCGACCATGCCGATGTCCCTGCACATCGCCAACGGCATGTTCGGCGCCGTCGTCATCGACCCGCCCGACCTGCCCCGGGTGGACCACGAGTACCTGCTGGTCCAGTCGGAGTTCTACCTCGGCGAACAGAACGGCACCGCCGACCCGGCCAAGGTGAACGCCAAGGAACCCGACATGGTCGCCTTCAACGGGTACGCCAACCAGTACGACCACGCCCCGCTGACGGCGAGGACCGGCGAGCGCGTACGGATCTGGGTGCTGACGGCCGGACCGAACGTGGCCGGCGCCTTCCACGTCGTGGGCGGGCAGTTCGACACGGTGTTCCGCGAGGGCGCGTACGACCTGCGCCCGGGCGGTGCGGAACGCGGCGGCGCGCAGGTCCTCGATCTCGCCCCCGCGTCGGGCGGATTCGTCGAGCTGACCCTTCCCGAGGCCGGTAACTACCCGTTCGTCACGCACATCATGAGCGACGCGGAACGCGGCGCGCACGGCGTCCTCCGGGTGCGCTGACCGGGCCGAACGGGCCGAACGGGCCGAACGGCCCTGAACGGTGTCCCGACGGACCCAAGTGCCGCCGGGGCACCGTTCCTAGGCTGGCGCGGAGCGCACCGCGCCATCCCCGCCGTCGTGAGTGAGGTCCCCTGTGAACCGCCGCCGTGATCTGCCGCTCGTCTACTCCTGCTCGGGCTGTTCGAGCGCGGCCCAGATGACCAACTGGATCGCGGTCCAGCTCGACCGGCGCGGCGTCGCCGAGATGTCGTGCATCGCGGGCGTCGGCGGGGACGTGCCGAGCCTGGTCCGCAAGGCCCGCGGCGACCGGCCGGTCATCGCCGTCGACGGATGCGTGCTGCAGTGCGCCCGCAGCTGCCTCGCGCGGCAGGGCGTGACGCCGGCCGTGCACCATCTCCTCAGCGACGACGGCGTCCGCAAACGGCTGGGCGAGGACTTCGACCCGGAGCAGGCGGAGCAGGTGCTCGACGGGCTGATCGCACGCATCGGGAAGGAGATCGGGGGCGTACCGGAGCCGGTCGGGCCGGTCCGGCCGCCCGCCCCGGTGGAGCCGGTCGAGGAGTCCGCCGGCCGCTGATCCGCGCCGGGTCTCAGGCGGCGTCCGTGCGGCGCAGGGTCGCCACGCACACGTGCGGGGTGACGAAGGGCTCCAGGCTCTCCGCGGTGAGCGGGGCCCGCAGCGTCTCCACCGTGCCCCGCATCAGGCCCAGATGGATGGCGCAGACGATGTCCGGGCGACGCATCGCCACCTCACGGAACGGGCAGTGGTGCAGGCGGAGCCGCCGCCCGGCGCTTCCCCGCGGATCCTCGTCCGCCCTCGAGCCCGTGCCGGGGTCCGAGTCCGCACCCGGGTCCGAGTCCGCACCCGGGTCCGCTCCCGTCCCTGCTTCCGTCTCCGCCTCCGGCGCGAAGCCCACGGCCTCCAGGGTCGCCACCAGCCGGCGCTCCGCCTCCTGCGCGCCGATCCGCTCGGTGGGGGCGGGAGCATCGGTCAGGTACGCGCCCCAGGCGTGCCCGGCCCGGGTGGCGGCGGCCACCGGATCGTCCACCGCGGAGGAGACGACGCCGAGCAGGATGTCGGAGAGCAGCCGGAAACTGCGGGAGCCGTCCGGCCCTTCGGTGGCTACGGCCGAGTAGACCACCTTCGGCCGCCCCGGTTCCTCGCGCGGCGCGGTGGCGCGGACCGCCTGGCC
Organism: Streptomyces sp. SM1; assembly: GCF_002910825.1. GTDB lineage: Bacteria > Actinomycetota > Actinomycetes > Streptomycetales > Streptomycetaceae > Streptomyces > Streptomyces okerensis. The sequence continues at coordinate 5,985 of NZ_NEUB01000113.1, read as the reverse complement.
GTCGGCGACGAGCGCGTCCAGGTGGAAGCGGGCCGTGTTGAGGTGGACGCCGACGCGCTCGGCGATGTCGGCGGCGCTCAGCGGTGCGTCCGCCTCGCGCAGCAGTCGCAGGACGGACGCACGCTTTCCCCGCTGGGCCGGAGCCCGGGAGCCGGGGTCGGTGAGCGGGCCTCGTGGGGTCATGCCAGGATGATACAACCGTGGCGGTTAGAAACAGGAATGTCTGTTTCTCACCACCACGGTGGGGACGGCGGCCCGTCTCACCCGGGCGGTGCGACCCTGGCGGCCCGCAGCCTGCGGCCGAGCAGGGCGAGCAGCACACCGTGCGGCACGGCCACCGCGACGAGCAGCGCGACCTCCGCCGGCGCGTGGTGGCGGACCGCCTCCGCGCCGGTGAGCACGAGCGCCACCACGGAGACGAACAGCGAGACGGCCCGGTGGAAGCGGTGCACCTCCGAGTGCGGCCACGCGTCGGGGTCGGCCCGTACCGGGGCCTGCTCGACCGCCCGGTGGTAGCCGGTGAAGATCCGGGACTCCCAGGCGCCGGTGCTCTGCCGGCCGTAGACGTCGAGGCCGATCACCACCAGCAGGAGCACGGTCACGTATCCGGCGGCGAGCAGGGTCTCCCCGCTCACGGGGCCACCACCTCCTCACCGGCCGGGTCCCCGTCCACGAGGTGGCGGTCCCCGTCCGCCGGGTCGCGGTCCGCGCCGGCGAGGTCGCGGCCCGCCGTGCCGCCGTCCTCCGGGTTCCCGCCGCTCCCGTCCTCCGGCGCCGTGTCCCCCGCGGCGTCCGGTCCGGACGGGCCGGCTCCCACCTCGGTGAACAGCAGGCTCACCTCGGCGTCCCCGGGCTGCCTGGTGCGGCCGACGCGGTGGCGCACGCCCAGCCAGGTCATCCACAGCACCGGCAGCACGCCGCCGACGATGAACACCACGTCTCCGGGCAGCCGCAGCCACTCCAGGAACACGTTGGTGTCGCCCTGCAGATAGCCGAGGCTGCGGGCGTCCGCGTAGCCGCTCTCGACCACCTTGTACAACTGGAGCGCGCCGCTGGGCAGCAGGGTGGCGAACGACATCCACGCCAGGCCCAGGTTGAGCGACCAGAACGCCAGCCGGGGCCAGCGGTCGGACCACTTGTTCTCGGGGATGAGATACCGCAGCGCGAACACCGCGAAGCCGATCGCGAGCATGCCGTAGACGCCCATCATCGCCGCGTGCGCGTGATTGGCCGTCAGGCCGGTGCCCATCTCGTAGTAGGACACGATCGGCAGGTTGACCAGGAAGCCGAACACCCCGGCGCCCAGGAAGTTCCAGAAGCCGACCGCGGCCAGGAACATGACCGCCCACCGGTGCGGGAACGGTGTGTCCGAGGCGCTGTGGCGGCGGGCGCCGATCTGCAGGAAGCTCCACGCCTCGACGGTGAGGAAGAGCAGCGGCACCACTTCCAGGGCGGAGAACGTCGCGCCGAGCGCCAGGTGTTCGGCGGGCTCACCCGAGAAGTACAGGTGGTGCATGGTGCCGATCACGCCGCCCGCGCCGTACAGCACGATGTCGAGGAAGATGACGGACAGCGCCACCCGTTCGCGCACGACGCCCAGCAGGACGAAGAGGTAGGCGACCGTCGCGGTGGTGAACAGCTCCATGAAGTCCTCGACCCACAGGTGCACCACGATGAAGCGCCAGAAGTCGGCGGCGGTGAACTGCGTGTCGGGAGTGGCCAGCAGGCCGACGGCGTAGAACGCGGGCAGGGCGAGCGCGGCCAGGAAGAACAGCCACGGCATGTTGGCGACGCTCTCCCCCCGGAGCCGGCGGCGCAGCCCGCGGAAGAGGATCACGACCCAGATCACCATGCCGAGGGTCAGCAGGGTCTGCCACACCCGCCCCAGGTCCAGGTACTCCCAGCCCTGGTTGCCCAGTTGCGCCCAGAGGTCACCGAGCCAGCCGCGCTGGCCCGCCAGTTCGCCCAGCAGACTGCCGACGACCACGACGACCAGCGCGCCGAGCAGGATCCGGGTCAGCAGGGCCTGCCGGCGGGGCTCCCAGCCGCGGGAGATCAGCGGGGCGATGAAGATGCCGATCGCCAGGAACGAGGTCACCACCCAGAAGATCGACAGCTGGGTGTGCCAGGTGCGGACCAGGTTGTAGGGCAGCCAGCGGTCGAGCGGGATGCCGAAGAAGCTCTGCAGGTCGGCCCGGTAGTGCTGGGCCGCGGAGCCCAGCAGCACCTGGGCCAGGAACAGTCCCGCCATGACGAGGAAGAACCAGGCCGTCGCGCGCTGCGCGGGGGTGAGCCGGACCCGGTCGGGCGAGTGGAAGCGCAGCTCCCGGTGGTCACGGCGGTGCCAGCCGAGGAAGTTCCAGCGTCCGAAGGCGGTGAACAGCGCGCCGGTCCCCACCAGCAGGAAGATCAGCGACAGCACGCTCCAGGTCACGGTGTGGCCGGTCGGCTCGTTGTCGACCAGCGGCTCGGACGGCCAGTTGTTGGTGTACGAGTAGTCGTGGCCGGGACGTTCGGCGGCGGCGGTCCACGCCGTCCAGGCGAAGTAGGCCGTGACGTCGTGGATCTCGCCGGGGTCGGTGATCGCGTCCGGCCTGAGGCCCTGCTTGCCGTCGGGGCTGCCGAGCAGGCCCGCGTAGTGCCCGGTCAGCTCGGTGAAGGCGGCGGCCTGCGCGTCGCTCCACACCAGGGTTCCGGTGGAGTCGTCGTAGCGGTTGACGCGGTAGTCGCCGACCGTGCGGTCGTGGGCGTCCGCCGAGTCGTCGCCGCCGTAGGACTCGCGGACCATCGTGGCGCTGCGGTTGAGGTAGTCGGCGGTGAAGTCGGGGCCCAGGTAGGCGCCGTGTCCGTAGATCGACCCGTACTGCATCAGGCCGGTGCGCAGGAACACCCGCTGTCCCTCGCGGACGTCGTCTCCGGTGAAGACGACCTCCCCGGCGGCGGTGACGGTGCGGTCGGGGATGGGGGGCTGGGCCTGGTAGGTCCGGATCGCCAGGAATCCGAGGACGAAGAAACCACCGAGGGTGACGAGTATCGCCGCCTGGACCCAGCCGCGGGCGATCATCCGCGGCCGCTTGCTTCCGGGTGGTCTGGGTGCTGCTCCCATGTGGCATGCCCTTCTTGACAAGGGGCGCCCGTAGGCGGGCGCTCTGTCCCGCCCGAAGAGTAGTACCAATAAAATTAGTATTTACAGTCGGGTTAGGTTAAACAGGCCACGCGCCCGCCGGCGCCGGGCACGACGGCAACGGCCCCCCGCCCGGAAGGGCGAGGGGCCGTGACGAGAAGGGCCGGGAGGATCAGCCGCGCTGGATGCCCGACGTGTCCTGCAGGACGCCGCGACGGCCGTCCTGCGTCTGCGCGACGAGCGACTGACCGCGCTGCTCGACCGCCAGGTACCAGGTACCGGGGGCCAGTTCGGCGATCGGCGTGGGCGAGCCCTCCTCCGGGAACAGCGGCCGGGGCACCGGCACGGCGAACCAGAACGGCGCGAAGTCCCCCGCGGGCGCCGGGGCGGCGGGCCCGCCCGGCTGCGGCTGTCCGGCCTGCGGCTGGCCCGGGAACGGCTGCTGCCCCGGCTGACCGGGCTGTCCCGGCTGCGGCTGACCACCGAAGGAGGCCGGCTGCTGCCCACCGGCACCCGGGTAGCCGTAACCGCTGGGCGGCTGACCGCCGTAGGGCTGCGGGGCCGAGGGGCCGGCGGCCGGGAGGAGGGCGCCCTTGAGGGCCGGGACCAGGGGGGTGGCGACCGCGGCGGCGGCCATGACGAGCGTGGCGATGAGGGCCAGGATCAGACCGGTGCCGGCATCCGGGCCGTCACCCCCGCCGCCGAAGTTGTCGGCGCCGCCGGCCACGTCGAAGATGTTGCCGAGTGCGCTCCACGCGGCGAACACCGTGAAGGCCACGCCGAACTGCCCGAGGTCGAGCCCCGCGACCTTCGGCGGCTGCGGCAGGCCGCGGGAGACGACGACGAGCGCCGCGCCGATGATTCCCGCCAGCACGACACCGAGCAGCACCGGCCCGCTCGACCACAGGCTGGGGATGTCGAGGCTGTCGGGAGCGCCGTCGACGGAATAGAGGTCGAGGAACGACGCGATGAACAGCAATACCGCTGCTCCGATCACCACGCCGTCGCCTCGAGTGAGGGAGCGGATATTCACTTCAGGTCCTTCGTAGGTCGTCTCGTCGTCGGAAGAGGCGTCGCTGTCACCAGGGTGCCCGAAGGTTCCCGTGCGAAGCGCGGGGGTGGCCCCTCATCGTGCGGACGACACTATCGTCCGCACGATCGGGCTGTCCGCCCGGATCATCGCGCCGAGCCGGGCCCGCGCAGGAAACTCACGATTCCGTCGGAAATCCCTTGCGCCGCCTTCTGCCGCCAGGCACCGCTGGTCAGCAGTGCCGCGTCCTTGCTATCGCGCATGTTGCCGCACTCGATGAACACCTTGGGAACCGTTGACAGATTGAGACCGCCGAGGTCCTCACGCGTGACGAGTCCGGTGCCGCCGCCCGTGTAGTTGGAGGGCGCGCTGCCGGTGGCGCGGACGAAGTTGCCCGCGATGCGCTCGCCGAGGTCGCGCGAAGGGCCGACGATGGCGCGGGTGTCGGCGGCGCCCGCGTTCACGGCGCCCGGGAGAATCACATGGAAACCGCGGTTCCCGGTGCCGGAGCCGTCCGCGTGGATCGAGACGACGGCGTCCGCCTTCGCCTGGTTGCCGATCCGGGCCCGCTCGTCCACACACGGCCCGAACGGCCGGTCTGCGTCCTGCGTCAACTTCACGGTGGCGCCCTGCCGCTGGAGGAGCGTGCGCATCCGGTGGGCGACGTCGAGGGTGAACTTCGCTTCGGCGTAACCGTCGTTGGTGGTGGTGCCGGTGGTGTCGCACGCCTTGCTGTTCGTCCCGATGTCCACCTGGCGGTTGATCTCGGTGACGTGCCGGAAGTTGCCCGGGTTGTGCCCCGGGTCGATGACGACGACCTTGCCCTTGAGCGGTCCGGACGCGGCGGGGGCGGAGGCCGAGGACGACGGGGTGGCCGCGGGGTCGCTGGGCTTCCCGTCCCCGGCACCGGCGGACGGTGACGTGCTGCCGGCGGAGGACGACGGCGTACGGGAAGCGGCGGACGCCGAAGCCGACGCGCTCCCCGGGCCCTCGTCGTCCCCCGGCCCGCCCACGGTCGCGTACACCGCCCAGCCGAGCAGCCCGCCGGAGACGAGCGCGGCGAGCGCCACGGTCAGCGGGCCACGCCGGGACCGCCGGGGCCGGGGAGGTTCGAAACCGGGACCTGTGTACGACACGCAGCCACCCTAACGGTGTCAGACCCCGGGCCCCGTACGGCGCAGTACGCGCAGGGAACCGGTGGCCGACACCTCCGTGAACGCGCCGGACGCGAGGGCGCGGAGGTAGACGCGGTACGGGGCCTGGCCGGTGAACTCGTCGGCCGGGTCGGGGAAGACGTCGTGGATGACGAGGAGACCGCCCTCGGCGACGTGCGGCGCCCAGCCCTCGTAGTCGGCGGTGGCGTGTGCGTCGGTGTGGCCGCCGTCGACGAAGACGAGGCCGAGCGGGGACGCCCACAGGGCCGCGATCCGCGGGGAACGGCCGACCAGGGCGACCACGTGGTCCTCCAGGCCCGCCCGGTGCAGGGTGCGGCGGAAGGTGGGGAGCGTGTCCATCAGACCCAGTTCGGGGTCGACGGTGTCCGGGTCGTGGTAGTCCCAGCCGGGCTGCTGCTCCTCACTGCCGCGGTGGTGGTCCACGGTGAGGACGCTGACACCGGCCGCGCGGGCCGCGTCGGCGAGCAGGATCGTGGAGCGGCCGCAGTAGGTGCCGACCTCCAGCAGCGGCAGGCCCAGCCGGCCGGCCCCGGCCGCCGCCGCGTACAGGGCGAGGCCCTCGTCCACGGGCATGAATCCCTTCGCCGCCTCGAACGCGGCCAGGATCGCGGGTCCGGGTGCGACGGGCATGCGGCTTGCCTCTTCCGAGACCGTAC
>NZ_NEUB01000112.1 GCF_002910825.1 Streptomyces sp. SM1 | reverse complement strand
ATCTCGAAGTGCACGGTGGCGACGCCCGGTCCGTGTTCGCCGGTGGCGCGGGCGTCGCACACCTCCTTGGCCATGCTCCGCCAGAACGCCTCCGTACCCTCGACGTTCACGTTGGTGTGGAGGTAGACGCACTCGTAGCCGGGTGTGTCCGCGACGAAGTCGCACGCCGCCGCGACCAGGGTTCGCGCGAGGCCCAGGCGCCGGTACTCCGGGCGCACGTAGACGCGGACCAGTTGGGCGGTGGTGCCGGACGGATAGCGTTCGGCCAGCCAGCGGGGATGGGGCGGGTGCGCCGGGCCCTCGGACCGCACGCCGGTGGTCGCGACCACCTCGCCGTCGTGGACGGCCACGAGCAGGAGATGCCGCGGGTCGTCGAGGTACGTGCCCTGAATGTCCATCACGTCCCGGTGCCACGCGGGCACGTAGCCGTATCCGAACTCCTTGTAGAACGTGTCGAGCATGACGCTGCGGGCGCCGTCGACATCCGCCGGCGTCGCGGGACGCACGGTGCAACCGGCGGGTGTGCTGTGACTCATCACGGGATCCTTCCGCATCGGGGCCTCACCATAGCTAGATGAAAACGACTTTCACAAACTTGAAGCCTCCGAGCCACCTGACAATGAAAATGATTGCCGATAGCGTGTTCACCGCACGGCCGGCCCGGACCCTCCTGTCGGAGGTGCCTTCTGCTGCCCTGACACCGGGGCCGCGCCGCACGACATGACACGAAAAGGGGAGTTGTGGCTCATCTGCTGGTGGTCGAGAGCTGGGTCGGATCGATGAGCAGGCTGCTCCCCCGGGCCGTAGGGGAGGGCGGACACGAGTTCACCTTCCTCACCCGCGATCTGCACCACTACCTCCGTTCGGCACCCGAGGGCGTGACGCACCCGCTGCTCGGGGCACGCAACGTGATCACGGCGGACACCAACGACAGCGATGCCCTGCTGCCCCGGGTCGAGCGGCTGCACGAGGTGTTCGGGTTCGACGCGGTGGTCACGTCCTGCGACTACTACCTGCCGACCGTGGCCCTGGCGGCCGACCGGCTCGGACTGCCGGGACCGGACCCCGAGGCCGTCGGGAACGCCTGCCGCAAGGACGCCACCCGGCGCGTCCTCGCCGCTGCCGGCGTGCCCGGGCCGCGGTTCGCGGTGCACGAGGAGCGGGCCGACCTCGCACGGGCGGCGCGGGAGATCGGCTACCCACTGGTGGTCAAGCCGGTCGACCTCTGCGCGGGCATGTACGTACGCAGGGTGGACGACGAGGAGCAACTCGGCGCCGCCGTAAAGGCGCTGGCCGACTTCCCGGTCAACGCGCGCGGGCAGCGGCGGGCGCCCGTGGTGCTGCTGGAGGAACTCCTGGACGGACCGGAGGTGAGCGTGGAGACCGTTTCCCACGCAGGCGCGGTCCATGTGGTGGGCGTGACCGACAAGAGCGTCGGCGGAGCGCCCGCCTTCATCGAGACCGGCCACATGTTCCCCGCCGCCCTGCGGGCCGCCGAGGCCGCAGCCGCGGAGCAGACCGCGCTCGACGCGCTCAAGGCGCTCGGCCTGACCGACGGCGTCGTCGCGCACACCGAGATCAAGCTCACCCCGGCGGGCCCGCGCGTGGTCGAGGTCAACCCACGGCCCGCCGGCAACCGCATCACCGAACTCGTACGCCACGTCACCGGCATTGATCTCGCCGCCGCCTTCGTGGACGTCTCCCTGGGCCGTGCCCCCGACCTCCGGCGCACGGACACCGGGCTGCGCAGCGCCGCGATCGGTTTCCTCGTGCCCGACGCCGCGGGCACGCTCGCCGCCCTGGACGGCACCGCTCACCGGACCGCGCCGGGCGTGCTGGAACTGGAACTCGCCGACCCCGGCAGGCAGGTGAGGGCGGCGGGCAGCAACAACGAGTACCTCGGTCACGTCATGGCGGGCGACCCGGACGGCACCGGCGCCCGTGACCGGGTCGAGGCCCTGCTGGGTGAGCTGCGGACCGGGCTGGTGATCCGATGACCTCCACCACACGGCCGTCCGCCCGTGTGACGGCCTACGACACGCTGCTGGACCAGGTCCGGGCGGGTGAGCTCGGCCCGGATCCGGCGGCACGGCGGATCTCCGTGGCCTTCACCACGCGGCAGGCCGTACGGCACGACGGGCGCGGCACCGGGTACCGCAACGAGGTCCTCGGTCTGCGCCTGGCCGAGGCCGTCGGCAGCTGCGCGGTCGAACCCGGGACTCTGCCCGACAGCGCGGTCGAGGAATGCGTCGGCGCGAGCGTGGCCCGGCTGCTGGAACACCCGCTGCGGCCGGTGCGGGTGGCGGCGCTCGATGCCTACCTGATGCACGTCACCCCGCACACCCCGGACAACGGGGCCCGGCCCTTACCGCTGCCCGCCGGGACGTCACTGGAGAAGTCCCGCGCCCGGGCCCGGGCGGTGACCGAGCTGCTCGACCTGCCCCCGGGATCCACGGTGCTCGTGGTCGGCGTGGTCAACTCCCTGCTGGAGGCACTGCGTACGCGCGGACTGGGCTACGTCCCGTGCGACCTCAAGGGCGGGGTCACCGAGTGGGACGAGACGATCGTCACCGACGCGCTCGCCGAGGCGGGCCGGTGCGACGCGCTGCTGGTGTCCGGGATGACGCTGGGCAACGGGACATTCGAGCCACTGCGGGAGCACGCGCTGCGCCACGGCAAGCAGTTGGTGATGTTCGCCCAGACCGGCAGTGCCGTGCTGCCACGCTTCCTGGGCCACGGGGTGAGCGCCGTGTGCGCGGAGCCATACCCCTTCTTCTGGCTGGACGGCGGTCCGGGCACGCTCCACCGCTACCTCACCGGCGGCCCGGGAGACGCCCGGTGACCGCGACCGCCGCGACGACCGCCACGGCCCGGACCGCCGCCCACCCGGAGCTGCTCGCCCTGCTCGGCCGAACGCCCGTCGTCCGCATCACCGCCGGCCTGCCGGGACCGCACCCCGGCTTCTGGGCCAAGCTCGAAGGGCTCGCCGCGGGCGGCATGAAGGCACGGCCCGCCGTGTCCATGTTGCTGGGAGCCCGTGAACGGGGCGAACTGCAGCCCGGCGCACCGGTGGTGGAGTCCACCTCCGGCACCCTCGGCATCGGGCTCGCCTTCGCGGGCCAGGCCCTCGGCCACCCCGTCGTACTGGTCGGCGACAGCGAACTGGAGCCCTCCATGCGCCAGCTGCTGCGCGCCCACGGTGTGCGGCTGGAGATCGTGGACCGGCCCGCACCCCGGGGCGGCTGGCAGGCGGCGCGCCTGGCACGGCTCCGGGAGCTAGTGGCCGAGCTGCCCGGCGCGTACTGGCCCGACCAGTACAACAACCCCGAGAACACCGCCGGTTACGCCTCCCTCGCCGCGGAGCTCGCCGTCCAGGTCGAGCACCTGGACATCCTGGTGTGCAGCGTCGGCACCGGCGGGCACAGTGCCGGGATCATCGGTCCGCTGCGCCGCCACTGGCCCGCGCTGCGGCTGATCGGTGTCGACTCCGTCGGCTCCACCATCTTCGGCCAGCCCGCCCGGCCGCGGCTGATGCGCGGACTGGGCAGCAGCATCCACCCGCGCAACGTCGCCTACGGCGCGTTCGACGAAGTGCACTGGGTCGGCCCGGCAGAGGCGGTGGACAGCTGCCGCCGCCTGGCCCGTGGCAGCTTCGTCACCGGTGGCTGGAGCACGGGCGCCGCCGCCCGGGTCGCCGCCTGGGCGGCCCGGGTGCACCCCGGCGCGGTCGTCGCCACCGTCTTCCCCGACGGGCCGCACCGCTACCTCGGCACCGTCTACGACGACGACTTCGCCACCGCCCACGGTCTCGACCCCGCCACGGCGGCCACCCGGCCCGTGGAGATCCCGTCCCCGCAGGCGGCCGAGGCCACCGGCTGGGCTCGGTGCACCCGCGTCACCGACCCGCTGAGGGCGGCATCCCGCCCGGGAGGGAACCCGTGAAGGCCGGCACCCGCACCGTACGGCTCGAACTCACCGAGCCGCTGCGCATATCCCGCTCGACGATGTCCGCCCGCGAGGCCGTGTGGCTGAGCATCGAACACGAAGGCCTCACCGGCCATGGCGAGGCCGTCAGCAGCGTCTACTACGGCCTCGACGCGAAGACCCTGGAACGGCTCCTCGCCACCGCCGGCGCGGACCTGGACCGCCACTCCGGTCCCGAGGACGCGCTGGAATCCGTGCGCGTGGGTGAGCTCAGCGGCGGGAGCACTCCCCCTGCCGTGCGTGCCGCCGTCGAGGCCGCGCTGTTCGACCTCGTCGGCAAACGCGCGGGCAGCCCCGTCCACCGGCTCCTGGGCGCCGCGAAGGCGCCGGTGACCGCCACGGCCCGCACCATCGGCATCACCCCGCCCGCCCACGCGGCGGCAGAGGCGGGCCGGCTCGCGGCCGCCGGCTTCGAGGTCATCAAGGTGAAGGCGGGCTCCCCCGACCCCGAGGACGACATCGAACGCGTCCGCGTCGTCCGCCGCGCCGCGCCCCGCGCCCGGCTGCTCCTCGATCCCAACGGTGCCTGGACCAGGGCCCGGGCCGAGGCGCTGCTGCCCCGCTTCGCCGACCTGGGCGTCCATGCCGTCGAACAGCCCCTCGCCCCCGGCGATCCCGAAGCGCTGGCCGCCCTGGCCGAACGCTCACCCCTGCCGGTCATCGCCGACGAGGACGCCGTCGGTCTGGAGGACGTACGCCGCCTCGCCGGCCGCGTCCACGGGGTCAACGTCAAGCTCGCCAAGTGCGGCGGTGTGCACGCGGCCCTGCGGATCGCCGAGTCGGTCGCCGGCAGCGGCACCGGGCTGATGCTGGGCTGCCTGACCGCCAGCAGCCTCGGTCTCGCACCCGCCGTGCACCTCGCCGACCGGGCGCACTGGGCCGACCTCGACGGACACCTGCTGCTCGCCCACGACCCGTGGACCGGTATCGGGGGCGAGGACGGCTTCGTACGGGCGGGCGACCGGCCCGGACTGGGCGTCGAGCCGCGGAAGGCACGCCGTGCAGACATGGCATGAGATACGCCGCTTCCCGCTCGCGGTCCAGCTGCTGCTGGTCAACCAGTTCGGCGTCAACACCGGCTTCTACCTCCTCATCCCCTTCCTCGCCACTCACCTCACCGAGAACCTCGGCATGTCGGCCGCCGTCGTCGGCGTCGTCCTCGGCATCCGCAACCTCAGCCAGCAGGGTCTGTTCGTCGTGGGAGGTTCCGCCTCCGACCGGCTCGGCGCACGCGGCGTCATCATCGCCGGCTGCGCCCTGCGCACCCTCGGGTTCGCGCTGTTCGCACTCGGTGACGAACTGCCCGTGCTGCTCGCCGCCTCGGTTCTCAGCGGCTTCGCCGGCGCGCTGTTCAACCCGGCCGTACGGACCTACATCACTCAGGAGGCCGACGTACGCCGGGCCGAGGCGTTCGCCCTGTTCAACGTGTTCGCCGCCACCGGTGCGCTGGTCGGGCCGCTGCTCGGCAGCGCGCTGCTGCTCGTCGGCTTCCGCACGTCGGCCCTGACCGCCGCCGGGATCTTCGCCGTCCTCACCGTCGCCCAGGCCCTGGTCCTGCCCGCGCGGAAGGCCGGGCCGGGCCGGGGCACGGTGCGGGCGGACTGGAGGGAGGTCCTCGGCAACCGGCCGTTCCTCGCCTTCGCGTGTGCCATGGCCGGGATGTTCACCCTGGAGAACCAGCTGTACCTGCTGCTGCCCGACGGCGCCCGGCAGGCAACCGGCTGGGACGGCGCCGCCGGGCTGGTCTTCGCCGTCGGCGCCCTGGCCGGTCTCGCCCTGCAGCTGCGCGTCACCCGTGCCCTGAAGGCACGCGGGCAGCGGGGGCGCTGGATCGCCGCCGGCCTCGGCCTCATGGCGCTGGCCTTCCTGCCGCCCGCCCTGGTGGCCGACGTCTCCGGCGGCCCGGACGGCGCGCTGGACGGGGCGCTGCGCGTCCTCCCGGTGCTGGCCGGCGCCCTGTTGCTCTCCCTCGGCGTGATGGTGGCCCAGCCGTTCGTGATGGAGCTGATCCCCGGCTTCGGCCGCACCGAGCTGACCGGCACCTACTTCGGGATCTTCTACGTCGTCTCCGGCATCGCCGCGGCCGTGGGGAACACCGTCGTCGGCTGGGCCATGGACACCGGGGAACGGAGCGGCGCCCCGTGGCTGCCGTGGGCGTGCTGCGCCCTGTTCGGACTCGCGTCCGCGTCCGGGGTGGCACGGCTGCGCCGACGGGGATCGCTGCCCGTACCGCCGAAGCCCGCCGTTCCCGCGACGGCGTGAGGAAGGACACCGACATGACGTCCACGAGGACCGCCCGTGCGGACAACCTGCTGACGGACAACCCCGAGCTGTACGAGGCCCGCTTCCCCGACCCGGTCCGGCTGGCCGGGCGCTGGACGGAGGACTGCCTGCGCCGGCACGGGGCGGGCCCCCGTGTGCTGGACGTGGGCTGCGGCACCGGACGCGACGCCGCCCACCTGCACGGCGCCGGCCGGAGGGTGACCGGCGCCGACCTCTCCGAGGCGATGCTCGCCCATGCCCGCACCCATCACCCCGGACCCGACTACGTCAGCGCCGACCTGCACGGATTCGACCTCGGACAGGGGGTGTTCGACGCTCTCGTGTGCCTGGACAGCGCTCTGTTGTACTGCCACACCAACGACCAGCTCGACGGCTTCCTGTCCTCGTGCCGCCGCGCACTGACGGCGGGCGGTCTGCTGGTCGCCGAGATGCGCAACGGCGCGTACTTCCTCGGCCGTACCGACCTGCTCGGCACGCCCACCGCCGGCGAGTTCGCCTGGCGGGGCACCGTCCACCGGTCGACCACCACCCTCACCGTGGACCGGGCGGCACAGCTCCTGCGCCGCACGCGGGTGTGGACCGCGGGCGACGGCTCGGAGCCAGTCGAGCAGCGCTCCGCGTGGCGGCTGCTGTTCCCCCAGGAGCTGCGCCGCCTGCTGACGGCGCACGGCTTCGAGGTCCTGGAGCTCCACGACGGACCGGGCCCGCGCACGGAACCGCCGTGGCGCGAGGGGCTTCTCCCCGGCCGCACGGCGGACGCCGACCGGCTGCACGTGGTGGCCCGCCTCACCGGGACCGCCACCGCCCCGTCCTGACACACCCCGACACACCCCTGCTTGCCGACAGATCACACACATCGAGGAACCCTCATGCACGACGCATCGCACCACCCGCTCACCGCCGCGGACACCTCCGCGGACCGCTTCGGGGGCCTGCGCCGCCGCGGCTTCCTGGCCGCCACCGGTGCCGCCTCACTCGGCGCGTTCTCCGTCGCCGGCTGCGCCGGCACCGAGGACAGCGACAGCGACAGGAAGGGCGACGGCACACCGAAGCGGGGCGGTCGGCTGCGCGCCGCTTTCGCGGGTGGCGGCGCCGGGGAGACGCTCGACCCGCATCTGGCGAACCTCTTCGCCGACGCGGCCCGCGCCAAGGCCCTCTTCGACAAGCTCGCCGACTACGGGCCCGATCTGTCCGCCCGGCCGCGCCTCGCCGAGAAGTGGGAGGCGAACAGGACGCTGGACCGCTGGCGGGTCACCCTGCGCGAGGCGGCCTTCCACGACGGCAGGCCGGTCACCGCCGAGGACGTGCTGCACAGTTACCGCCGCATCGCCGACCCGAAGCAGGCGTTCCGGGCCAGGGCGTCCCTGGAGCCCATCGACCTCCGGGCGAGCCGTGCCACGGGACAGCGGTCGGTCGAGTTCGTCCTCAAGCGGCCCACCGCCGAATTCCCCAACATCCTGGCGGCGTTCGGCGCGTACATCGTGCCCGGGAACGCGACCGCGTTCGACCGGCACCCGATCGGCTCCGGACCGTTCCGCTTCGTTTCGTTCACCCCGGGCCGTTCGGCCGTCTTCCGCCGCAATGACGACTACTGGGACGGTGCCCCGTACCTGGACGAGATCGAGTTCGTCGTCGCCAACGAGGAGTCGGCCCGCGTCAACGCCCTCCTCGGCGGCCAGGTCGAGTACGCCCACGAGCTCAATCCGGCCACCGCCCGCGCCCACGAGGACGGAGGACAGATCGCGATCGTGCGGTTGCGGGGCAGCGCCATGCAGGCGTTCTGCATGAAGACCGACCGGCCGCCCTTCGACGACGAGCGGGTGCGCCAGGCGTTCTTCCACATCGCCGACCGCCAGGAACTCGTCGACGCGGCACTGTCCGGCGCGGGCGAGACCGGCAACGACCTGTTCGGCAAGGGCTACGAGTACTACGCCGACGGCCTGCCCCGACGCGAGCAGGACCTCGACAGGGCCCGTGCCCTGCTCAGGCAGGCGGGAGCCGAGGACCTCAGGGTCACCCTCAACACCTCGGCCGTCGCCTCCGGATTCACCGAGGCCGCCAGCGTCTTCCGCGACCAGGCGAAGAAGGCCGGCGTCACCGTCGACGTGAAGATGGGCAGCAAGGACTCGTACTGGAGCGACATCCTCGACAACGGCACCCTGTGCTGTTACCGCTCCGGCGCCATGCCCATCGAGGCCCACATCTCCCAGCGCCTGCTCACCGACTCCACCACCAACGCGACCCAGTGGCGGCACAGGGACTTCGACGCGCTCTACCAGCAGGCGCAGTCCACCCGCGACAAGCAGGACCGGGCCGCCGTCTACGAGCGCATGCAGCGCCGTCTGTACTCCGAGGGCGGCTTCCTCATCTGGGGGTTCGCCGACTGGATCCTCGGAACCGCGCGCGACGTCATGGGCGTCGCGGCGAACGCGCCCGCCAACACCCTCGACTGGGCACGCTTCGACAAGGTATGGCTCGCGTGAGCGGACTGCGCTCCTTCGTCGCCCGGCGGCTCCTCCTCGGCGCCCTGCAGATCGTGGCCGTGGTGCTGCTGGTCTTCGCGCTCACCGAGGCGCTGCCGGGCGACGCCGCCGTCGCGCTCGCCGGGGACCAGCCCGACCCGGCCCGTATCGAGGCCATCCGCGCGGCCATGGAGCTGGACCGGCCCGCGTGGGAGCGGCTGGCCGACTGGGTGGCGGGGCTGCTCCTGCACGGCGACTTCGGCACCTCCCTGACCTCCGGCCGCCCGGTCGGCGAGTACATCACCGACGGCTTCGGCCCCACCCTGCTGCTGGCCACCCTCACCGTGGCGCTGCTCGTGCCGGCCGGATTCGGACTGGGCGTGCTGGCCGCCCGCCACGAGGGGCGGATCGTCGACCGGGTGATCAGCTCGGTGACCCTCGCCGTGTACGCGGTTCCCGAATTCGCCCTCGGCGTGCTGCTGGTGACGGTGTTCGCGCTCCAGCTGGGCTGGCTGCCGCCGACCGCGGTCGGCTACGGCACCGATCTGCTCGGTCATCCGTCCGCTCTCGTCCTGCCCGTCCTCGTGCTGCTCTCCCGTCCCGTGTGCTCCCTGGTCCGCCTGGTGCGCGCGGGCATGATCGACGCGCTGGCCTCTCCGTACGTGGCGCAGGCCCGCCGCTACGGCGTCGCCGGTGTCCGCGTCCGTTATGCGCACGCCCTGCCCAACGCCCTCGCCCCCGCCGCGCAGCAGCTGGCCCGGACCATCGACTGGCTGCTGTGCGGTGTCATCGTCGTGGAGACGCTGTACGTGATCCCGGGCCTGGGAACCGTTCTGCTGGGGGCCGTCGCCGAACGCGACGTACCCGTCGTCCAGGGACTCGCCGTGGTGTTCGGCGCGCTGACCGTCGCCCTGAACCTCGGCGCCGACGTGGTCGCCCACCGGCTCGCTCCCCGGGCGGGGGTGGCGGCGTGAGGAATGCGCGCGGGGGCCGTTTCGCGCTCGGGGCCGTGGTCGTCGCCGTGCCTCTCGTGCTGGCCCTCATCGGTCCCGCGCTCGCGGGTGAACCGGGCCCGAGAGCGGCGTCGTTCACCCTGGGCGACGGTCACCGGCTCGGCACGGACTTCGTCGGCCGCGACGTCTGGCGGCAGGTGCTGCACGGCGGCCGCCCGGTCGTGCTGACCGCCCTCGCCGCCACCGTCCTGGCCTACCTCGTGGCGCTGCCCGTCGGCCTGTTCGGCGCGCTCACCCGCCGCCGCCGGGTGGAGGAGCTGCTGATGCGGCCCCTGGACGTCCTGCTCGCCGTGCCCTCACTGCTGCTGATCCTGCTCGTCGCGACGGTGTTCTCACCCGGCGCGGTCGGGCTCGCCCTGCTGGTCGCGGTGGTCAACGTGCCCGATGCCGCCCGCCTCGTACGGGCCGCGGCCACGGAGATCGCCGCACGCCCTGCCGTGGAGGCCCTGCGGATGCAGGGCGAGACGTGGTGGCGCACGGCCGTCGGCTACGTCGGCCGCTCCATGCTGCGCACCCTGGCCGCGGACGCCGGGACCCGGCTCACGGGTGTGCTCTACCTGGTCGCCACGGCAGCGTTCCTCGGTGTCGGTGTGGCGCCCGACGCCGCCGACTGGGCGGTCATGGTCGACCGCAACCGCACCGGCCTGTTCGTGCAGCCGTGGGCCGTCATCGTCCCCGCCCTGCTGATCGTCGCCCTGACGACGGGCACCAACCTCCTCTTCGACGCCGCGCTGGACAGGGGCGCGAGACGGGGCGCGCCCACCCGGACCCCCCGGACCAGGGCCGTGGGCACCGGCGTACGGAGCAGGGCAGAGAAGGAAGCACGTCCGTGAACCAGCGAAGCGACACCACCGTGCGTCCGGTGGCCGAGATCCGCGACCTGCGCGTCGAGGTCGGCGGCAGGGCGATCGTCGACGGGGTCAGCCTCAGGGTGCTGCCCGGCAGGGTCACGGCGCTGGTCGGCGCCTCGGGCAGCGGCAAGACCACCACCGGGCTCGCTCTGCTGGGTGAGTACCCGTGTGACGCCCGGGTCAGCGGCGACGTGCGCCTGGCCACCGACGACGCGGTCGGCTACATCCCCCAGCACCCGGCGGCCGTGCTCAACCCCGCCCGCCGGGTCTCCGCCCTGCTCACCGACATCGCCCGCTCCCAGGTGCGGCACCTGCCCCGCCGTCAGCGGCGGGCGGCCGCACGCGAACGCGTGCTGCGTGCCCTCGCCGAGGCCCAACTCCCGGAGGGCGAAGCGCTGCTGAGGCGCCACCCGCACCAGTTGTCCGGCGGTCAGCAGCAACGCGTCGTCCTCGCACAGGCCATGCTGCTCGGCTCCCGTGTCGTCGTCGCCGACGAGCCCACGACCGGCCAGGACGCCCTCACGAAGAGCGGCATCGTCGACCGGCTCGCGGCCGTCGCGGCCCGCGGCATCGCCGTCGTGCTGCTGAGCCATGACCTCGACGTGGTCCGGGCGCTCGCCGACGAGGTGGTGGTCATGCGGGCGGGCAAGGTGGTCGAGTCGGGACCGGCCCGGCGCGTATGGCCGGCGCCCCGGCACCCGTGGACCCGGGAACTGCTCAGTGCCGAGCGGGAATTCCCGGAACCGGACGGTCGGGCCGGTGCCGGACGGACGGTCCTGCGGATACGCGGCCTCACCGCCCGCCACCGGACCGGCGCCCGCTCCACGACCGTGGTGCTGCGCGCCCCCGAACTCGACCTGCGCAGCGGGGAGTCGCTGGCACTCGTCGGCCGCTCCGGCAGCGGCAAGACCACGCTCGCCCGCTGCCTCGCCGGCCTCCACCGGGAGCACGACGGCGAGATCCTCCTCGACGGTGTCCCGCTGCCCGGCAGTCTGCGCGACCGCAGCCGCGCACAACTCGCGGCCGTGCAGTACGTCTTCCAGGACGCGGCTGCCGCCTTCGACGAACACCGCCCGGTCGTCCACCAGGTCGCCCGTACCGCGATCCGCCTGCGCGGCATCGACGCGAAAGCGGCGGAACAGGAGGCGCTCACCACTCTGAACCGTCTCGGCCTCCCGGAGGACCAGTCCCGCCGGCGCCCCGGCCGGCTCTCCGGCGGCGAGCTCCAGCGCGCCGCCCTCGCCCGCGCCCTGCTCGCCCACCCCCGTGTCCTCGTCTGCGACGAGATCACCTCCGGGCTCGACACGATCACCCGCCGAGGCATCCTGGACACCCTCACCGCACTGGTCCGCGAGCGCGAGGAACTGTCCCTGGTACTGATCACCCACGATCTCGACGTCGCCGCCCGGGCCCGCCGTATCGCCGTCCTGGAGGCCGGAGAACTCGTCGAGCAGGGGCCGGCCCAGCTGATCCTGCGCGCCCCGAGTCACCCTTTCACCGTCTCCCTCATGAGGACGGCGGCACGTCCGGCCGCGGGAACGGGGCTTTGACGTGCGGCCGTCGACGGCATGTCCGGTCCTCGGGGCCGCGGACCCGCCGGCGGCCCGACCGGCTCGGCGAGACCATGAGCGCCGGGCCGTGGCAGGGCGCCGGTCAGACCGGGCTGCCGTCCGTCCGCACGGGAAGGAGGAGGGGGCGTTTGGCGGTACGGCCGTCTCCCGAGGACCGGCCCCTCAGGCGCCGGACGAGCCACGGCCCCAGGAAGCCCGCGGCCCAGCGGAGTTCGGTGGCGGCGTACCGCCCGGTGGGCAAGGGGGGCGGGGGCAGCGGATGCGTCCAGGTGTCGTCGCTGCCCGGGAGGCGCAGGGCGTGGGCGAGGGCGGCGGCGATGCGCTGGTGGCCGAGGGAGCTGGCGTGGAGCCGGTCGGTGCTCCACAGTCGGGAGTCGCTTGCCACGGGGTGGAGGGCGGTCTCGGCGACGGTGACCCCGTGGCGGCGGGCGGCCTGGCGGATCCGCTCGTTCAGGGCGGTGACGCGTGGGACCAGAGGACGGGCGAGAGTGCTGATCCGGGCGGGGTCCGGGATGGTGATCGTGGCCACGTGGACGCCCTGGGCGGTGAGCGCGGCGAACATGGTCTCCAGATGGGCGGCGACCTCGTCGGCGTCGAAGCGGGGCCGCAGCAGATCGTTGACGCCGGCGACGACGGTGGCCAGGTCGGGCCGCAACGCGAGGGCGGGGGCCAGCTGTTCCGCGCGGATCTGTGCGGCGAGGCGGCCTCGTACGGCCAGGTTGGCGTACTGGAGGGCAGGCTCGTGCCGGGCGAGCTGTTCGGCGAGGCGGTCGGCGAAGCCGCGCAGGCCGGTACTGTCGTCGCCGTCGCCGAGGCCCTCGGTCTGGCTGTCCCCCAGGGCGACGTAGCGGAGATACGCCGTCTCAGTGCCGGGCACGGGCCTGCCGCCTCTCCTCGAGGACGGCGATCGTGCGCGTGCACCAGTCCCGGTTCTCCTGCTCGAAGGCCACCCCGCGCAGACAGGTCAGGTACGGGCCGATGCGGTCGCCGTGGCGCAGGAACTCCTCCTCCGTACGGTCGCCGCGCAGACGGCGCAGCAGTGCCCCGAAGAGAGCGATCTTGGCCTGGGCCATGCCGGCGCGTTCGGTGAGCTGGGCGACGAGCGCGGCGGTGTCGACGCGGTCGGCGGCCTGGACCTTGACGAGCAGGTCGTCGCGGATGACGGCCGGCTTGGCGGAGGCGGCCGTGAAGGCCTCCAGCTCCGCCAGGCCGGCGTCGGTCACCCGGAACAGCCGCTTGTTCGGACGGCCCTCCTGTGCCACCTCCCGGCCGGCTACCAGCCCTTCCTTCTCCAGCCGCGCCAGCTCGGCGTAGAGCTGCTGCGGCTGGGCGTACCAGAAGTTGGCGACGCCGACGTCGAACGCCTTCGCCAGCTGGTAGCCGCTGAACTCTCCCTCGATCAGCGCCGCCAGCACGGCGTGCCGTAGTGCCATGGGGTCCGCTCCTCGCTCCCTCTGTGCTTCCTCTGTCGCCTTACCGGCCCTTCATGATAGTCATAAAAATGACTACTCACATTCATGACTATGCAAGGGTGGCCCCATGAACACCGCAGACCGTTTCCGCGCAGCCGTCGCCCACCGGGACCTCGCCGCCCTGGAGGACCTGTTCACCGACGACATCCGCCTCTACAGCCCCGTGAAGTTCACGCCCTTCGAGGGGAAAGCGGCGGTGATGGGACTCTTCGGGGTGCTGCTGCGCACGTTCGAGGACTTCCGCTACATCGGTGACCACACCGGCACCGCGCAGACCAGTTCCGACGCCACGACCGCGCCCTCCGCGGTGCTGCTCTTCCGCGCCAGGGCCGGCGGCAAGGACATCCACGGCATCGACCTGCTGCACTTCGACGACGACGGCCGGATCAAGGAGTTCACCGTCATGGTCCGGCCCCAGTCGGCCGTGCACGCCCTCGGCGAGGCCGTCCTCGCCGGCCTCGCGGCGGAATGACGCCCCTTGTATGGTGCGCCGATGGCAGCGATCAAGCAGTTCCAGGTCACGTTCGACTGCGCGGAACCCGAGCGTCTCGCCCGCTTCTGGTGCGAGGTGCTGGGGTACGCCGTGTCTCCGCCGCCGGCGGGGTTCGCCACCTGGGGGGATTTCAACCGTTCCCGGTTTCCCGACGATCAGGGTTCGTGGTGCGCCTGCGGTGATCCCTCGGGTGCGGGCCCGCGGCTGTTCTTCCAGCGCGTCCCCGAGGGCAAGGTCGCCAAGAACCGGTTGCATCTCGACGTGAGAGTGGGCACCGGGCTCGTGGGGGAAGAGCGCCTGGCCGCGCTCGAGGCCGAGTGCGCACGGCTGGTCCCGCTCGGCGCGGTGCGCGTGCGACTCCTGTACGACGGCAACGACTCCTGCATCGTGATGCGGGACATCGAAGGCAACGAGTTCTGCCTCGACTGACCCTTCCCGAGCAGCCGAGCGCTGCCGCCTCGCCACTCACACCGTACTGTTCCACCCGTGCCTCGATGCGTACACCATGGTGACGACCGAGGCGGCAGCCCGCTGCCCGGTCCCGCGGAGGACGGCTGGGTGCACGCGAGGCCGCCGCGGAACGGGTGATGTCTCCTCGGTACTCGGATGGGTCACCGACCGCTGCGTCGGCACGTTCCGGCAGCCGTGGACACACCCGCCGGCCTGCGGCTGAGCGGCCGGGGCCGGGGTCTCCGCGGGGAGCGCGGTGTGCCTTCACCACTGCCGGGTCCTCGACACGCCCGTCAGCATGGGGAGACGGAACTCGCCGTGGACGGTCTCCGAGGTGTTCGCGAGGAAGGCGCGGATTCTGTGCAGCGTGGCTTTCCGTTCCGGTTCCGGCATGACCAGCATGCCCGCGCGCGTCGCCAGGGTCGCCACGAGCGAGTCGGCGGTGCGGCGCTGCCCGTGCGGGAACTCGGCCTGCTCCGGGGAGCCGAATCGGGCGGCCGCGTCCGGCTTCGGCAGGTGTGCCCCGGCTGTCCCCGCGCGCCAGCTGGTGCGTGTGTCCCGCGGTCCGACGGCCGCGCTCCCGCTGACCCGCGCCAGCCCGGCAACCCACTCGACCCGGTCGTCCAGGATGTTCCACAGGCCGGCCAGGATGCCGCCGGGTGCGAGGACCCGGGCGATCTCGGGGCCTGCGACGGCCATGTCGAACCCGTGCATGGCGTTGCCGGCCAGTACGGCGTCGACGGACGCGTCCGGAAGCGGAATCGCCTCGGCGCTCCCCCGCAGCGCGGGGGAGCGCCGGCAGGGAGCGGCGCAGCTCGGTCAGCATCGCCGGGTCGGGCTCGACCGCGACGACGTCGGCACCCAGCGCGACCAGGGTGCCGGTCAGCTTGCCGGCTCCGGCGCCGAGATCGAGCACCCGCGGGCCGGGCGCGGGCTCCAGCGCCCAGCGCACCGCCGACCGCGCGTAGTCCGGGCGGTTCTCCGTGTACGCGGTCGCCGCGCGGCCGAACGACGAAGCGTGCGGCGGCTGTTCGTCGTCAACCATCGTGTCACCGTACCGACGCCGGCAGAGGCCCGCCAGACCACCCCGCCACTGCCAGGGGCAGGGCGAGGCGGGGCAGCCGGTGCGGATGCCGGGAGTGAGGACCGCCCACGACGACGTCGAGGACCCGGGGTCAGCGACCCCGTGCGGACCGGATCCGGGCGAGCCACTCCCTGCCCAGCCGGCGCCCGTCCGGGAACTGGTCGTCCCGGTCCCAGCGCCACGCGGTGATCATCGCCAGCACGAGGAGCCGGCAATCCCGCAGCAGGTCCGGATCGGCGCCCGGGTAGTGGGCGCCGGCCTCTTCGGGCGCGTGGGCCAGGTCGAATTCGACGGGCCCACGGCAGCATGTCTCGAAGTCGATGAACAGCGGCCCGTGCTGTGTGGCCAGCACGTTGCCCGGGTGCGGCTCGCCGTGCAGCAACTGCTCGGCGCCACCGTGCTCGCCGATCCGTCGTGTCAGGTCGCGCAACGTGTCGACGAGAAGTTCCCGATCCGCGCCTGCGAGGTCCGGAGTGAGGTCGGAGTCCGCCACGAGTCGTCGGGCCTGCTCGACCCGGTCCGTGTACCGAGGCGACGGGACGTCGAGTTCTCGCATGCCGGCGTGCAGCCGCGCGAGCGCGTGGGCGTGGCCGGCCGGTGAGACCTTACCGGGGGCGGGCTCGTAGTAGGTCCACAACGTGACGGCGAAGCCGTCGCGCTCATGGACGCGTGGCTCCACCCGGGGGTCGAGAGCGGCTACGGGGCACCCCGATGCGGCCAGCTGCCGGGCGAGTTCGATCTCGAACCGTGCGACCTGGTGCGCCATGGGTGCCACCCGGGCCAGGACATCACCCGGGAGCAAGCGCAACGTGAGTTTGTTCGAGTCGTGGAGAACGATCGCGTCGTCGGCGGTCAGGCCGAGTGATGTGGCGGTCGCCATGGCCGCGGCCGTCGCACGCGGGACCTCGGACGCCTGCATCGTCGCCCAACTCCTCTCCCGCGCCGCTGCCGGCGCGCAACCCGGCGCACTCTAACAAGTCGTCGGCGCCGCGGAGTCGCGGGCGGCGCTCGGCGCACCGACGGGTGCCGGGCAGGTGTCCTGAGGGCGCGGGCCCGGTCCGGCCGGCAACCGGGCCGGTGCCGCTATTTGATCAGGGCGTTGGCCGCGATGATCACCAGGCCGATGAACATGTCTCCGGTCGCGGCCCGCAGGGAGGCCGGCCGGCCTCGGCCCGCGCGACGCGCCGTCCACCCTCCGCCGGCCGCGAGGAGCAGGGTGTTGAACAGCAGGGCGACGTTCACCGCGTCGCTCTCGCTCCACCAGGAGGGCACGGCCGTCAGCAGCAGCACGACGGTGGGACCGGCCGCCGCGACGACCGGCCACTCCGCGATCATGGCGCGCAGCCCGACCCGGACACCGCTGCGCTCGGCCGGCATACGGTGCGCGAGAACGTGGGCGTACCCGTGGGCGGCCGCGGCGGCCACGGCGGTGAACAGGACCCATACGGCGTCCGATCCGGGGTCCGTCTGCTCGTCCGGGGAGTCGAGCGCGGCCGCCAGCGCGCTGGCCAGGACAAGTCCGTAGACGCCGCTGAGCAGTCGCGGTTCGGGCGGTTGCCGACCCGTGGTCCGCGGGGCGGCCGGCTGGGGGAATCGGTCTGCGGGGTGGTGCATCGCTACGGCCTCCGGTGGGGGGTGGGCCCAGGGTGGTACGGCGCCACGTCCGACGACCGGAGCGGTACGCGAGCGTGTGCCGTGCTTACGGCTCAACTTCTGAGACGCGCGGAAGCAACGCTCCCGGGCCGGCCGGCGTGCGAGTCGCGGTGCCCGGCGCCTCGCGGAACAATGGCTTGCGGGCCGGCTGCCGCACACCGGTCCGGAAACCGCGCGCTGAGACGTGGTCTCACGTGCCGACGTCACCAAGGAGACAGTCATGTCCTCGAAGAGGCGCCGCAAGAAGAAGGCGCGCCGCAACCACCCGGCGAACCACGGGAAGCGTCCGCAGTCCTGACCCACCGGTGGGCTTCCCCCGTTCGCCGACGCGACGCCGGGGCGCATCGCCGGACGGCGGTGGCGCCCCGGCGGGTCGGACCAGTGGACGGACCTCTGTCACGCTGTAGGACATCGACGCGCGGAAGCCCATGCCCGCGCGGACGGGGCAACGTCCGCCGGCTCCTCGCCCGGAGCCTCGAACTGCTCGATCCCACTGCTCCCGCGCCGGCCGTCTCGTCCGACTCCGGTGCGGGAGGACCGTAGGGGCGACGGCACGTCGGGCCGGTGGGGCCGGACGGGTCGTCAGGGGGCCGCAACGAGGCACGGCCCAGCGTGGAGCGGTGGGGTGCCAGGTAGGCCCGGAGGACGTCGCCGGTCATGAGCGACGCGTCCGCGACGGTCATCGCGAGCTGCCGGGTCAGCAGGTCGTCGAACGCCTCTTGCGACATGCTCATGCAGTCGTCCAGGTGCTCGTCGATGATCCGGCGCCAGGTCGGGGAGGGCCACGAGTCGTAGCTGACCGAGTCGATGACCAATAGTCGCCGCACGCGCTCGGGACGGGCGACGGCGAAGCGCAGACCGATGGCGCCGCCGATGTCGTGCGCGACGATGTCGGCCCGGTCGATGTCCAGCGCGTCGAGTAGGTGCGCGAGGAGGTCGGTCTGGGCGGCGACCGACGTGTCGCGGTCCACCGGGCGCTCGGAGCGGCCGTAGCCGAGCAGGTCGTAGGTGACGGCCCGGAAGCCGCCCGCCTCGATGTGCGGCACGACGTCGCGCCATTCGTACGAGTGGGAGGGCGTGCCGTGGATGAAGATCACGGGCATTCCCCGGCCCTGGTCCCGGTAAGCGAGGCGTACCCCGTCGACGACGATGTTGCCGGTCAGGAGGGTCATGGAGGCTCCGGAGAAGGGCTGGACGGCGTGGTGGGGGGGACGGCCGGCGGCGCGGGGTCCGCTGCCGCGGCCTATACCAGGTAGACCAGTCTGCCTAGTGAAGTCGAGGTGTGTGATGCGGGAGGCGGAGCGGGCATCCGCCGCCGGGAGGCGGCGGCCGGCCCGGGAGCGGGTCCTCGCCGCGGCGGCGCGGCGCTTTTACGCCCACGAGATCACGGCGACCGGTATCGACACGATCACCGCCGACGCCGGTGTGGCGAAGATGAGCCTGTACAACAACTTCTCCTCCAAGGCCGATCTTGTCCTGGCCTACCTGGACGCCCGGCATGAGGAGTGGCTGACGCGGTACCGCTCACGACTCGAGCGGGCCGAAGGTCCCGGTGACGGGGCGCTCGCCGTCTTCGACACCTACATCGAGAGTGCCGATTCCGCCCACGAGGAGGCGTTCCGCGGGTGCGGACTGCTCAACGCCGCCGCCGAGTTGCCCGTCGGGGACGAGGGGCGGGCGCTGGTGCGCCGGCACAAGGAGGAGGTCGAGCGTCTGCTGGCCGGGCAGGTCGCGGTGTTGCTGCCCGGGCGTGCCGACGCGGCTCGCACCACGTCGGAGCATCTGGCGTTCCTCCTGGAGGGCGCCATGGTGCGTGCCGGCCTGGAAGGCGACAGCGGTCGTCTGCGGCGGGCCCGCGCCATGGCGGCCCGTCTGCTGGAGTCGATGTGACGCGGCCCGCCCCGGAACGGGGTCCCGCTCGGGCCCCGGTCCGGGGCATGGAGACGAGACGAACCGGGCGGCCGCCCTTCCCGGGGCCGAGCGCGGTGCCGAACTCGCCGGTGGTGCTGCCGAGTCCGGGGCGATGCCCTGTTCACCGCCCGGCGGGGGCCCGGTGACGGCCCCGGTGGGCGGCGTCATGTCGACGGCCCCCTGCCGGCGCCCATGGCGGGCATCCCGTCCGTGCCGGTCGTCCGCGCGTCCTCAGAGGTACGTCACGTCCACGTCGCTGTGCAGCACGTCGTGGTCCGAGTACGGGGTGTCCCACACGCGGTGCCGGAGCGGGGCGATGCCGCGCAGGAAGATGTAGTCGAACTTGCTCCGCCAGTCGGTGGTCGGTGTACAGGCGCCGGAGTCCGAGGGACGGCACAGGGGATCGGTGTCCTCGGCCAGCTTCCATATCCCGGCGAGTTCGGGGGTGTTCGGCACCGCGTTGAAGTCCCCGAGCACGATGGCGCGGTCGTGCCGGGCGATCTCCGCGGCGAGTACGCCGGTCTGCTCGATCCGGAACTCCTCCTGGCGGCGCTCGGCGAGATGGGTGTTGAAGACCCGGACGGGCCGGTCCCCCACCAGGGTGGTGACGGCCATGTAGCCGCGGTCCTCCGATCCGCCGTCGGGGTATTCCTCGTTCACCCGGTCCGTCATCGGTGCCGCCGACAGGATCGCCTGTCCGTAGCCGCCGGGATTCCACGGCGCTCCCCCGCAGCGGCCCCAGTTCTGCAGCACCGCCCCGTACTCGACGTGGTACACCAGCCCGTGGGTGTTCTCCAGATGGTCCCTGATCTGCGCGACGTCGCGTTCGCACGCCTCTTGCAGTCCGACGACCTGGGGAGCGAACCTGGCGATCTCCGACGCCCGGTCGGCGTTGCCCTCGTCACAGGGGTTGCACAGGTTCCACGTCATGACCCGGTTGGGCACGACGTCCTTCACGGGACCTGCGGACAGTGCCTCGGAGGAGAAGAACCCGTTCGGTGCGCTCGGTCCGAGGAGCACCATGAAGGCCCCGACCACCGCGACCGCCAACAACCGCGTGCCTCTCTCGAACACCTTCGCCTCCCCGACGAACCGCCCACGGGATCTGACCGCTCCAGACACGAGGTTAAGCGACGCGGTCGGGCAAAAGGCCACGGTGTGCTCGTCGGGGAAACGGTACTGCCCGTACGACCAGCGGGTGCGGGGCCCCTCGGCGGGGGACGAGGTGGGGTACTTCGGCCGGCCACAGGCACGAGCCGGCTTCGGCGCTCCGGAGAGCGCGAGGGCCGGCGCCACGGGCGCCGGCCCTCGCGGGGAAACCGTGTCAGCGTCTGCGGGACCAGCCGGCCCCGATGCCCGCCACGTGCAGGGCCAGGGCGGTCAGCCCCAGCAACATGACGTTCACCGAAGAGAACACGTCGTTGGTGCCGATCTCCGCCGCGTTGATCAGGAACGCGATGAAGAACAGCACCGCCGCGATGATACCGAGCATGAGCGAGCTCCTCTCGTCAGGATGAAGCCCGTATGCCCAGTCATCGCGCTCACAGACCCGTGGAGCGCGAGGGACCGCGAATTCTCCGAAGAGGCAGTGAAGTTGGACGCGGCGGTCGGTGACGCGCAGCAGCTGCCGGCCGGACCGCCGCGGAGACGCGTGCGGCTCGGCCCGTGCGCGCGTGTGCCGTGTCGTGGCCCCTTGCCCGAAGACCGCGTGCCGTGTGCCGTGTGTCGTGTGCCGGACGGCTCAGCGGGCGGCGATGAGCTCGAGCGTGTCGATCACGCGGTTCGAGAAGCCCCACTCGTTGTCGTACCAGGCGACCACCTTGATGTGCCGGCCGTCCACGCGGGTCAGGGCCGAATCGAAGATGGACGATGCCGGGTTGCCGGTGATGTCGGACGACACCAGCGGGTCCTCCGAGTACTCGAGCACTCCGGCGAGCGGTCCCCGCGCCGCGGCCCGGTAGGCCTCCAGCACGTCCTCGCGCGTCACGTCCCGGGTGACGGTCGTGTTGAGCTCGACGATCGAACCCACCGGGACCGGTACCCGGATCGAGTCCCCCGACAGCTTGCCGTCGAGGCCGGGCAGTACGAGACCGATGGCCTTCGCGGCGCCCGTCGTCGTCGGCACGATGTTGACGGCTGCGGCGCGGGCCCGGCGGGCGTCGCGGTGCGGACCGTCCTGCAGGTTCTGCTCCTGGGTGTAGGCGTGCACGGTCGTCATGAACCCGTGCTCGATGCCCGCGAGTTCGTCGAGGACCGCGGCCAGCGGTGCGAGCGCGTTGGTCGTGCACGAGGCGTTGGAGACGATGCTGTGCAGTTCCGGGTCGTAGGCGTCGCTGTTCACGCCGTACGCCAGCGTGATGTCGGCGCCGTCCGACGGCGCGCTGACCAGGACCTTCTTCGCGCCCGCGTCGAGGTGGGCCCGAGCCGCCTTCGCGGAGGTGAAGCGGCCGGTCGCCTCCAGTACGATGTCGACGCCGAGCTCGGCCCACGGCAGCGCGGCCGGCTCCCGCTCGGCGAGCACCGTGACACGGTGGCCGTCGACGACGAGAGCGTTCCCGTCGACGGTGACCGGCCGGCCGAGCCGGCCCGCGGTCGTGTCGTAGGCGAGCAGCCGCGCCAGAGTGGCCGGTTCCGTCAGGTCGTTGACGGCCACGACCTCCAGGGTGGTGTCGCGCTCGAGCAGCGCGCGCAGCACGTTGCGTCCGATGCGGCCGAATCCGTTGATCGCGATGCGAGTCATGTGGGTGTCCCTTCGTCTCGTCCCCTGCCAGCATCGCGCTCGGCACGCCCTCGTGGCAGCGGCACGATCGCCATGGTTCGAAAGGATCGCGCCCGCCGCGGTCGGGCCCTATTCGCCCCGGGCGAAGGTGCGCCGGTACTCGCTCGGAGTGGTGCCGAGGATCCGCTGGAAGTGCAGGCGCAGGTTGGCACCCGTGCCCAGGCCGACGTCGGCGGCGATCTGCTCGACACCCAGCTGCGACCGCTCCAGCAACTCGCGGGCCGCGTCGATACGGGCGCGCATCACCCATTGCATCGGCGTGTAGCCCGTGTCCTCGACGAAACGGCGCGAGAACGTACGCGGGGAGACCGCCGCGTGCCGGGCGAGCGCGCCGAGGGTGAGGGGTTCGCCGAGTCGGCGCAGCACCCATTCCCGGGTGGCGGCGAATCGCTCGCCGAGCTGCTCGGGCACGCTGCGCGGGACGTACTGGGCCTGGCCGCCGCTGCGATAGGGCGCCGCGACCAGGCGCCGCGCCGCGTGGTTGGAAGCGGCGACGCCGAGGTCGCCGCGCAGGATGTGCAGGCACAGGTCGATGCCCGAGGCGGCGCCGGCCGAGGTCAGGACGCTGCCTTCGTCGACGAACAGCACGTTCTCGTCCACACGGACCGACGGGTGCCGGGCCGCGAGCGCCCGCGTGTAGTGCCAGTGGGTCGTGGCCCGCTTGCCGTCGAGCGCTCCCGTGGCGGCCAGCGCGAAGGCGCCCGTGGAGATGGCCGCAAGCCGTGCGCCCCGCCGATGGGCGGCGATCAGCGCCTCGACGACGGCCCGCGGCGGATCCTCGCGGTCCGGGAACCGATAGCCGGGGATGAAGACGATGTCTGCCCATTCCAGCGCTTCGAGCCCTTGGGCGACGTGGTACGACAGACCGTCGCCCCCGGCGACCGGCCCCGGGGCGGCGCCGCACACCCGCACCTCGTACGGCATGCTCGCCCGGGTCGTGAACACCTGGGCGGGGATGCCGACGTCGAGGGGCTTGGCTCCTTCGGAGACGAGGACGGCGACGCGACGCAGGCGGGAAGCGGACACGGAGGGAAGCGTAGGCGAACCGCGGGACGGGTCCCGGTATCGGGGCCGCGTCGCGAAGGGCGGCTTGGGGCCGCGTCGCGAGGGCGCCCGAGCGCGGCGGGTGCCCGTGTACTGCCGT
>NZ_NEUB01000111.1 GCF_002910825.1 Streptomyces sp. SM1 | reverse complement strand
GGTAAGCCGTGTGCGGGAAAACCGCACGCACGGATTGAAAGGGGGATGGGCGCGGAACAGCCGTCGGCAACCGGGGGACCACGACCGGTTCCCCCGGGGGCCGTACCGCCGCCGCCCGTCAGGACGTCGGCACCGGCGTCACCCGCTCCGCCGTCCGTCTCCGCGTCCAGGTCCCCCCATCGGCCGCACAAGACGCCGGCACCGACGGCCGCGGGCGACGGACCGAAGACCACCCGGTGGTACACCTCGACGGCCGCGACCGCCGCCGCCCGGCGTATGGCCGCCGCCGGTACGGTCGGTGATGCCGCGTGCTCCATGGCGGCCGTGGGCCGGCCGGACCCCCGCCTTCTTCCGCGGAGCAGCCGTGTCGGCATCGGGCACCACGGCGACTACTGGTGCCTGATCTGGTGACCCGGGGCGTGCCGGTGGCGGCGGCGCCGGCACGTGGGTCACACGGCTGCCGGCACCCCGAGTGCGTACGGTGCGAGCGTGCCGACCGCCTGTGGCGGTCGCGCGGGGCCGGGACGCCGCCCCGGGGCCGGAGGGGAATGCCGGGCACCGGCTGAGGGCCTTCCCCGGCCGCATCACGGCGTAGGCTGCCCTCGGCACGGACACGGCTGGGTGGGGGAGCACATGACGGCTGGGACGGTCCCGAGGTGGGCGTCGGCACTCGATACGGTGGTGGTGTACGCGCAGGGCGCGCTCTGCCGGCGTCTGGCCCGGGGTACGGTGCCGGCGGGCGGGCGGATACGGGTGACGGGGCTCCCCCGGTCGCTGGACCCGGACTCGTTGCGGGCCCGTGTCGTCGGCACGTCCGGGGTGCGGGTCACCGAGGCCCGGGTGGAGGTCGAGGCAGGACCCGAGGACACGGACCGCCCCGGCACCCTGCTGCGCGAGGTGGAGCGGCTGCGCGACGACTGTGCGGCGGCGCAGGGCCGCCGGAACCGGCAGCTGACCCTGATCGAGGAGATCAGCGCGGTGCGGCCGGTACCGCCGCCGCGCAAGCGCGACGGCCCCCACCGCCGTACCCCGGTCGACGCCTGGCTGGAACTCTCCGATTTCGTCGACGAGCGCCTGACCGGACTGCACAGCAAGCTCCGCGGACTGGAGGAGGAGCTGCGCCGGGTCGAGCACGAGCTCACCGTCGCGGTGGACCGGCTCTCCCGTGCCTCCACCGATGCGCCGGCGGCGCACGTCGCCACCTCGTTCGGCGCCGTCCTGACCCTGGACGGCACGGGTGAGGCGGAAGTCGAGGTGGAATACGGGGTGCCCGGCGCGGTCTGGGCGCCGGCCTACCGGCTCACCTACCGTCAGGGCGGAGACTCCGGACGTTTGTTGCTGCGGGCCTCGGTCGCCCAGCGCACGGGCGAGGACTGGACCGGGGTGCGGATCGCTCTGGCCACCGCCGACCTGCGCCGCCGCACCGATCTGCCCCGGCTCCGTTCGGCCCGTATCGGCCGCAGCCAGCCCGCCCCCGCCCCGTCGGGCTGGCGAGCGCACCCGGCGGGACTGAACGGTCTCTTCGCCGGTTACGACGGGGCGGGTCCCCGACCGGACGCGGCCGCGCCTTCGCTCGCCGGAGCCGCCGTGCCCGTGTCCTCGGCCTTCTGAACGCCGACAGCCGTGAGGACGACCTGGAGGAA
>NZ_NEUB01000110.1 GCF_002910825.1 Streptomyces sp. SM1 | reverse complement strand
GCGGCCAGTCGAGCTTCAGCGCGACCAGGAACCCCGTGAGGTTCACGACCGCGCCGACGGGCCGGCCCCGCGCCTTACGCCCCGGCGGACCCGTGTCTCCGGCGGAGCCCGCGGGCCGGCCTCAGACCCGGGCGGTCACTCGTCGCTCAGAACCCCGCGGAGCTCCTCCGGGAGGAGATCGCCGCAGCCCTGGCGGGCCTGCTCGGTGAGGGCGTCGTTGGTGCAGGTGTAGTAGTCGCTGTAGACCAGCTGGGCCGTGAAGGACGCGGCGACCAGGGCGAGTGCCAGGGACGCCGTGACCAGACCGCTCACGGCGGCCGTGGTCTGCGGACGGCCCTTCTGCTCGGGCGCCGGGGAGTCGGGGTCCTGTCCACGGGGCTTGGCGCGCAGGGCGCTGATCGCCCAGTACATGGCGAGCGCACCCAGCAGCAGTGCGACGTAGGGCCAGCTGAAGAGGGCGAAGAAGAAGGCCCACATGCCGCACAGCAGGGCATAGCGCGCCCTGCGCTGGGACGGGTCCTTGGGATCCCACCGGGGGCCCGGGGTCTGCGGACCGGGGCCCTGGCCGCCCTCGGGGCCGCCGCGCGGGCGGTCACCGAAACCGCCGGAGGAACGGCCGGGCTGACGGTCGCTCCAGTTCCGGCCCCAGGGGGAGCGTCCGCCGCCCTCCCCGCCCGAGGGGTGCCTCGGCTGCCAGGGACGGTCGGGAGTCCCCTCCGGCGGAGGCGCGAACGGGTTGTCTTCCTGGGAGCCCTGGGAGCCCTGGGAGCCCTGGGAGCCCTGGGAGTCCCCGGAGTCATGGGAGCCGCGTCCGTCGTCGCCGCCCCCGTTCCGGGGGGCGTCGGGCGGTGAGGCGGGGCGTTCCCGCAGCAGCACGGCGCCACGCTCCCCTCCCCGAGCCGACTGCTGGGGGAACACGAGGAATCGCAGGCTGCGGTCCGGCATCAAGTGAGCGTCTTCCCCTTAATGAAGCACGGCGTGGTCCGGCGCGACCGCCTCGCACGACGTATACGACTACGACTGAGCTGTGAGCTGGTGCGTTCCCGCCAGCTCCGCGCGGCCGGGTCCGTCCTCCTGTGAACGCCCGGTGCGCGGTGCACGTTCCCGCGCGCACCCGGCGTTCCAGTACCGGCGTTCCCGGACCGGCTCGTCCCAGACGCTACCTTCCGGCCACGCCCCCGTCCCGTGGGGGCCGCCCGGTGTGCCGGTATCGTTGCTGACGGTCGGCCGCTTCGTAGGCTTCCCCGTATCCGGGGGCGCGAAGCATTCGTATGAATGTACAAAGCGCTGTGCCGCCGGCCGTGCAGACGCTCCCCGAGAAAGGGCCCCACCGTGGCCGCCAAGCCCGTGGCCGAGCGCGCCAGGCGTCTCGTCGTGCTGGTCTCCGGATCCGGCACCAATCTGCAGGCGCTCCTCGACGAGATCGCCGCCACCGGCGCCGGGGCGTACGGGGCCGAGATCGTGGCCGTCGGCGCCGACCGTGAGGGCATCGAGGGGCTGGCCCGCGCCGAGCGTGCCGGGCTGCCGACCTTCGTGTGCAGGGTCAGGGACCATCCGACGCGCGAGGAGTGGGACGCGGCGCTCGCCGAGGCCGTCGCCGCCCATGATCCCGACCTCGTGGTGTCCGCCGGGTTCATGAAGATCGTGGGGAAGGAGTTCCTCGCGCGCTTCGGCGGACGGTTCGTCAACACCCACCCCGCCCTGCTGCCCAGTTTCCCCGGAGCCCACGGCGTACGGGACGCGCTCGCGTACGGCGCCAAGGTCACCGGTTGCACCGTCCACTTCGTCGACGACGGTGTCGACACCGGGCCGATCATCGCGCAGGGCGTGGTGGAGATCCGGGACGAGGACGACGAGAGCGCTCTGCACGAGCGCATCAAGGAAGTCGAGCGAAGGCTGCTCGTCGAGGTCGTGGGGCTCCTCGCCCGCAACGGCTATCGCATTGAGGGACGAAAGGTAGTTATCCAGTGACCGCCGAGAGCAACAAGCGGGCCATCCGACGGGCGCTCGTCTCCGTCTACGACAAGACCGGCCTCGAGGACCTCGCGCGCGGACTGCACGAGGCCGGCGTGGAGCTCGTCTCCACCGGGTCCACCGCCGCGAAGATCGCCGCCGCGGGCGTCCCCGTGACCAAGGTCGAGGAGCTCACCGGGTTCCCCGAGTGCCTGGACGGCCGCGTCAAGACCCTGCACCCCAAGGTCCACGCCGGCATCCTCGCCGACCTGCGCCTGGAGGACCACCGGCGCCAGCTGACCGAGCTCGGCGTGGAGCCCTTCGACCTCGTCGTCGTCAACCTGTACCCGTTCCGCGAGACCGTCGCCTCGGGCGCGACGCCCGACGAGTGCGTGGAGCAGATCGACATCGGCGGCCCGTCCATGGTGCGCGCCGCCGCCAAGAACCACCCGTCGGTCGCCGTCGTCACCAGCCCCGCCCGCTACGGCGACGTCCTCGCGGCCGTCGGCGACGGCGGCTTCGACCTCACCACCCGCAAGCGCCTCGCCGCGGAGGCCTTCCAGCACACGGCCACCTACGACGTCGCCGTCGCGAGCTGGTTCGCCTCCGACTACGCCCCGGTGGACGCCGCGGCCGACAGCGGCTCCGCCGCGGGGCGGTTCCCCGACTTCCTCGGCGCCACCTGGGAGCGCAAGAGCACCCTCCGCTACGGCGAGAACCCGCACCAGCCCGCGGCGCTCTACGTGTCCGGGACGGGCGGTCTCGCCGAGGCCGAGCAGCTGCACGGCAAGGAGATGTCGTACAACAACTACACGGACACGGACGCCGCCCTCCGTGCCGCGTACGACCACGACGTCCCGGCCGTCGCCATCATCAAGCACGCCAACCCGTGCGGCATCGCGGTCGGCGCGGACGTCGCCGAGGCGCACCGCAAGGCGCACGCGTGCGACCCGCTCTCGGCGTTCGGCGGTGTGATCGCGGTCAACCGCCCGGTGTCCAGGGAGATGGCCGAGCAGGTGGCGGAGATCTTCACCGAGGTCATCGTCGCGCCGGACTACGAGGAGGGCGCCCTCGACGCCCTCACCAGGAAGAAGAACATCCGGGTGCTGCGCACTCCCGGGGCCCCGGCCGCCCCCGTCGAGGTCAGGCCCATCGACGGCGGCGCCCTCCTCCAGGTCACCGACCGGCTCCAGGCCGAGGGCGACGACCCCGCGCACTGGACCCTCGCCACCGGCGAGGCGCTGAGCGCGTCCGAACTCGCCGACCTCGCCTTCGCCTGGAAGGCCTGCCGCGCGGTGAAGTCCAACGCGATCCTGCTCGCCAAGGACGGCGCCTCCGTCGGCGTCGGCATGGGCCAGGTCAACCGCGTCGACTCCGCGAAGCTGGCGGTGGAGCGGGCCGGCGCCGAGCGCGCGGCCGGCTCCTACGCCGCCTCCGACGCGTTCTTCCCCTTCCCCGACGGCCTGGAGATCCTCACCGGGGCGGGCGTCAAGGCCGTGGTCCAGCCCGGCGGCTCGGTCCGTGACGAACTGGTCGCCGAGGCCGCGAAGAAGGCGGGCGTGACCATGTACTTCACGGGCACGCGCCACTTCTTCCACTGACGGCCCCGTGCGCCCGGCCGCCGATGCGGTCGGCCGGGCGCACGGGCGTCCCGCTCGGGTGCCGCGACGCGTCAGGGGCCGTGTCCGCCGGTGTGGCGGACACGGCCCCTGGGCGTGGGGACCGGGCGGACCGTTCGTTCAGTACCTCGGTCGCCTGAACCACTCCGCGCTGGCGCGCTTGGCCGCGAAGACGATCACCAGGATCGAGACGACCCAGATCAGCAGGCCGAGGCCGTACATGCCCAGGGCGAAGATGCCGCTGACGATCGCGAACGAGGCGTACACGATCGAGCAGACGCGGACGCTGCTGCCGCCCTTGGCGTACTGGAGCAGCAGCACCAGACCGAGGATCGCGAAAACGGCGGCCAGACCGATGAAGAAGACGATGACGCCCTTGCCCAGGTCGGCGAACTCCTCGGCATCGGTGCCGCCCCTGATGCCGGCTTCGAGCACCACCTCGTCCCAGTCGGCCAGCGCCACCGCGTACACGGCCGCGATGACCACGTGGGCCACGGCGATCACCGCGAGCAGGATCTGCGCGGCGCGCGTGATGCCGGGCATCTGGACGGGGGCGTAGCCGCCGCCGTACGGCTGGGACACCGGCGGGGCGGCGGGGTAGCCGTAACCCTGCTGCGGAGCGCCGGGCTGCTGCGGGTAGCCGTAGCCGGGTCCGGCCGGGGGCTGCTGGGGAGGCTGCCCGTAGGGGTTGTTCGGGTCGCCGAAACTCATGGCGGTACTTCCTCCGTTGCGCTTCGGATGCGGGGACGACGCGAGGGCCGGCGCGGAGGAAGTTCTACAGATGCGGTCCGTCCCCCCGGTTCTGCCCGCGGTACTGCGCTCCTCATCGTTCTTGACCGTTCCTTTCCTTGTCCAGCCGTACGCCGTATGTGTTGTGCAAGTGCAACATCACTGATCTTGGGCCGATTCGGGCGGAAGAGGAGCGGTTACGGGCAGCGGTCGCGGGGAGCGGGCGTCCGGGTGGCCCGGAATGCGGGCTGATTGGAACCGGGGCCCGGTCATCCGCGAGGATGGGGGCATGACCGCCCAGATTCTCGATGGCAAGGCCACCGCAGCCGAGATCAAGTCCGATCTGACCGCCCGCGTGGCGGCGCTGAAGGGCAAGGGCGTCACGCCCGGCCTCGGCACGATCCTCGTGGGGGAGGACCCCGGCAGCCAGAAGTACGTCGCCGGCAAGCACCGCGACTGCGCCCAGGTGGGCATCGCCTCCATCCAGCGCGAACTGCCGGACACCGCCACGCAGGAGGAGATCGAGGCGGTCGTCCGCGAGCTGAACGAGGACCCCGCCTGCACCGGCTACATCGTCCAGCTGCCGCTCCCCAGGGGCATCGACGAGAACCGGATCCTCGAACTGATGGACCCGGACAAGGACGCCGACGGCCTCCACCCGATGAACCTCGGCCGTCTCGTCCTGAACGAGCCGGCCCCGCTGCCCTGCACCCCCAACGGCATCATCACCCTGCTGCGCCGCCACGGCGTGGAGATCAAGGGCGCCGAGGTCGTGGTCGTCGGGCGCGGCGTCACCATCGGCCGGCCGATGCCGCTGCTGCTGACCCGGCGCAGCGAGAACGCCACCGTGACCCAGTGCCACACCGGCACGCGTGACCTGCCGGCGCATCTGCGGCGGGCGGACATCATCGTGGCCGCCGCGGGCAGCGCGCATCTGATCCGACCCGAGGACGTCAAGCCGGGCGCGGCCGTGCTCGACGTCGGTGTCTCCCGCAGCGCGGAGGGCAAGATCGTGGGCGATGTCCACCCGGGCGTGGCCGAGGTGGCCGGCTGGGTCGCCCCGAACCCCGGCGGCGTCGGCCCGATGACCCGGGCCCAGCTGCTGGTCAACGTGGTCGAGGCGGCGGAGCGCAGTGTCGGCTGAACGGCAGGCCCCCGCCACCGGCGCCGCCCCGGACGCGTCGACGCCGGAGCGGTCCGAGGACGTCACGGTCCGCGACCCCGTCAGCGCGCCGGATGCCGAGGGTGTGCCGCGGCGTACCACCCGCCGGTTGCCGCTGTTCACCCGGGACACCGCGCGCCCCGAGGGCGGTGGCAGGGCGGCCCCGGGTGACGCGCCCGCGCCCGCCCGTCAGTGGCCGATCCTCGCCGTGCTGCTCACGGCCGGTCTGGGGTTGCTGGTGACCGCGTTGGACCAGTTCCGGCTCGGCACGCTGCTCGTCGGCGTGGCCCTGGTGGCCGGAGCCGTGCTGCGCTGGACGGTGCGGAACGTCGGCATGCTCGCGGTGCGCTCCCGGTTCACCGACATCGTCACGTACGGCGGGCTGGGTCTGGGGATCGTGGTGCTGGCGCTGATGGTCCAGCCGGATCCGAAGCTGAGGATTCCGTTCCTGGCGGACCTGCTGCACTTCACGATCAGCGGCTGAGCCGCACCGGGAATCGTGCGCGAACGGCGGTCCGTCCTCACCCCCGTGAGAGGACGGGCCGCCGTTCGCGCACCACACTCCTGTACGACGAAGCGCCTGTTCAACGGCTGTCCGGCCGCTGTGGCACGGAAGTGACCGTTCCGCTACGTCTCCCGGAATCCCCGTACGGCCCCGCGATGCGCTTGCGACATGCTCGCGACATGCCTGCCCGCCGCGGTGGGACGCACGGGATTCATGTGATCATCCATGCGGCATTTCTGCGGTGATGTATCGACAAGGCCAGGGATGTGCCGCGAAGTGGCGGAACTCCGGGGCGAGCAGGAACAATGGGGGCGGTCCGGGTGTCTCCGCCCGCTTGTTCCGGGTTCTGTCCGGTAGAGGGGGCGACCGGTGGGACACTGGACCGCGAGCGAGCGGGCGTGGGACGTTGCCCGCCCGCAGCCATGACGCTCCCGTGCGCCCCCACCCCGGGAACTGAGACCCTGGCTGGCGGCATCCCTGTGGGTAGCCAGACGGGGACTCGGCAGAGGGCACCGTGCGCGAGGAAGAGAACAGCACGAACCGGGGGGGAAGAGGGGGAAGCAATGCCTCGTTGGAAGGCCTTGCCGGAAGAGCTCGATCCGCAGATCAGGGAGTTCACCAGCCAGCTCAGACGGGTCGTGGACCGCAGTGGCCTGAGCGTCGCGTCGGTCTCCGACCGCACGGGCTACAGCAAGACGTCCTGGGAGCGGTATCTGAACGGGCGGCTGCTCGCGCCGAAGGGTGCGATCGTGGCCCTGGCCGAGGTCACCGGGACCAACCCGCTGCACCTCACCACCATGTGGGAGCTCGCCGAGCGCGCCTGGAGCCGTTCGGAGATGCGTCACGACATGACCATGGAGGCGATCCGGATC
>NZ_NEUB01000109.1 GCF_002910825.1 Streptomyces sp. SM1 | reverse complement strand
GGCGACGGCGGCGAGGCCCGTGAGCGCGGTGCCGGCCGTCAGTACCACCGCGGTGGAGCGCGGACTGCGCCACAGGGCGTACAGCAGCCAGCCGAAGGCCAGCACCGGCAGCACCATCCCGACAACACCCTGCTCGGCCGCCAGCTGGAGCGGCGCGGAGTGCGGCTTGCCGTCGGACAACGGCGACCGGACCGACGTGGTGCTGAGCTCCCCGAAGCGCCCCGGCCCCACCCCCAGGACCATGTGCTCCCGGAACATGCCGAGCGC
>NZ_NEUB01000108.1 GCF_002910825.1 Streptomyces sp. SM1 | reverse complement strand
CCCGGCCCGGGGCGCTACGGCTTGCGGGCGATCGCCCCGTACATCGCGATGTCCTCGTCGCGGATGCCCTCCTCGCCGGTGCCGTCCGGATGCCACTTGTGCACCTGGACGATGCCCGGCCCGACCAGCTCCAGGCCCTCGAAGAACTCGTGGGCCTCGTCGAGGGTGCGCAGCCGCATCGGCATGTTGCGGGCCGCGTACTCGCGGGCCACC
Source organism: Streptomyces sp. SM1 (assembly GCF_002910825.1). Classification (GTDB taxonomy): domain Bacteria; phylum Actinomycetota; class Actinomycetes; order Streptomycetales; family Streptomycetaceae; genus Streptomyces; species Streptomyces okerensis. The sequence continues at coordinate 7,047 of NZ_NEUB01000108.1, read as the reverse complement.
CGCCCCACCTCCTCGGGGGCGAACTCCGCCGTGCCGATCGTCATCGCCAGGTAGCTGCCCGCCGGCAGCGGCTCCAGCAGCCGGCGGACGATGCCGACGGCGTCGTCCTCTTCCAGGACGAAGTGGACGATGGCGATGACCGTCAGCGCCACCGGCCGGTCCAGGTCGAGGGTCTCCCGCAGCTCAGGGGCGCGCAGGATGCTCGCCGGGTCACGGAAGTCCGCCTCGATGTACGACGTCCTGCCCTCCGGCGTGCTGGCCAGGAGCCCCTGGGAGAGGGTGAGCACGATGGGGTCGTTGTCGACGTAGACCACGCGTGCGTCGGGGGCCACCGACTGGGCGATCTCGTGGAGGTTCGGCGAGGTGGGGATGCCGGTGCCGATGTCCAGGAACTGGCGTATGCCGGCGTCCTCGACGAGCCGGCGGACCGCCCGGTTCATCCAGTCCCGGTTGGCGCGCATGTGGACCGGCAGCGCGGGCCACTCCCGCGCCATGGCGTCGCCCGCCTCCCGGTCGGCGGGGTAGTAGTCCTTTCCGCCGAGTATGTAGTCGTAGATCCGCGCGGAGTGCGCGTTCTCCGTGTCGATGCGGTCGGCCGGCCATCCGTTCTCGGGCACCTCGGTGTCTCCTTCGCACGTCGTGGGTCGGGGTCGGAGCGGGTCAGAGTTCCTGGCGGATCCGGTCGAGCACGGTCCCGGTCCTCCGCGTGGGCGTCGCCTGGGCGCCCACCCGGTCGAGGGCCTCCCGGTACACCACGACGTCGTCGCGCTTGTCGAGATACACGGCGCCGGCCAGACCGCTGACGGAGACGACATCGGGCAGTTCACGTGCCCGGAACCGGAAGAGCTGGAAGGCTCCGGCCCGCAGGGCCGGGTGCGGTCCGTTGGTGAACGGCATGATCTGCAGCGTCACCTGGGGCAGGCGCTGGATCTCCATGAGGTGGCCGATCTGGGCGCGCATCACGTCCGCTCCGCCGACCGGCCGCCGGAGCACCGTCTCGTCCATCACCACCCACAGCCGCGGGGGTTCGTCGCGTACCAGCAGCTCCTGCCGGCGCATCCGCAGGGCGATCCGGCGCTCGGTCGCGTCGTCCGGGGCGTGCGGGTTGTCGGCGCGCAGCAGGGCGCGGGCGTAGGCCTCGGTCTGCAACAGCCCGTGCACGTACTGGCTTTCGTAGGCACGTATCTGCAGGGCCGCCTGCTCCAGGCTGAGATAGGCGGCGAGCCAGTCCGGCATGACGTCGCGATAGGTGTGCCACCAGCCGCGCTTGTTGGCCTCACGGACCGACTTCAGGAAGGTGTCGACCTCCTGCCGGTCGGTCACCCCGTAGATCTGGAGGAGCTTCTCGGCGTCGGCGAGTCTGAGCCGGGCGACCTTGGCGGCCTCCATCCGGCGGATCGTGGAGTGGCTGACGCCGATGGCGGAAGCCGCCTGCTCGTAGGTGAGGCCGGCCCGGGTGCGCAGCTCCTCCAGCTGTCTGCCGAGGATCATGCGCAGCACGGAGGGGGCGCCGCCCCAGTCGGTCTCCACGGTCACCCGGTCACTCCCTCGCCTCAGGTTGTTCCGGACTCACCGTCTCACGCGGCCGGCCATCGCGTGCGCGTTCGGGGGTTGCCGCGAGCAGCATGCCCGCAGCCGGATGCAATTTTCAACTTGCTTGTTGCGAGCCGTCGTTGACGGATGGCAAGAGTGTCCGCACCGTCCCCGCGGCCCGCCCGTCGGCGGTGCGGAGCCGGCCGGTCGACCCCCGGCCGCGAGGTGACGGGACCCCCCGCGCGACCGCAGACGAAAGGCCCACGCAGATGGCTCGGCCCCCTTTGTCCAGGCCGCTGCATCACATCGGGAACGGACTCCCCCCGAGACCGCCCGGAGGCGGGCAAGCGGCTCCACTCCCCCAGCCGGACGGCCTCGGCCGTCCCGCCTCCGGGCTCCGCCCCGTCACCGAGACCCGCGCGTTCGACCTGCCGGCCGCCCCGGCTGCCGTGCGCTCCGCCCGGGAAGGCGTGCGCGAGCTGCTCACCGCGCGGGGCGTCGGTGACGAAGTGCGCGACAACGCTGTCATCGTGACGTCGGAAATCGTCACCAACGCGCTCACCCACTCGGCCGGTGACCGGTTCGTGTGCCGGCTGCACCTGACGGCCGCCCTGATCCGGGTGGAGGTCGAGGACCAGGCCCTCGGTCGCGGACCGCCCGTGCTCCGGCGCCCGGGCCCCGATGCGCAGAACGGGCGCGGGCTGCTCCTGGTCGACGCGCTCAGCAGCGCCTGGGCGGTCACCGGTTGTCCGGGCCGGCCGGGACGTATGGTGTGGGCCGAACTGCGCCGGGAGACCGGTCCGTCCCCGCTCGCTCCGCCCCGCGGGGAGTGAGGGCGGACGGAGCCGCTCAGCGGACGGCCGTGCCGAGGCGCCGGCCGTCGCCGCCGGGGGCGGGGCGCCGCGGGGCGGCGGGAACCATCAGGGGTGTGCCGGTCTCCGGGTCGTCGATGATGCGGCACGGCAGTCCGAACACGTCCTGCACGAGCCCGGCGGACATGACGGCCGCCGGGTCCCCCTCGGCCGCGACGGTTCCGCCGGCCCGCATCACCACGAGGTGGGTGGCGTAGCGGCAGGCCTGGTTGAGGTCGTGCAGGACCGCGACGACGGTGTGCCCCCGGCCCGCGTGCAGCTCGGCGCAGAGGTCCAGCACCTCGACCTGGTGGGCGATGTCCAGGAAGGTGGTGGGCTCGTCGAGCAGCAGGACGGGGGTCTCCTGGGCCAGCACCATGGCCAGCCAGACCCGCTGGCGCTGACCGCCGGACAGGTCGTCGACGGGCCGGCCGGCGAGGTCGAGGACGCCGGTCCGGCGCATCGCCTCGGTCACGGCGGTCTCGTCCTGCGCGGACCACTGCTTCAGCAGCCGCTGGTGCGGGTAGCGTCCGCGGGCCACCAGATCGCCCACGGCGATGCCGCCGGGCGCGGTCGACGACTGCGGCAGCAGTCCCAGCCGCCGCGCGACCTCCCGGGTGCGGTAGGAGGCGATGGCGGCGCCGTCGAGGTAGACCTCCCCCTCCTTGGGCCGGAGCATCCTGGCCAGCGCCTTCAGCAGGGTGGACTTGCCGCAGGCGTTCGGTCCGACGATCACCGTGAAGGAGTGGTCGGGGATGTCGACGCCGAGGCCCGTGGCCACGGTCCGCCGGTCGTAGGAGAGGGTCAGGTTCTCGGCCCGGAGCCGGGCGGCGGGGGCGGGCGTTCCTGTCATGCGCGGCTCTTTCGCGACTCGGTGACCAGCAGCCAGATGAGATACAGCCCGCCGATGGTGCCGGTCGCCGCGCCCACCGGGAGGAGGGTGTCGGTGAACAGGCGCTGTACGGCGAGATCGCTCGCGGTGAGCAGGACGGCGCCCGTCAGGGCGGTGGCCGGCAGGGCGGGGCCGGGCGAACGGGTCAGTCTGCGGGCCACCTGGGGGGCCGCCAGGGCGACGAACCAGATGGGGCCGGCGACGGCGGTGGCGAACGCGGCGAGGGCGACACAGACGACGAGCAGGACGGTGCGGGTACGGCCGACGGGGACACCGAGGGCGGTCGCCGTGAGGTCTCCCATCTCGACCATAGACAGCCGCCGGGAGAGCGCGAAGGCGACCGGAAGGAGCACCACGACGGCGAGAGCGATGGCGTTCGCCTGGGTCCAGCCGCGGTTGTTGAGGCTGCCGAGGAGCCAGGCCTGGGCCTCCAGCGCCTCCTGGAAGGTGGCCCGGGTGATCAGGTAGGAGTTGACGGCCAGGAGGAACGCGCTCACCCCGATGCCGATGACCACCAGCCGGAACCCCTGCAGTCCCCGGCCGGCGATGAGCAGGGTGACGACGGCGGCCGTCGCGAGGCCCCCGGTCAGCGCGCCGACGGCGATCTGGGTCATGCTGCCGTGCAGCACGATGATGACGGTCAGGGCGCCGACGGCCGCCCCGTTGGTGAAGCCGATGACGTCGGGGCTGCCGAGCGCGTTGCCGGTGAGGCTCTGCAGGATGCCGCCGCTGACGGCGAGGGCGGCGCCGACGCACACCCCGGTGACCAGGCGCGGCAGACGCAGGGTGTTGACGATGAAGTCGGCGCCGGGCGATCCGCCGCCGGTCAGCGCCCGGACCACCTCGGTGACGGAGAGTTCGAAGTCCCCGGTGGTCAGGCTGACGCCCATGACGGTGACGAGTACGGCGCAGAGCGCGACGCCCACAGCCATCGACCGGCCCGGAACACGCAGCGAGAGGCCCCCTCCCCCGGCCCGTACGACCAGACCGCTGACGACCCGGGGCGCCCTCGCGCCCCCGGCGGGCGGGGACTCGACGGGTCCGGCGCCGTCGGCGGCCTCCGTCCGGTGTGCGGGGTTCACAGCATCACCAGCTTCCGGCGGCGGCACAGTGCGACGAACAGCGGCGCGCCCAGGAAAGCGGTGACGATCCCCACCTGGACCTCGCCCGGCGCGCCGAGCACCCGGCCCAGGACGTCGGCGCCGATCAGCAGGACGGGAGCGAGCAGCATCGAGTAGGCCATCACCCACCGCTGGTCGGGTCCGGCCACGAACCGGGCCGCGTGCGGAACGGCGAGGCCGACGAAGCCGATCGGTCCGGCGGCCGCGGTCGCGGCGCCGCACAGCAGCATCACGGCGACGGCTCCCAGCACCCTCGTACGGACCACGTGCACCCCGAGGGCGCGGCCCAGCTGGTCTCCCATGGCGAGGGCGTTGAGCGCGGGGGCGAGTCCGACGGCGAGCAGCGCGCCGGCGGCGGCGAACGGCACGACGACCTCGAGGACGTCGAAGGTCCGGCCGGCCAGTGAGCCGGCGGTCCAGAACCGGAACTGGTCGAAGGCGCGCGGACGCAGCAGCAGCACCGTCGAGTTGAAGGCGTACAGCACCGCCGTGACGGCCGCCCCCGCGACGACGAGGCGGTCGGGGGTGGCCACCGCCCGCCCGGCGGAGCCCAGCAGGTAGACCACCAGGGTCGCCACGACCGCGCCGAGGAGCGCGAACCACACCTGGCCGAGGACGGACCCCACCCCGAGGAACGCGACGCACAGCACCACCCCGGTCGACGCGCCCAGGTTGACGCCGAGCAGTCCCGGGTCGGCGAGCGGGTTGCGGGTCATCGCCTGCATCAGCGCGCCCGACAGCCCGAGGGCCACGCCGACGACGAACCCGAGGAGCGTTCGGGGGATGCGATAGTCGTGGATGATGACCGACGCCTCCGACCCGTCGGGGTGGAGCAGCAGTGTCCACGTCGAGGTGAACGGGATGCCCCGGGTCCCGACCCACACGCTGGTCAGCCCGACCAGGAGGAGCGCGCCGAGTGCGAGGAGAAGCCCGAGGGCGCGCAGGGCGGCGCTCCCGCGCCGTGCTCCGGGCACGGCCGGGGCAGGGTCCCGCTTCTCGGACACCGCCCGGGTCTCGATCGTCAACGACAACTCCCCCTGGCGGTGGTTCGCGAGCATCGCGCGGGGTTCGGGCAGACACGCACAGTCGCGAGTTCAGCTTAGGCGAGGCTAACCGAAGTCGAAGAGAGTGGTCAACGAGCCGTGAGGCAAAGGGGGGTGGCCAGGGAGCACACCACCGGCGCACCCGGCGCGCCGTACCGGCGCCTTTCGGTTCAGAGTAGCCTTACCTAACCATCTGACCATCACGGAGGTGCCGTCCATGCCGGCTGGAGGACCGACCGGGGGGCACGTCCTCCGCGCAGCGATCAGGGACCGGCGGCGCGGCGTCGTCACGGCCTCGCTCCTGGGCATGGGGCACCAGACGGGCGAGGCGCTGGTGCCCGTGGTCGTCGGCGTGATCATCGACGAGGCGGTGGCCACGGGCTCGTCCGGCACGCTGGTGCGGCTGCTGGTGCTGCTCGCCGTCATCTTCCTCGTCCTGTCGACGTGTTACCGCGTGGGCGCCCGCATCACGGAGGACGCGGGCGAGCGTGCCACGCACCGGCTGCGCCTCGATCTCGGCGCCCGGGTCCTCGATCCGCGCGGCGGCGCCGACACCGGCCGGCTGCCGGGTGCGCTGACCAGCATCGCGACCAATGACGCCCGCCGCGTGGGCGCCGCGGTGACCGCCCTGTCGTACGGTGCCTCGGCGGTCGCGGCCCTCGCGGTCAGCTCGGTGGTGCTGCTGCGGATCTCGGTGCCGCTCGGCCTGCTGGTGCTGCTCGGCATCCCGCCCCTGCTGTGGCTGGGCCATCGCATCAGCGGGCCGCTGGAACGGCGCAGCGAGACCGAGCAGGAACGCGCCGCGCACGCCTCGGGCGTCGCCGCCGACCTGGTCATGGGTCTGCGGGTGCTCAAGGGGATGGGGGCCGAGCCGGCTGCCGTGTCCCGCTACCGGCGGACCAGTCAGGAGTCGCTGTCCGCGGCGCTGCGGGCGGCCCGCAGCCGGGCCGGACACGAAGGCGCGGTGCTCGCCCTGACCGGCGTCTTCATCGCCGTCATCGCCCTGGTGGGCGCGTATCTGGCGATGCGCGGCACCATCAGTGTCGGTGAACTCGTGGCGGCGGTGGGGCTCGCCCAGTTCCTGCTGGGGCCGTTCCAGCTGCTCACCTACGTCAACGCCGAGCTGGCCCAGGGCCGTGCCTCGGCCCGCCGGATCGCGGAGGTGCTGGCGTCCCCCGCCGCCGTGGAACCGGGCGGGGCCGCGCTGCCCGAGCAGGTCGCCGGACGGCTCCGGCTGCGGGGTGTCACCCTCGGGGCGCTGCGGGGGGTCGACCTCGACCTCGCCCCGGGGAGCCTCACCGGCGTGGTGACCGGGGACCCGGCGGCGGCCCACGACTTGCTGCGGTGCCTGGCCCGGGAGGCGGACCCCACCGCGGGCGTGATCGAACTCGACGGCGTGCCGCTGACCGGACCGGCCCCCGACGACGTCCGCCGCGCCCTCCTGGTGGCACCCCATGACGCGGACCTGTTCGAGACGAGTCTGCTGGAGAACGTGCGCGGCGGAGCGGACACGGACCCGGCGGCGGTGGAACCCGCACTCACCGCCTCGGCGGCCGACGATGTCGCCCGGCTGCTGCCCGACGGCGCGGACACCGTCCTCGCCGAGC
>NZ_NEUB01000007.1 GCF_002910825.1 Streptomyces sp. SM1 | reverse complement strand
CTCGGGCTCCCTCCACGTGAACCTCAACTGGCAGGTGCGCAAGCAGTTCTCCGGCTGGGCGGCGAAACTGGGCCGCCCGGTCGCCATGCACTCCGACCTCGACCTCGACCTGTGCGCCCTGTTCGAACTCACCGACGGCAGGAAGGGCGTCGTCCAGGCCCTCGGCAATGCCTTCGGCTCCCTGCACCAGCCCCCGTTCATCCACCTGGACGGCGACGACCGCACCGGCGCGGTGTCGACCGGTGAGAACCTCACCGTCAATCTCGACCAGAAGCACCAGTTCCGGCGCATCCTCGTCTTCGTCACGATCTACGAGGGTGCCCGCTCCTTCGCCGATCTGCACGCCACGGTCACCCTCCAGCCGCAGCACGGCGCGGCGATCGACTTCTCCCTCGACGAGTGCACGGTCCCCTCGACGGTCTGCGCGCTCGCCCTGATCACCAACACCGGCGGCGGTGAACTCGTCGTCCAGCGGGAGGCCCGCTACCTCGTCCCGGAGCGCGGAGTGAGCCCCCAGCGCACCGTCGACCACGTCTACGGGTGGGGCATGAACTGGACCCCCGGACGCAAGTGAGGGAGGTCAGCCCTTGTCCCGCACGGCCTTCGGAGCGGCGTAGGTGCGGCCCTTCCAGGCCGCGCCGCGCCCCCGGTGGTGCTGCACCGCCGAGTCCACCGTCATCAGCAGATACAGCGCCGCGGTGAACGGCAGCAGGGGAGCGAGCCACAGCGGCTGCCGGTAGTAACGCAGCAGCGGGACGTACGTCCCCGACATCACGAGCCAGGCCACCGCACCCAGGGCCGCGGCGACCGCGCTCCCCGCCACCGCCCCCGCGGCCACCGCGACGGGCGGCACCAGATACACCAGCGCCAGGCCGGCCACCGTACCGGCCAGCAGCAGCGGACTGTGCCGCAGCTGCGCGTACGCGCTCCGCGACACCATGCGCCACAGATCGCACAGCCGCGGATACGGACGCACGCTGTCCACCCCGTCCGCGAGCCCCAGCCAGACGCGGCCGCCGCTCCGTTTGACCGCGCGGGCGAGGGCGACGTCGTCGATGACGGCCTGCCGGATGGCGTCCGGGATCCGGGCCCGCGAGGCCGCCCCGGCACTCAGCAGCACGCAGCCCCCGGCCGCGGCCGCCGTGCGTGTCCCGTCCCTCCCGATCCGGCGGAACGGATACAACTGCGCGAAGAAATAGACGAAGGCCGGCACGACCAGGCGTTCCCAGCGGCTCTCCACGCGCAGCCGGGCCATCTGCGACACCACGTCGAAGCCTCCGCCGCGGGCGGCCGCCACCAGCCTGCGCAGACTGTCCGGGGCGTGTGCGATGTCGGCGTCCGTCAGCAGCAGATACCCGGGGTCGCGCGCGCCCGCCAGCGCCATGCCGTGCCGCACGGCCCACAGCTTGCCGGTCCAGCCGGGCGGCGGACCTCCCGGCGAGCCCACCGTGAGCGGCAGCCCGCCGTGCCGCCGCGCGAGCTCGCGCGCGATCTCCCCGGTGCCGTCCGTGCTGCCGTCGTCGACGAGGAAGACCTCGGCCCGGCCCGGATAGTCCTGGGCGAGCACCGACGGCAGGCTCGCCGGCAGCACCGCCGCCTCGTCCCGCGCGGGAACGACGACACACACGTCCGGCCAGGTGTCCGGGTCCCGCAGCGGCGGAAGCCGGACGTCCGTACGCCAGAACCAGCCCTGGCAGAGCAGCAGCCACAGCCAGGCGGCGAGGGATCCGGCGGCACTCCACACGATGGCGCTCACGTGCGCAGTCTCCCCCACGGCACCGCCGCGAAGCGGCTCATCGTCTATCGTGGCCGGGTGAAGATCGCGCTCATGGACTCCGGAATCGGACTGCTGGCGGCCACCGCCGCGGTGCGGCGTCTGCGCCCCGACGCCGATCTCGTCCTCTCCCTCGACCCCGACGGCATGCCCTGGGGACCGAGGACTCCGCAGGATCTCACCGCACGCGCCCTCGCCGTCGCCGCGGCCGCGGCCGCGCACCGCCCCGACGCCCTGATCGTCGGCTGCAACACCGCCACGGTGCACGCCCTCACCGCCCTGCGCGCGCGCCTCGAACCCGCACTGCCGGTCATCGGCACCGTCCCGGCGATCAAACCGGCCGCGGCCGGCGGGGGACCCTTCGCGATCTGGGCGACGCCCGCCACGACCGGCAGCCCCTACCAGCGCGACCTGATCGACAACTTCGCCGGCGGCGTGGCCGTCACCGAGGTCCCGTGCTGGGGGCTCGCCGAGGCCGTGGAGCGCGCGGACGAGACGGCGATCGACGCCGCGGTCGCCGCGGCCGCCGGGCTCACCCCGGACGACGTGACCACCGTGGTCCTCGGCTGCACCCACTACGAACTCGTCGGCGAGCGCATCCGGGCCGCGGTGCAGCGCCCCGCCGGCCCACCGCTCGTCCTGCACGGCTCGGCAGGGGCGGTGGCGGCCCAGGCACTGCGCCGCCTCGGCGAGCACCCCGCCCCCGGGGCACCCGCGAGCGGCAGCCTGACGACGCTGCTGAGCGGACGCGAGGGCACCCTCCCGTTCGCCGCCCTCACCTACGCCGAAGGCAGGCTGCTCCAGCCACTCGCTCCCGCCCGGACGGCGCAGTAACGCTGCGCCACGCGGTACCGACCGAGCGAATCCTGAGTAACCTCAAAGCTATGAGGCACCCCCGCCACGGTGAGCCCGCCCCGTACACCGAGGTCTGGACCGGTCGCGCCACCGGTCGCTTCCAGTGGCTGCTGGCGCTGATCGGCGCCGCCTGCATGGCGCTCGGTATCGCGCTGGCCGTCGACTCCGCGTGGACGACCGGCGCCGCTCCGCTGGCCATGGCCGTCGTCGGCTGCATCGCCGCGGGGCTGCTCGTCCTGTTCGGGACCCTCGCGTTCGTGCATGTCGCGCTGCGGGTCGACGAGGACCATCTGGAGGTGCGCTGCGGGCACATCGGCCTGCCGCGCCGCCGCATCCCGCTGTCGCACGTCGCCGGCGCGGAGTTCGCCCCGCACGTCACCCCGCGGCACTGGGGCGGCTGGGGGTACCGCTGGCGGCCCGAGAAGGGCACGGCGGTCGTCGTGCGCCGCGGCGAGGGCGTCGTACTGCAACTGTGGGACGGCCACACCTTCACGGTCACCGTGGACGACGCGGAAGCGGCCGTGACCGTCATCCGCGACCGTCTCCGCCCCCGCAGACCGGGCACGAGACACTGAGCCCTGCGGCACCGGACCGCGGCCACGGTGCGACTCGACCCCGGTAGCGGACCCGGCCCGCCGTTCCCCGCCCGCCTTCGACGCGCGCATGACTTGCCCGTCCGGGCCGGGCGCATCAGCTCGCGGGGTGGCGGGAGCGGAACATCCGTGACGGCCGGTCCCCGTGCCGGCCCCACGTCGCCGGCGGGGAAACATGCCTGAGCGCTCCGCCGCGTGTGAGCGAGAACGGGGTCCGGGGCGCGCCGCGGGGACGGGACGG
>NZ_NEUB01000107.1 GCF_002910825.1 Streptomyces sp. SM1 | reverse complement strand
GTCCAGGCTGCGGGGCTGTTCCGGCGTCGCTCAGCCGGGCTCGGACGACGTCGCCTTGAGGGCCAGCCACAGCTCCATGCGCACGTCCGGGTCGTCGAGGGAGCGGCCGAGGATCTCCTCGACGCGGCGCATGCGGTAGCGCAGGGTGTGGCGGTGGACGCCGAGGTCGGCGGCGGCGGCGTCCCACTGGCCGTGCCGGGACAGCCACGCGCGCAGGGAGGCGACGAGGTCGCCGCGGCCGGTCGCGTCGTGTTCGCGCAGGGCCCGCAGCAGCCCGTCGGCGAACGCCCTGACCGCGTCGTCGGCGAGCAGCGGGAGTACGGACCCGGCGGCCATGTGCTCGTGCTCCACCAGCACCCTGCCCCGCCGTCTGGCCACCGAGAGCGCCTGCTCGGCCTGTCTGTAGGCGGTGGACGCGGCGATCGGCCCGGCCGGGGCTGACAGTCCGATCACCAGGTCGTCGTCGCTCCTGCCGGCCGTCTCCCGCGCGGCGGCGTGATCGCAGCAGGCGGCCAGCGCGGCGCCGCCGTCGGCGGCCAGCACGACCAGCCGGTCCCCCTCCGGCACGACCAGGACCGTCTCGCCGGAGCGGGCGGCGGCGGACTCCGCGGTCTCGGCGAGGGCTCCGAGCGCGTCACCGTTCGCCTCGGTGCCGACGGCGACGATGATCCGGAAGGGCGCGTCGAGGAGCGCTCCGTACAGGTCCCCCGCGACCGCGCGGGCGTGGTCCGGTTCCCCGGCGAGCAGCATGCGCAGCACGGCGGCGCCGATCCGCTGTTCGGTCGCGTGCAGGGAGCGGGAGCGTTCCGTGGTCAGGGTGAGCAGGGCGATGGCGGAGTGGACGGC
>NZ_NEUB01000106.1 GCF_002910825.1 Streptomyces sp. SM1 | reverse complement strand
CGCGCGGGGCACCACGGCGGGCCGGCTGCTCACCGGCGGCGCCGGGCACTCCGGCCGGACCGCCTTCCTCTTCCCGGGACAGGGCAGCCAGCGGGCCGGGGCCGGCGCCGGGCTCTACCGCGAAGACCCGGTGTTCGCCGACGCCCTCGACGAGGTGCTGACCGGGCTCGACCCGCATCTCGACCTGCCCCTGCGCGACATCCTGTTCGCCGCGCACGGAACCCCCGGGGCGGAGCTGCTCGACCGCACCCGGTACACCCAGCCCGCGCTGTTCGCCCTGGAAACGGCGCTGTTCCGGCTCGTACGGCACTGGGGCGTGCGGCCCGACCTGCTGATGGGGCACTCCATCGGCGAACTCGCCGCCGCCCACGCCGCGGGCGTACTGGACCTCGCCGACGCCTGCGCGCTGGTCGCGGCCCGGGGCCGGCTGATGGACGCGCTGCCCGCGGGCGGGGCGATGGTGGCCGTGGAGGCCACCGAGGAGGAAGTGCGCCAGGCTCTGCACGACGGCCTCGCGCCCCGCGCCGGGCAGGACCCGGAGCGGGGCGCGGTGGACGTCGCCGCCGTCAACGGGCCCTCCTCCGTGGTCCTGTCCGGCGACGAGGACGCGGTACGGCGGCTGGCCGGGGCGCTCCGCTCCCGCGGCCGGCGCACCCGGCGCCTCAGCGTGAGCCACGCCTTCCACTCCGCCCGGATGGACGGGATGCTCGACGCGTTCCGGGACGTGGCCGAGTCGCTGACCTACCACGCGCCCGGCATCGAGATCGTCTCCAACCTGACCGGCCGGATGGCCACGGCCGCCGAACTCCGCTCCCCGGACCACTGGGTGCGCCACGTACGGGACACCGTCCGCTTCCTGTCGGGGGCCCGCCGGCTGCGGGCCGAGGGTGCGACGACGTTCCTCGAACTCGGCCCCGGCGGCGTGCTGTCCGGCATGCTGCACACCTGCCTCGCCGAGCCCGAAGCCGGTCCCGAGGAAGCCGGCCCTGGTACCAGTTCCGCTTCCGCCTCCGCCTCCGGTGCCCACCGGACGGTGCCGCTGCTGCGCGACGGCCGGGCCGAGACCGACGCGGTCCGCACCGCACTCGCCTCGCTGCACCTGCACGGCGTACCGGTGGACTGGTCGGCGGGCTGGAGCGGCACCGACGTACGCCGGGTCGACCTGCCCACCTACGCCTTCCAGCGCAGGCGCTTCTGGCCGGAAGCCGCCCTCGACCCGGCCCCCGCCGCCTGGCGCTCCCGCCGGGCGACCGCGGCCCCGGCCGGACCGCAGCGCTACCGCATCGCGTGGCAGCCGCTCACCGCGCCCGCCGAGGCCCGGCTCTCCGGCCGCTGGCTGCTCGTCACCCCGGACGGACCCGGTGCCGAGGACACCGCGCTCGCCTGCGAACAGGCCCTCGCCGGACACGGCGCCGACGTGGTCGTGATCCGGGTCGGGGGCACCGTCGAACGGACGGAACTGGCCGCACTGCTCCCGGAGTTCGGCGCGCTGGAGGGCGTCCTGTCGCTGCTGGGCCTGGCCGAGGGACCCCATCCGCGGCTGCGCACGCTCGACGCCTGCCTGACCGGCACCCTGCTGCTGCTCCAGGCCCTGGGCGAAAGCGGCATCGACGCACCCCTGTGGTGCGCCACCCGCGGTGCGGTGGCGGCCGACGGCACCACACCGGTCCGCCCCGAGCAGGCCCAGGTGTGGGGCCTGGGCCGGGTCGCGGCGCTGGAGCACCCGCGGCGCTGGGGCGGCCTGGTCGACCTGCCGGAGCTGTTGGACGGACCTGCGCTGGAAGGGCTGTGCGCGGTGCTGGCCGGACACGAGGGCGAGGACCAGGTGGCCGTACGCGCGCCGGGACTCCTGGGCCGCCGCCTCGTCCCCGCACCGGGACCTGCG
>NZ_NEUB01000105.1 GCF_002910825.1 Streptomyces sp. SM1 | reverse complement strand
GCCCGCCGGTGCGGAACCGCGGCGCGGCTGGGCCGCGGCGCCGTTCTGGACGTCCATCACCGCGTGCGCGACGAGTCCGCCCATCGGGTCGTGCCGGATCAGGTCCCGCAGCCGGGAACGCGAGGAGCGTCCCTCGTTCCCCGGATACAGGTGCTTGCCGAGGCCCACCGCGTGCGCCAGGGCGGCGAGCGCCGCGGTCCGCGGGTCCGGCGGAACGCCGGTGCGGATCGCGGAGTCCAGCCGGGCCTTGATCTCCCGGCTGATCTCGGTGTCCGTCGCCTGGTAGCGCGTCGTCGGCAGCACCCCGCACATCTGTCCGGCCACGGCATGCACCATGCCGCACCGCTCCAGATGCGAGAGGTAGGTCTGGCGCAGCCCGAGTCGCGGCCCGCCGATCCAGTGGACCGCCCGCACAGGAGCGCCACGCCTTCGCAGCAACTCCAACGCGCAGTCCAGTGTTGGGTCTCCAGTCGGCCGTGGCGCCACCACGGCGATACGATCCCCGTCTGGGGCTATCCGTCCGGCCAGCGCCAGCTCCACTAGCTGTGCTCCGGCCAGACCGAGGTCGAGCGACTGCGGCTGTGCAGTGGTACCCGTGGTCGGGTCCAGTGCCAGCAGCAGAAGCTCCTCCGGAAGTGTTCTGCGGCTCCTGCCCATCCATGCCTCCCCGCGTGGATGTCTGACAGGGTGACCCCTCTCACATCGGTCTGTCGAGGGTGCGTGACCACTTCGTAGTGGAACCAGTAGGTATGTCGTTCTCGTCCACCCCGTGGGGGAAGTCCCGCGCACAGGACACTGATACATGGTTCGGACAGCGCTGCGAGCGTTGTCGTGGGCGGGCGGTTCACGGTTCGGATGACGCACGCGGGGCGTGCGGCGCATGGAGGAGGCATCGGTGGCGGGCGAGTCCCCCGACAGGTCGAAGCAGCGCGAGTCGTCGGCAGAACCGACGTCGGGGAGCGCGGGTCCGGTTCCCGAGAAGCGGGATCCCCGGTTGGCGGTGGCGCGCGACGCGTCCCCCTCGGAAGCACGCAGGACCACCGACACGGCCACCCGAGTGCTGTCGCTGCCCGCGGACGCGGGGTCTCCGGCGGAGGGCGAGGGCCGGTCTCCGGCGGAGGACGGCGGCGGGTCTCCGGCGGAG
>NZ_NEUB01000104.1 GCF_002910825.1 Streptomyces sp. SM1 | reverse complement strand
CAGGGACGGGGAGGCATCGCGTGGGCGGTGAGCGCGCGGGGCGCGGCCGGGGCATATCGGTGCGGAAGGCGGCGTACGCGGCCGGCGGGGCCGTGCTGCTGGCCGGATGCGCGTCGATGCCCGACAACGGTGATCTGCGGGGCGTCGAGTCCACGCCGCGGCAGGACGCCCAGGTGCGGGTGTTCGCCATGCCGCCGAGCGAGGACGCCACCCCCACACAGATCGTCCAGGGCTTTCTGGAGGCTCTGACCAGCGACGATCCGGACTACAAGACCGCGCGGCAGTATCTGGCCCCCGAGGCGGCGAAGACCTGGCGGCCGGAGCTGTCCACCACCGTCCTGTCGAACGGGCCGGCCGCCCACGCCGACCGTCCGGACCAGGAGGACACCGGCGCCCTCTCCTACACGCTCAGCGGCACCAAGGTCGCCACCGTGGACGAACAGCAGTCGTTCGCGCCCGACTCCGGGCGGTACGACAAGATCGTGCACCTCACCAAGGACGCGAAGAGCGGACAGTGGCGCATCGACGCGGTGCCGCAGGGCGTCGTCATGGGCAAGTCGGACTTCCAGCGCAACTACATGTCCGTCAACAAGTACTACTTCGCCTCGAACCACACGTCGACCACCGCCACGGAGCTGCCGATGGCGGTCGCCGATCCCGTGTACGTGCGCCGGCACGTCGACCCCACGACCCGGATGGTGCGCTCCCTCGTCGGCGGGCCCACCACCTGGCTGGACCCCGTCGTCCGGTCGAGTTTCCCCACCGGGACGGCGCTGCGGAAGGACGCGGGACCGCTCACACCGGACGACCGGGGCCGGCTGGCCGTGCCGCTCAACGACAGCGCCGCCGAGGTCGGCACCGGCCGGTGCGAGGAGATGGCCGCGCAGCTGTTGTTCACCCTGCGCGGACTCAGTCCCGCGGTGGAGGAGGTGGAACTGCGGTCCGGCGGCGGGCAGCTGTGCTCGCTCACCCGTGAGGGCGCCGAGACCGTGGCCACCCGGGGCGCGCTCTACCAGCCGGACTACCTGTACTTCGTCGACAAGGAGCGCCGGCTCGCGCGGATCGCCGCCGGCAGCAGCGACACGGACCCGGACCCCGTGCCCGGGGCGCTGGGCGAGGGCGCGACGGCACTGCGGTCGGTGGCGGTCGCACGCGACGAGCGCACTGCGGCCGGGGTCGCGCTCGACGGCAGGTCGCTGTTCGTCACCTCCCTGGTGTCGGGCAGCTCCCTCGGGGAGCCCGTGCTGAGCAGCCGGGGCAAGACCGAGGAGGACCGGCTGACCACACCCAGCTGGGACGCGCAGGGCGGGCTGTGGGTCGCCGACCGCGACCCGGGCAACCCGGGGCTGTACCTGCTGGAGGAGGGCAAGGGCGAGCCGATCGAGGTGCGGACCCCGGGACTGACGGGCCGGGTGCGGGCGGTCCGGGTGGCCGCCGACGGGGTGCGGATCGCGCTCGTGGTGGAGGACGGCGACCGCCGGTCCCTGCTGATCGGGCGGATCGAACGGACCGGGGCGGACGACGGTCCGGACGGCGCGCGGGGCGGGCGTCCGGCGGTCACCGTGCTGGAACTGCGCTCGGCGACGCCCGAGCTGGAGGAGGTCACGGCCATGTCGTGGGCCGGGGACAGCCGCCTCGTGGTGGTCGGGCGCGAGCACGAGGGTGTGGAGCAGATGAAGTACGTCGAGGTCGACGGCTCCACGCCGGACGTGTCGCCGCCCGCCGCCCTGACCGGCGTCAAGACCGTCACCGCCTCCGAGGACGAACTGGCACCGCTGGTGGCGTACTCCGTGGACGGGATCGTACGGCTGCCCTCCGGGGCACCGTGGCAGAGGGTGACGGAGGGAACGGCGCCCGTCTATCCGGGGTGAGCCGGGTGTCCGGCCCGGCCGGGGCGCGTGAGTTGTCCACAGGCGCGTGAGTTGTCCACAGGGGTGGCTGGGCGGGGCGGGCGGCTGCACAGTGGGCTCATGCGGGACTGGTGGCACGACCTCACCGACCTGGTGCTCCCGGCCGAGTGCGGCGGATGCGGCAGGCTCCGCACGGTCCTGTGCGCCGGGTGCCGTACGGCGCTGAGCGGGGCCCCGCCATGCCGGGT
>NZ_NEUB01000006.1 GCF_002910825.1 Streptomyces sp. SM1 | reverse complement strand
GGGCGGCCGGTGGGCCTGCGGGTGCGCAAGTCGCCGGAGGCGGTGGCGCTCGTCCTGGGCTGTCTGATGGCGGGCCGCGGCTTCCTGCTGCCCTCCCACGAACTGCCCGACCTGCCGCTGAAGGAGCTGTACGAGCAGGCCGGATGCACGGTGGTCCTCGGGCCGGCCGACGATCCGCTGGTGGACGTCGTGGTGGACCCGTCCGCCGCCGCTCCGGGCGGCGGACGGGGTCCGCGCCCGCCCGCCGAGGTCGCCGGGGACGACACCGGCTTCCTGCTGACCACCTCCGGTTCCACGGGCCTGCCGAAGATCGTGCCGCTGTCCCAGGGAGCGGTGGCCCGGTTCACCGGGTGGGCGGGGGACGCCTTCCCGCTCGGGCCGGGATCCTCGGTCCTCAACTACGCGCCGCTCAACTTCGACCTGTGCCTGCTGGACGTGTGGAGCACCCTCGCGCACGGCGGGACGGTGGTGCTGGCCGACCCGGAGCGGGGCACCTCGGCGCGCTATCTGCACGGCCTGGTCGCCGGCCACCGCGTGACGCTGGTCCAGGGCGTTCCCCTGCTGTTCGAGCTGCTCACCCGGGCGGCGGCCGAGGCGGGCCCGCTGACCACCCCGGAGCACCTGGTCTTCGCGGGCGAGGCGATGCCCGCCCGGGTGCTGGCGGGCCTGCCGCCGGTGTTCCCGCACGCCCGCTGGTTCAACAACTACGGCTGCACCGAGACGAACAACAGCTTCCTCCACGAGGTCGACCGCACCGGACCGGTCACCGCTCCGCTGCCGATCGGCCGCCCGTTGCCCGGCGTGCGCTGGCTGATCGCCGGGGACGACGGGCGCGCGCTGACCGGTCCCGGCCAGGGCGAACTGCTCGTCAGCACCCCCTTCCAGACAGCGGGTTACGTCAACGTTCCCGACGGCGAGAAGTTCGCCCCGCACCAGGACGGTGTGCCCGGGGTGGTGTACTACCGCAGCGGCGACGTCGCCCGGCTCCACGAGGACGGCTCGCTGAGCGTGCTGGGGCGGACCGACTACATGGTCAAGGTGCGCGGGACGCAGGTCAGTACCCAGCACGTCGAGAGCATCCTGCTGGAGCACCCGGCGGTGGCCGAGGCGGCCGTCGTCGCGCTGCCCGATCCGGTCGCCGGCCACCGCCTGCACGCACGCGTGCGACCGGCCGCGCCCGGCTCGGTGAATGTCCTGACGCTGCGCCGGTACTGTGCGGAGCGTGCGGTGCGGGCGGCCGTGCCGCACGTCTTCGAGATGGTGTCCGAGCCGCTGCCGAGGACATCGACGGGGAAGGTCGACCGCAACCGGATCCGGGACGCGCTGAGCACGGAGTGACGCGAGCACGAAGGGGGGGCCGCCCGGTCGTGACCGGGCGGCCCCCCCCTTTCTGTCGTCCCCCCGGGTCAGCGCAGCGCCGCGCGGAAGGCCTTGGCCACCGAGGTGACGCCGATGGCGAGCACGATGACCGCCGCCCCGCCGTAGGCCGACTCCTGGGACTCCCAGAGGGTCTTGGCGTCGGCGAGGAAGTCGGGGTTGAACAGTTCCTGCCGGTACAGCACCCAGGCCAGCGGCAGTGTGAAGGCCGCATGGGCGAGCGCGTACCAGCCGGCCAGCCGGACGGTCCAGCCCTGCCCGGCCACCCGGGCGACGCCGACCACCGCGAGACCGGCGAGACCGGCGAGAACCGGCCACAGCCAACCCGACCACAGGTCCGGGTTCAGCACCTCCAGCTGCCGGCCGCCGTCCGCCCGGTACGGCTCGGCGGTGTGCTGCCAGACGATCAGCGCGAACAGCAGCACGTCCCACGCCACGGCGGCCTGCGCCGCGACACCGCCCCGGTCCTGCCGCGGAGCGGCGGGCAGTTCGTCCGGCGTCCAGCGGTCGCCCGTGGTGCCGCGGCGGTACCGGATCCGCTCGGTCACGCCGAACACCACGGTGATCGCGGCGACCAGCTGGGCGCCGACGCCGATCAGCG
>NZ_NEUB01000103.1 GCF_002910825.1 Streptomyces sp. SM1 | reverse complement strand
CTGGCGAACCCGCGCCCCACGCCGTACAGGGCCGGGCGCGCGGCGGCCGTACCGTCTTCGTCTTCCCCGGCCAGGGTGCGCAGTGGGCCGGGATGGCCGTGGCGGCGCTCGACGCCTCCGAGGCGTTCGCCGCCACGGTAGCCGCCTGCGAACGCGCCCTCGCCCCGCACACCAACTGGTCCCTGACCGAGGTGCTCCGCGGCGCGCCCGGCGCACCCTCGCTCGACCGCGTGGACGTCGTCCAGCCGGTGCTGTTCGCCGTGATGGTGGCGCTCGCCGCGCACTGGCGGGCCACCGG
>NZ_NEUB01000102.1 GCF_002910825.1 Streptomyces sp. SM1 | reverse complement strand
CTCGGAGGCGGGCGGGTCCGGAGACGGCGTGGTGCCCGGTGGGTCGGGTACGGCCGCTGTGGTTCCGGGTGCCGGGCTCGGCGCCGGGGTGGTGCGTCGGGCGGGTGCGGTTGCCGGTGGCCCGGGGACGGCGGGGTCAGGTGAGGTTGCGGTGGCCGACGGGTCCGGTGCCGGGGCTACCGGGCCGGACGGTGCGGATACCGAGCCCGGGGTGCCGGCGTCCGTGCCTGGTGCGCCACCGGGCGCTCTCCAGGGTGGTGGGGCCGCAGAGCCCGGCTCGCCCCCGGATGCCGCGGTGACGGGGTCCCTCCCGGAGGCGGGTGAACCCGCGGGAGCGGGGCGTGGGGCGGACCCGTCCGAGGCATCCCCGGAGTTCTCTCCGGAGGGACGGTCCGCCGAG
>NZ_NEUB01000101.1 GCF_002910825.1 Streptomyces sp. SM1 | reverse complement strand
TCGGGCCCCCCGTGGCAGCCGCTCCCCCTCCACTTCCGCTTCCGCTCATGGTCCGACGTCACCCCCTCCCGGCTCCGGACGCTGTCCTGGCATTGCGCATGCCCCCACTGTGGCACCCGCCACCGACATCGCAATGCCGGTGGGCCAAGTGCCGGAACGCTTGCGCGGCACCATAGTTGGGGCCTCGGGTCACGTCAGCCGGATGGCGTATCGCTCACCCGATGGAATGGCTTTGGGGAAAGGTGGACGACGGACGGCAAGGGTCAGGCCCCGGATCCAGAGACGGATCCGGGGCCTGCGGGGTTCATCGGCGCCGGGTGGTGAACGGACCGGCGCCGCGGCTACGCGTCGTCCCGTGCCGCCTTCGCCGCGATGTCCGTGCGGTGCCGGGAACCGTCCAGGCCGATCCGGGACACCGCGCGGTAGGCGCGGTCGCGGGCCTCGGTGAGGTCCTTGCCGGTCGCCGTGACGGACAGCACGCGCCCGCCCGCGCTGACGACCGCCTCGCCCTCGCGTCGCGTCCCGGCGTGCAGTACGTACGCGTGCGGGGCGTCCTGGGCGGCGACCTCGTCCAGTCCGGTGATCGGGTCGCCGGTGCGCGGGGTGCCGGGGTAGTTGTGCGAGGCGACGACCACGGTGACCGCGGCTTCGTCGCTCCAGCGCGTCGGCTCGAGGTGGGCGAGGTTGCCGGTGGCGGCGGCCATCAGGATGCCGCCCAGCGGGGTCTTCAGCCGCGCCAGCACCACCTGGGTCTCGGGGTCGCCGAAGCGCGCGTTGAACTCGATCACGCGGACGCCGCGCGAGGTGATCGCCAGACCGGCGTAGAGCAGGCCTGAGAACGGGGTGCCACGGCGCCGCATCTCGTCGACGGTCGGCTGCAGAACCGTCTCCACGACCTCGTCGACCAGCTTCGGATCGGCCCACGGCAGCGGGGAGTACGCCCCCATGCCGCCGGTGTTGGGGCCCTCGTCGCCGTCCAGCGCGCGCTTGAAGTCCTGGGCGGGCTGGAGGGGCACGACGGTCTCGCCGTCGGTGATCGCGAAGAGGGAGACCTCGGGGCCGTCGAGGAACTCCTCGATGACCACGCGGTCGCAACCTCCGGCGTGCGCGCGGGCCGCCTCGACGTCGTCCGTGACGACGACACCCTTGCCGGCCGCGAGCCCGTCGTCCTTGACGACGTACGGGGCGCCGAACGCCTTGAGGGCCGCGTCGGCCTCCTCCGACGTCGTACAGACGTACGAACGGGCGGTGGGTACGCCCGCTCCCGCCATGACGTCCTTGGCGAAGGCCTTGGAGCCCTCGAGCTGCGCGGCCTCCCTCGAGGGGCCGAAGACCGGGATGCCCGCGTCGCGCACGGCGTCGGCGACCCCGGCGACGAGGGGCGCCTCCGGGCCGACCACCACGAGGTCCGCGCCGAGCCGCACGGCCAGCGCGGACACGGCGGCGCCGTCGAGGGCGTCGACCTGGTGCAGCTCGGCGACCTCGGCGATGCCGGCATTGCCGGGCGCGCAGTGCAGCGCGGTGACATCGGGGTCGAGGGACAGGGAGTGGCACAGGGCGTGTTCGCGGGCGCCGCTGCCGATGACGAGGACCTTCACGGGGGTCAGCCTACGGGAGACGGCGGGTTCCCCTTGTACGGGCTTCCGAAGGGACGGGGGGAGTCGCCTTGTACGTTCCTCCGAACACCCCCCGCGAGGGAGTACGTCCCCCGTTCCCCGTCTTCCCGGCCCGCGCCCCCGGAGGGCCGGGAGCCGGGACTACTCGTTGGCGATCTCCTCGACGACCGACGCCCCCAGTTCCCGTACGAGGAGTTCCGTCCCGG
>NZ_NEUB01000100.1 GCF_002910825.1 Streptomyces sp. SM1 | reverse complement strand
GGGGACCTTGGGCACTCTCGTGAATCTGAGGCTCCTCGGGAGGGAGAGGCATGGGCTGATTTTTATCAAACGCTGGTACGGCTCGCGCCGCCGGGTGGCACATCAGTGCGAGCGGCCCGTCAGAAGTCGAAGCCGAGCTGACCCTCGATCTCCGGAACACGCGCGCCGGTCAAGCTGCGGACCTTCTTGAGATGCCGCCACTGGGGCAGCGCATCAAGATACGCCCATGACAACCGGTGGTACGGAGTGGGCCCCCGGACGTCCAGTGCGGCCCTGTGTACGGGCGACGGATACCCGGCGTTGTCCGCAAAACCGAAGTCTGCATGGTCGATGCCCAGTTCGGCCATCATTTTGTCGCGCTGGACCTTGGCGATCACCGAGGCCGCCGCGACCGCCACGCACGACTGGTCACCCTTGATGACCGTACGAACCTGCCAGGGGGACCCGAGGTAGTCGTGCTTGCCGTCGAGGATCACCGCGTCGGGCCGGACGGGCAGCGCCTCCAGCGCGCGCACCGCCGCCAGCCGCAGCGCGGCCGTCATCCCCAGCTCATCGATCTCCTCGGGCGACGCGTGGCCCAGGGCGTGCGACGTCACCCAGGTCCGCAGCGTTTCGGCGAGCGCGGTGCGCCGCTTGACGGTGAGGAGCTTGGAGTCGGTGAGACCCTGCGGGGGCCGGCGCAGTCCGGTGATCGCCGCGCAGACGGTGACAGGGCCGGCCCAGGCGCCGCGCCCCACCTCGTCGACACCCGCGACGATCTTCGCTCCGGTCGTGGCGCGCAGCGAGCGCTCGACGGTGTGAGTTGGTGGTTCGTACGGCATGGCGCCCTTAGCGTACGCCGCCCCCGACGGCGGGCGACACCCCGGTCCCGGAGTTGCGCCGGCATCCGCCCGGCGCCCGTGTCACGAGTCGCTGTGCCGCAGCAGCGGAACCATCAACTGGTCGATCATCTCCTCCAGATCGATGTCCGCCAGTTCGCTGCCGCACATCTTCGACCGGTACATCATCATCGCCGGGATGGCGTCGAAGACATAGCCGTTCGCCGCGTCGGCCCGCACCTCTCCCCGCTTGATTCCGCGCTCGATCACCTCGCGCAGCATTCTGATGACCGGCTCTACGACACCCTCGAAGATGACGGCGTGGAAGCGCTCGGCCTGCGTGCTGTCACATTCGTAAATCACCGAGCGCACCGCGAAACCGGAGGGGGAGAACATCGCGTCGCGCGCTCGCCGGCACAGGTCCAGCAGGTCCTCGCGCACGCTCCCCAGATCGGGTACCGCGTCGAACTGCGGCAGCCCGGCCCACAGGGCGTCGGCGACCAGGTCCTCCTTGGACGGCCAGCGCCGGTAGACAGCCGCTTTGCCGGTCTGGGCGGCGGCGGCGACGCCTTCCATCGTCAGGCCGTTCCAGCCGACCGTGCTCAGCTGTTCCAGCGCGGCATCGAGGATCGCGCGTTCCAGCACGGCACCGCGGCGACGGGAAGCGGCCGTCTGGGCATCAGCGGCCGCCCAGCTCGAAGTAACCATCTGACTCTCTCCAACGAGCAGCGGAAGTGGGCATTCGGGGATGAAACACGCGCCGCGCGGTGACTGAGGGGGACACACCGGGCGACCCGTTTCAGTGAACGCTTGCGTTCACTGTCGAGGACTCCTACCGTTGGCGCAACAGTGAACGCGAGCGTTCACTGACACACTTGTGGGGGACCTATAGTGACAACCTCTCCGTTGATCCATGACCAGAAGCCGGGAGCGGCCCGCCGACAGGGACGTCCCGGCGTCGCGCTCACCGTCATCGCGGCCTGCCAACTCATGGTGGTACTCGACGCGACGATTGTGAACATCGCGCTGCCGCATATTCAGAACGCTCTCCAGTTCAGTACCACGGACCTCACCTGGGTGGTCAGCGCGTACACGCTGACCTTCGGCGGTCTGCTGCTGCTCGGGGGCCGCGCGGGCGACATCCTCGGCCGCCGCCGTGTCTTCATGAGCGGCATCCTGCTGTTCACCTTCGCCTCGCTGCTCGGCGGGTTCGCCCAGGAGCCGTGGCAGTTGCTGGCCGCACGCGTACTGCAGGGCGTGGGCGGCGCGATCGCGTCGCCCACCTCGCTGGCACTCATCACCACCACGTTCCCGGAAGGACCCGAGCGCAATCGGGCCTTCGGTGTCTTCGCCGCGGTGTCCGCCGGCGGTGGCGCCATCGGGCTGCTCGCGGGCGGCATGCTCACCGAGTGGCTCGACTGGCGGTGGGTGCTCTTCGTCAACGTGCCGATCGGCCTGCTGATCGCCGTACTCACACCGATGTACATCAACGAATCCGAGCGGCACACCGGCCGCTTCGACATCGCGGGTGCGGTGACCTCGACCGCCGGTATGGCCTCCCTCGTCTACGGCTTCATCCGGGCCGCGGAGGAAGGCTGGAAGGACGGCGTGACCATCGGCTCCTTCGTGGCCGCCGTGGTCCTGTTGGTGGCCTTCGCACTGATCGAGTCCCGGGCCAAGGAGCCGATCACTCCCCTGCGGATGTTCACCGACCGCAATCGCGCGGGCACGTATGTGATCATGCTCAGCCTGGCCGCGGCGATGTTCGGCATGTTCTTCTACATCGTCCTCTTCGTGCAGAACGTCCTCGGGTACACGCCGATCGAGGCGGGTCTCGCCTTCCTGCCGGTGACGGTCGTCATCGCGCTCGGCGCCGGGCTGTCGCAGCGGTTCCTTCCCGTGTTCGGCCCCAAGCCGTTCATGCTCGTCGGTTCGGCGCTCGCCGCGATCGGTCTTGCCTGGCAGACGCTGATCAGCTCCGACAGCTCCTACGTCACCGGCATCCTGGGCCCCATGCTGGTCTTCGGCTTCGGCATGGGCCTGAACTTCGTGACACTGACGCTCACCGCCGTGTCCGGGGTGGCCCAGCACGAGGCCGGCGCGGCGTCCGGACTCCTCAACGCCACCCAGCAGGTGGGCGGGTCGGTGGGGCTGGCCCTGCTGACGACGGTGTTCGGCACGGCGAGCAGGGACGAGGCGGAGAAGCAGGTCCCGGACTTCCTCGCGCACGGGACGGCGGAGCAGAAGGCGGAGTTCGCCCAGACGCAGCAGTTGCCCGCGCCCTGGGGACACGAGGTGCTCACGGAGGGCATCTCCACGGCCTTCATCCCCGCTGCCGCGATGGCCGTACTCGCCCTGGCCACCGCGTGGTTCGTCATCCGGGTCCGCAAAAGCGACCTGGAGGCCCTGTCCGGCTCGGCGGGACCCGGCATGGGCTGAGCCCGGAATGCCGCGGGTCCGGCCCGGCAGCTCTCCGACCGGCGTCACGGGGGTCGGCCGGAGAGCGCCGGGCCGACCCGCGAGGCGCGGCGCCAGGGCCGCCGTCGCGAGCAGAACGACGAGCCACGCGTTCATGATCACCGCAACCGCCCCTCTCCCCGACACGACCGACTCGACCCACGTAGCAGACACCAACCACGCAACCGACGAGGCAGATGCGCACCGCGCGACCGACGCGACGACGTCCCGCGCGGCACACCGGTAGCTGTCGGAGCTCACGCCTCGCACAGTGGATGTCCTGACAACGAGCGGACCGTCACAGAGAGTTCCCGAGGTGTACGGAGAGTTCCGAACCCCGGAAGCTCCGTCCCGCCCCCGGACCTCCGGCCGCCCTCCGCGGACCTCAGACCGAGGTCCGCACCCACCCGGGCAGTGGCTCGACCCGGTCGGCCCACTCGGCGGGTGGCACTCCGGCCTTTCCGGCGGCGATCACCCCACCGACGATCGCGCAGGTCGTGTCGACGTCTCCGCCCACCTGCGCGGTCGTCCAGAAGGCCCGCTCGTAGTCGCCCAGGGAGCGGGCGGCCGACCAGAGCGCGAAGGGCACGGTGTCATGGGCGGTCGTACGCCGTCCGCAACCGAGCACGGCCGCGACGGTCGCGGCGTCGCCGTAGTCCAGCATGTCCCGGGCCCGGCGCAGCCCGGCGCCGACCGCACTCCTCGCCGGCACCAGATCGATCACACCGTCGAGGAGGCCGCCCGGCCCCGGCGGCCC
>NZ_NEUB01000099.1 GCF_002910825.1 Streptomyces sp. SM1 | reverse complement strand
GCCCCAGGCGACCGCCGAGCGAGCGTCGGTGAGGGCGATGGCCACGTCGCCGGCGGGCAGGCCGGCCGCCACGTCGTCGTCGCCGTGCGCGGCGATCCGGGCGACGCTCACCACGATGTGCCCGTCGCTCTGCAGTGCCCGTACGACGTCGCCGAACGGCAGGCCGGCGGGGGCGACCTCGTCGGCGAGGCGGGTGATGTCCTTCAGGTCGGAGCCGCCGGTGATGACGACGTGCAGTCCCGCCCGGCGGGCCGCGTCGAGGACGGCCTCGGCGCAGGGGTCGACGGGGTCGTGGAACACGGCTCCGTCCGCGGGCGGCGCGGGGTCGCGCAGGGTGTCGGCGTGCAGGACGAGGGAGTCGGCGATCTCCAGCTGCCACAGTCGCCGCCCGCTGCGGACCAGGACACCGGACCCGGCGAGCCGGGCGCCGAGGAGGGCGTCGAAGGCGGCGGGGCCGTAGCGGGCCGCCTTGGGCGATCCGGCCAGGACCGCTTCGGCGGCTTCCGCGGCGCTGTGTGTGACGAGGAGGGTGGCGGCGGCGAGCGGTTCGGCGTGGGTGACGACATGCTGCGTCCGCTGGTGGGCG
>NZ_NEUB01000098.1 GCF_002910825.1 Streptomyces sp. SM1 | reverse complement strand
GCAGATGGGAGACCAGGGCGACGTCCGCGTGCCGGGCGTCGGCGGGCGGCACCTCGCCGCGCCGGCGGCGCAGATGCGCGAGCCGGCGGGCGAACAGGGGGTCGGTGAGCACGCGGGTGTGCGAGTCCTCGACCGTGCAGGTGGCGTGCCCCCACCACGTGACGTCCACCGGCACTTCTTCGCCTCCTTCGCGCGCCTCCCCGAAGCGTACGCGCAGGAGTAGGGTCGGCGGCGAAAACCGGGGGGTGAGGGGGACGCCATGGGGCCGGTGCGGGTGACGGCGATCGCGAGTCTGACGCCACTGGAGGAGCTGGACGCCGATCCCTTCCTGGTGGACTCGCGCAGCCAGCACGCCATGTGCGCGCGCTGGGCCGCCGAGCAGGGCCACGTGGTGGCCCGGGAACTGCTGGTGCGGGGGCTGCGGGCCGATCACGGCCGGCTGTGGGAGGGGGTGCGGCCCGGCGCCGACCTGTTCGTGGCGCCCAGTCTGCGGGTACTGGAGCGTGCGCTGTCCTCCGTTCCGGAGTTCACCGCCGAGTGCGCGCGGCGCGGGGTGCGCGTGGAGACCGTGGGGCGCGCGGAGCCGTCGTACGACGCCGCGATGAAGGCGCGGGTGCACCGCAGGCTGTCGATGCCGACCGCCGGCTACGACGGCCGCTGAGCCGCTGAGCCGCTGAGCCGCTGAGCCGCCGAGGGGCCGGGCGCCGAGGGGCTGCGGGGCGAGGGACCGAAGGGCCGCGCGGGCGGGGACGAAATGCATGTTCCGGCCGTTGTGACAGGGTGGAGACGGGCCGGACCGGCCGGGACGTGAGGTGTACGGGGCGTGGGTGGCGGGCGTTGGCGACGGGTCGCCAGTCAGATCGGGCGGAGTGTCACGGTGTGGGTGGTCTCCACCCTGACCATGCTGCTGCTCGCCGGGATCCTGCCGGACTTCCGGCTGCGCTCGGCGGACGGCGGCAGCGCCACCGACATCGCGGTCACGGCCGCCCTCGGCGCCGGCGCCTTCGGCCTGCTGTCCGCCCTCGTCTGGCCGCTGCTGGTGCGTCTCCTGCTGCTCGTACCGGCACTGGTCCTCGGGCTGCTGGTGTTCTTCCTCAACGGCGCCCTGCTCTGGCTGGCCCTGTACGTCAACCCCGTCGAACGGGGCGCCGCCGCCCCGGAGACGGCGGTCGTGGTCGCCGCCGTCATGTCCGCCGTCGCCTCGGCCACCGGCGCCGCCCTCGCCGTACGCGACGACGACGCCTACCGCCGCCGCCTCTACCGCCTCGCCGACCGCAGACGGGGCTCCGCCCCGCCCTGCCCGGCCACCCCCGGCACCGTCTTCCTGCAACTCGACGGCGTCGGCCACGACGTGCTCCTCGCCGCCGTCGACAAGGGGCTGATGCCCACCGTCGCCCGCTGGCTCGGCACCGGCAACGGCGGGGACCGGCCCTCCCACCGGCTCACCCGTTGGCGCACCGACTGGTCCAGCCAGACCGGCGCCAGCCAGCTCGGCATCCTGCACGGCAGCAACCACGACGTCCCCGCCTTCCGCTGGTACGAGAAGGCCCGCCGCGAGGTCATGGTCTGCAACCGGCCCACCAGCGCCGCGGAACTCCAGGCCCGCGCCATCGAGTACTCCGGTCACGCCGGACTGCTCGCCGCCGACGGCGCCAGCCGCGGCAACCTGTTCAGCGGCGGCGCCGACGAACAGGCCCTGGTGCTGTCCATCGCCACCCGCCGCCGCGGCCCCGCCGCCCGTTCCCGCTCGGGCTACTTCGCCTACTTCTCCGACCCCGCCAACGCGGTGCGCACCGCGCTGTCCTTCGTCGCCGAGGTCGGCCGGGAGATCAGCCAGTCCACCCGGGCCCGCTTCCGGGAGCAGCGCCCGCGCGTCTCCCGCGGCGGGCTCTACCCGTTCGTACGGGCCTTCGCGACCGTCGTCCAGCGGGACGTCGTGGTGGCCGCCGTGACGGGCGACCTGCTGGCCGGCCGCACCTCCGTCTACGCCGACCTGGTGGCCTACGACGAGGTCGCCCACCACTCCGGGCCCACCGGCCGGGACACCGAGAAGGTCCTCCAGCGTCTCGACCGCGCCCTCGCCCTGATCGAGAGCGTCGCCGAGCACGCACCGCGCCCGTACCGGATCGTCGTCCTCTCCGACCACGGGCAGAGCCCCGGCGAGACCTTCCGCGCCCGCTACGGCCTCACTCTCGGCGACCTGGTCCGGGCCGGCTGCGGAC
>NZ_NEUB01000097.1 GCF_002910825.1 Streptomyces sp. SM1 | reverse complement strand
CAGTCCCTGTGCGCCCGCGCCTGGGGGCCGCCACGGACGGGGAGGCCGCGCCGGCCAGGCCGTGACCGACGGGACCCGCGGTGTCCGAGGTCCTCCTCGTGCGCGGGCCTTCGGGCCTTGCCGACCGCGGTACGGGTTCGACGGGATTCGTGAACACGTCCCGCCACAGGTACTGGACGGTCCGCGGAACCGGCCCCGAGGCGGTGATCACCGCCCGGGTGCCGGCCGGGACGGGTGGTACGGCCGCGCCCCCGGGCGGGAGC
Source organism: Streptomyces sp. SM1 (assembly GCF_002910825.1). Taxonomy (GTDB): domain Bacteria; phylum Actinomycetota; class Actinomycetes; order Streptomycetales; family Streptomycetaceae; genus Streptomyces; species Streptomyces okerensis. Next base: position 137 of record NZ_NEUB01000097.1, on the reverse strand, counting down.
GCCGAGGTGATCACTTCGTGTCGCGGCGACTTCGGAGTGCCACCTGCGCCGATCCGCGCCGTCCTCCGTCCCTCCGGGCCGGGCAGCCGTCGGGGCGCACGTCCCCCGACGCGGCCCCGGACCACACCGGGCGCGGT
>NZ_NEUB01000096.1 GCF_002910825.1 Streptomyces sp. SM1 | reverse complement strand
TGCGGCCCAAGCTCCGGGCCGAACTCGGCGCCATCGGCCGCCCCCTGCTCGTCGCCGTCGGATCGCTCGAGCGGCACCGCGGCTACGACATCCTGCTGGACGCCACCCACGCGTGGCGGCGGCTCGACCCCGTGCCGCTGGTGGTGCTCGCCGGTGAGGGACCGCTGCGCGGGGAACTCCAGCGCCGGATCGAGGACGAGGAGCTGCCGGTCCGGCTCGTCGGACCGCGCGAGGACATCCCCGATCTGCTCGCCGCCGCCGACATCGCGCTGCTGCCGAGCCGGTGGGAGGCGCGCTCCCCGCTCGCCCAGGAGGCCCTGCACGCGCGCGTGCCGCTCGTCGCGACCCGCGTGGGCGGCATCCCCGAACTCGTCGGCGACGCCGCCGAACTCGTCCCGTACGGCAACGCGCGGGCGCTCGCCGACGCCGTCGCGGGGCTGCTGGACGATCCCGGGCGGCGGGAACTGCTCAGGGACCGGGGCGCGCGGCAGGCGGCCGGCTGGCCGACGGAGGACGAGACGGTCGCCCAGGTGCTCAGCGTGTACGACGAGTTGACGCGCCCCCGGCCGCTGATCTGACCTCAGGGCACGTGCCGCCGTGCCCGCAGGGCGAGACTCAACGCCAGGACCGTCTGCGGGTCGTCGAGGTCGGTGCCCAGCAACTCACCGATGCGGGCGAGCCTGTTGTAGAGGGTCTGCCGGTTCAGATGCAGTCCCCGGGCCGTCTCCGCCTTGCGCCCGGCATGCGCCAGGTAGGTCTCCAGGGTGGGCAGCAGCGGCGGTCTGGAGCGTCGGTCGTGGTCCAGGACCGGGCCGATCGCGCGGTCCACGAACGCCGCCAGGTCCGGGTGGTCCCGCAGCCGCCACAGCAGCAGGTCGATGTCCAGCCGGCGGGCGTCGTGCCAGGGCCGGTCGGGCAGCCCC
>NZ_NEUB01000095.1 GCF_002910825.1 Streptomyces sp. SM1 | reverse complement strand
TGCTGGAGGCCGCGGGTTTCGTGGCCACACCCCGGGGCCTACGCCTGCGCGCCTGACCCCGGCGTTGCCGGGGAGCGCCCCACGGTGAGACACATCCAAGCCCGCCACCACCACCCCGCCGGCACCACGGACTCCAGCACCCCACCGCGACGACCGCGCACCTGACCCCGGCGTCCCCGACCTCGCACACCGATTCCGCACGCATACCGGTAGGACACCCCCGGAGACCCGCCGCCACCGTCCCCGGGAGCTCCGGTCCGCGACCCCGGCCGGACGGAACGGCCGCACGCCCGCCGCGCCGTCCTCGCGTGCCACCCTGGACGCATGCCCGAAGGAGACACGGTCTGGCAGGCCGCGCGACGGCTGCACGACGCCCTCGCGGGCAGGGTGCTGACCCGCAGCGACCTGCGGGTGCCCCGGTACGCCACGGCGGACCTCACCGGCCGTACCGTGCTGGACGTCACCCCGCGGGGCAAGCACCTGCTGACCCGCCTGGAGGGCGGCCTGACCCTGCACTCGCATCTGAGGATGGACGGCTCCTGGAGGGTGTACACGGACGGGCAACGGTGGAACGGCGGCCCCGTCCACCAGATCCGCGCCATCCTCGGCACCACCGACCGCACCGCCGTCGGCTACCGGCTGCCCGTCCTGGAACTGCTGCGGACCGCCGACGAGGACCGCGCGGTCGGCCATCTCGGCCCCGATCTCCTGGGCCCGGACTGGGACGCGGGCGCGGCGCTGGCCAACCTGTTGCGGGAGCCGTCCCGCCCGCTCGGCGAGGCCCTGCTCGACCAGCGCAACCTCGCCGGTATCGGCAATGTCTTCAAGAGTGAACTCTGCTTCCTGCTCGGCGTGACCCCCTGGCTCCCCGTGGGTGAGCTGTCCGCCGATCGCACCGAGAAGCTGCCGGAACTCGCCAGGAAGCTGCTGGAGTTGAACCGCGAACGCCCGGTACGCAGTACGACGGGCCGCCGCGGACAGGAGCTCTTCGTGTACGGCCGGGCCCGTCGCCCCTGTCTGCGCTGCCGCACGCCGATCCGCCTCGCCGACCAGGGCGACGGCTCACGCGAACGCCCCACGTACTGGTGCCCCACCTGCCAGCCGGGCCCGGCCCCCGCACGGTCACAGGGCCGTCCCCGCTGACCGCACACGGCACGGCACGTAGCGCGCCGGGCACATCGTCAGCGCTCCTCGTCCGGTCCGGCGCCCGGGCGCCAGGCCCGCCGCCACCGCCCCGCCGCGAGGGCGCCGTCCGCCCGCGCCTTGGGCACGCAATCCACCGGCAGCACGCTGAGTCCCCATCCACCGGCCGCGACCGCCCCTTCCAGCGCACCGGAACCGGGTATCAGCAGCAGTCGCGCCACCGCCCACCACCACAGCAGTCCGCACGCCACCAGGGCCCACCGGCGCACGGCCCGCCCCGTCGTCACCTCTCCGGAGCCGCAACCCTCGGGGCCGGCGGCCCCCATGGCCGGGTCACCCGTTCTCGGCCTGGAACATCCAGTGCTGCTTCTCGAGGTCGCCGGTGACCGTGATCAGGATGTCCTGACTCACCGGGTCGGGGTCCGCCGTCGCCGTGACCCGTTCACGCATCCGGGTGATCACCGCGCCGAGCGCGTCCACCATCGCGCCCACCGCGGCCGAGTCGTCGACCCAGCCCTCGGGGGTCACGCCGATCCCGCTGCCGACGGCCACGGTCGCGGCGCGCCCGTCGGGCGAGACACCCAGGGCTGCGGCCCGCTCGGCGACGGTGTCGGAGTGCGTACGCGCCAGCGTCACGACCTCGTCGAGCTGGAGGTGCACCGAGCGGAAGCGCGGCCCGACGACGTTCCAGTGGATCTGCTTCGCCACCAGGGCGAGATCCACCAGGTCGACCAGGGCGCCCTGCAGCGCATCGGACACGGTCTTCAGGTTCTCGTCGGACAACGGGCTCTTCACGACGTACATCCGCACCTCCGTGGCTGACCCCCGTCCTTCAACGATGACGGTCCCGGGCCGCACCGGCAAACGCACACGGCGACGCGCGCGGCAGCGCGACGGACCGGTCACGGACGCGAAAAACCCCGGCGGCACCCCTCCGGACCTTCCCGGAAGGGCCCCTACCGGGGCATCCCACACCTCACACCGCGCAGGCGACGAGCACCGTGCTCACGCGGCGACGACGTCCACCGCTTCGGCGGGCGCCTTGATGGTCACCCGTTCCGGTGGCACACCGGTCACCGATACGGAACCCAGCATCGGACGAACCGGCGTGGGTACGGGCTGGCTGGGGGTCGCTGCAGCAGACTGGGCCAGCTCTGCGAGGGCGAGTTCGTCACTCACTTCCCGCATGAGCTCGGACATCCGTACGTCCAGCGCGTCGCAGATCGCGGAGAGCAGCTCGGAGGAAGCCTCCTTCTGCCCCCGCTCCACCTCGGATAGATAGCCGAGTGAGACTCGGGCGGACGAGGAGACTTCGCGCAGAGTACGGCCCTGGCGCTGGCGCTGCCGACGCAGCACGTCACCCAGCAGGCGACGGAGCAGAATCATCGGTGGCTCCCTCCTCGGACCGCGTAGCCGCATCCTTCTCGCCCCACCGTACCGCCTAGTGCCGCGGCCGTGCGGGGAGCGATGTCGTGTTCACTCAGGGCTGCAAACATCAAAACCCCCCGTTCCGTTCCGTATCCTGTGCCCGCTCATTCCCGGTCTGTTCGCCCGCAAGCTCCGTCAGAAGCAGCGCGAGTACGCTCCGTACACTCTCCATACGAATTTCCGCACGGTCGCCGTTCAACCGCAGACGCTGCACTTTTCCGCCACCGGCGGAAACAGAGCCGGCTCCGGACGGTCCGGCCACGGCCACGAACACCGTCCCGACGGCCTGCCCGTCCTGCGGGTCCGGGCCGGCGACGCCCGTGGTGGCGACGCCCCAGTCGGCACCCAGTGCCTCGCGGACGCCGGCCGCCATCTGGGCCGCCACCTGCGGATCCACCGCTCCCCGCTGCGCCAGCAGAGTGGCGTCCACACCGAGCAGCCGGTGCTTCAGTTCGGTCGCGTAGGCCGTCACCGACCCGCGGAAGACCTTGGACGCCCCGGGAACAGAGGTGATCTCCGCCGCCACCAGGCCACCGGTCAGCGACTCGGCGACGGCAAGCGTTCCACCGTTCACGGTGAGTAGTCGCACCACCTCGGTGGCCGTGGAGCTCACGCTTCCGTCTCCTCCAACGCCGCCTTGCGCTCGGCGATTCCCTGCCTGCGGAGCACAATGGCCTGTTTCACATAGTCGAGTCCGGTCGCCACGGTCAGCACGACCGCCGCGGCCATCACCCACCACCTCAGCGTCGCCAGCCATCCCGTCAGTGCCAGCACGTACATGCCGACGGCGATGCCCTGGGTGAGGGTCTTGAGCTTGCCGCCCCGGCTCGCCGGGATGACGCCGTAGCGGATGACCAGGAAACGCAGCAGTGTGACGCCGAGTTCCCGGCCGAGGATGACCCCGGTGACCCACCACGGCAGATCATCCAGCGCGGAGAGGCAGATGAGCGCGGCGCCCATGATCGCCTTGTCGGCGATGGGGTCGGCGATCTTCCCGAAGTCGGTGACGAGGTCGTAGGTGCGGGCCAGATGACCGTCGAACAGGTCGGTGATCATGGCGACGGCGAAGGCCGCCCACGCGAACGAGCGCCACGCCGGGTCGTTCCCGCCCTCGGCGAGCATCAGCATGACGAACGCCGGGACCAGCAGCAGCCGCAGCATGGTCAGCAGGTTGGCGATGTTCCAGACGCTGGCCTGGTTGACGGCGGCCGCGGCGATCTTCGCGCCCCGGGCCGGCCTC
>NZ_NEUB01000094.1 GCF_002910825.1 Streptomyces sp. SM1 | reverse complement strand
TGAGGCGGGTGGCGGCGCGGGGCCGGCGTCGCCCTGCGCCCGGTGGGATGCCGCTGGGTACCGGCACGGGGGATGTCCGCTCGGCCCGGCGCCTCGACGGGACGCCGGACCGAGCGCTCCTGCTGCCCCCGAGGATCCCCACCCCGGGGGGGGTGAAGACACGGTTCACCCAAGCTGGGCGGGGTGTTCGCCCGCACCCGTCGGGACGTGGTTCGTTCACGCTGGACGGAGGGTCCACCCGCATCCGACAGGACGCTGCTCACCCACGCCTGACAGGACGTCCACCCGCACCCGACGGCGCCCTTCCGCCTCCCGGGCGGGCTCGTGCGCCGGACTCAGGACGGGCACCCCGCCCCGCCCTCCGGCCGGCGGCGGTCGGTGGGCGGGGCGCCGGCGGACGGCCGTGGACGCCTCACGGCCGTGGTTCGGCGTTCCCGGCTCTCCTTCCCAGGAGCAGCAGTGCCGTCGTCGCCAGGTACGGCACCGCGAACACCGCGAAGGCGGTGCTGTGGGCGTGGCCCGAGGCGATCAGCGCGTAGCCGCCGTAGACCGCGACCGTCGCCAGCTCCGTGCCCAGTCCCGCGACCGAGGTCAGGGTGGCCCGCCCGGAGTCCTGGATGCGTCGCTGGAGCCGGGCGTCGGCCAGCACGGTCGCCGCCTGGAAGCCGCCGAAGGCGAGGGCGACGAGGACCAGCCCCCGCGGACTGCCGTCGATCGCGCCGGCGGCGAGGGCGATGCCCGCGCCGGCCAGCAGCGCGGCGAGGCCTCGTGTCCCGAGCCGGTCGCCCTCCCCCGCCAGCAGGCTCCCGGCGGTGGCGCCCGCCCAGATCAGCAGGAGCAGGTAGGGAACCGTTCCGTCGGCGACGCCGGTCCCCCGCACCAGCAGCGGCGTGTACTCGTCCAGCGCTCCCCACACGGCGCCCACGGCCGGGACCAGCAGCAGCGCGCCGCGCACGGAGCG
>NZ_NEUB01000093.1 GCF_002910825.1 Streptomyces sp. SM1 | reverse complement strand
GACCCCGGAGATCCGCACCGCAGCCTTCCGCACGCATGGGTCACCGATCCGCAGGGGCAGCGGGCGGGCCGCGGTCAGTCTGGCCGTGTCCACGCCGAGCGGCCGTACGGTCACCGGCACCGCCGCGGTGCCGAGGTGCAGGGTGGTCTGCCGGGGAAGGTCCTCGACGGGTGTCCCGGTGACCCGGGCGTCGAACACGCCGGTGAGCGGCCAGCGGTCCGGGGTCAGCAGCACCTGGCCCCGGCCCAGTTCCGCGCCGGGCCCCCCGTGGACGTTGACGGCCACGCGCGCCACCCCGCCGACGGAGGACCGGTCCTCCCCCAGGCACTGAAGTCCGCGCACCCGCAGCCCGGTCGTGCCGTCTCCCGTCACCAGCCGGTCGCCGACGCGCAGGGTGCCCGCGCCCAGGGTGCCGGTGACGACCGTCCCGTGACCGCGCACGGTGAAGGCGCGGTCGAGCCACAGCCGTACCTCCGCGTCGGCCGGCGGGACGGGCAACGCGCTCACCAGGCGGGCCAGTTCCTCCCGCAGTCGTCCCAGTCCCCCGCCCGTCACCGCGCTCACGGCGACGGAGGGCACGGTGCCCAGGGAGGTGGCGGCGATGCGTTCCACCGCGTCCGCGCGCACGGGTTCCGGGTCGGCCAGGTCGGCGCGGGTCACGGCGAGCACGGCATGGCGCACACCGAGCGCGTCGAGGATCTCCAGGTGCTCCTGCGACTGTTCCTGCCAGCCCTGGTCGGCGGCCACCACGAACAGCACCGCGGGCACGGGTCCCACACCGGCCAGCATGGTGGCGACGAACCGCTCGTGGCCCGGCACGTCGACGAGGGCCAGCTGTTCGCCGCCGGGCAGGTCGGGACGGGTCCAGACGAAGCCGAGGTCCAGGGTCAGGCCCCGGCGCCGCTCCTCCTCGAACCGGTCGGGTTCCATCCCGGTCAGCGCCCGCGCGAGGGCGGACTTCCCGTGGTCGACGTGCCCGGCGGTGGCCAGTACCCGCATGCCCGCTACCTCCTCCCGACGGACCGGACGGCGTCGGCGAGGCGCTCGTCGTCCGCGGGCGGCACCGCCCGCAGGTCGAGCAGACACCGGCCGGACTCCAGGCGCCCCACCACGGGGTCCGTTCCGGTGCGCAGGACCTCGGCGTACCGCTCGGGCAGCGACAGGGCCGCGCTGGGCAGGGTCACCCCGGGTGCTCCGCCGCCGCCCACGGTCGCCTCGCTCGGGACGGCCCGTACGTCGACGCCTTCGGCGTCCAGCAGGGCGGCGAGCCGCTCGGCGCGCCGGGTCAGTCCCTCCGGGGCGGCGTCGAGCGCCTCTCCGGTCGGGGTACCGGGGCCGGTCAGTGTGGCCTCCAGTGCGGCCAGGGTCAGTTTGTCCACGCGCAGGGCGCGGGCCAGCGGGTGCCGGGACAGGGCGCCGACCAACTCCTCCCGCCCGAGGAGCAGTCCGCACTGGGGGCCGCCCAGCAGTTTGTCGCCGCTCGCCGTGACGAGCGCCGCCCCGGCCGTCAACTGGGTGCGGGCGTCGGGTTCTTCGGGCAGCAGCGGATGCGGGGCGAGCAGCCCGGAACCGATGTCGACGACGACCGGGACGCCCAGTGAGGCGAGTTCGCCGACGTCCGGCGCCGCGGTGAACCCGGTGATCCGGAAGTTGGAGGGGTGCACCTTGAGGAGGAAGGCGGTCCCGGGGCCGACGGCCTCGGCGTAGTCGGCGGCCGTCGTGCGGTTGGTGGTCCCCACCTCGCGCAGCCGGGCACCCGCGGAGACCAGCAGGTCGGGCAGCCGGAAGCCGTCGCCGATCTCCACCATCTCGCCCCGGCTGACGACGATGTCGCGCCCGGCGGCGAGCGCGGTGGCGGCCAGCACCAG
>NZ_NEUB01000092.1 GCF_002910825.1 Streptomyces sp. SM1 | reverse complement strand
GTCCCCGTGGCCGACCTGCGGGTCCGGACGCGCGCCCTCGCCGTGGACGCGGTGCCGCGGTGGGTACCGGCGCCGGCGTGCGGTCTCCGGTGGGAGCGGTACCGGCTCACGGCCGGGCGGCCCCGGCCGATGCCTACCCACGTCCGTGAAGCGGCGCCCGCACCCGCACCCGCGATCTTCACTCACCCGGATCAACCGGCACTGCAGGGCCGGTCGGCGGCGGGCAAGGTCGTCTCAGCAGTCATTCCCCTCCACGAAAGAGTGACGATGAAGAGCACCCGGCACAGCGCCGCCCGGCGGACTCTCTCCCTGGCCTTCCTCCTCCCCGCCGGCGCCCTGATAGCCGCCGGCCCCTCCCTGGCGTCCGAGAAGGGAGAGGACGCCGAAGCACCGGGGAACAGCAAGCCGACCGTCGTGCTCGTCCACGGATACTGGGCTGACGCCTCGGGCTGGAGCGAGGTCGCCGCCAGTCTCCGGGCCCGGGGTTATCCGGTGGTCGCCACCGCCAACCCGCTGCGCAGCCTCTCCGGCGACTCCGACTACCTCGCTGCCCGGCTCAGGACCATCGAGGGCCCGGTCGTCCTCGCCGCCCACTCCTACGGCGGCGCCGTCATCACCAACGCCGCGGCGGGAAATCCGAACGTCGAGTCGCTCGTCTACATCGCCGGGTTCGCCCCCGACAAGGGGGAGTCCGCCTTCGAGTTGGCGGCCAAGTACTCCGGCAGCCGGGTGACGGACGACCCCACCGCCCCCGTCCCGACCGCCCTGGACGCCGTTCCGCTCGGCGGGGACGCCACGAACGTCGATCTGTATCTCAAGCCGGACAAGTTCAGCGACGTATTCCTGAGTGACCGTCTGGAGGCGAGCCGCGCCGGCGTGCTGGCTGCCTCGCAGCGGCCCGCGACGGCCCTCTCCGGCAGCGAACCGAGCAAGGCGGCCGCGTGGAAGACGATTCCGTCCTGGGCCCTCATCCCCACCGACGACCGCACGATCGGCACCGACAACCTGCGCTTCATGGCCGAGCGGGCAGGTTCCACCACCGTCGAGATCGACGCCCCGCACGCCGTGCTGGAGACCGACCCGAGGGAGGTCACCGACCTGATCCTGCGGGCGGCGCACGACGCACGGCCCCACCTCGCCGCGACGGGTGCGACCACGCGGACCGCCGTCCTCGGGGGCGCGGCCGCCCTCGCCGTCGCCGGAGGCACGGCTCTCAT
>NZ_NEUB01000005.1 GCF_002910825.1 Streptomyces sp. SM1 | reverse complement strand
GCGACGGCGGCGACGGACGACACCCGGTTCGCGGCGGCCGGTGTCGTGCTGTCGCTGGCACTCGCCCTGGCCGGACTGGCCGCCCTGCTGCCGCGCCTGCTCCCCGGGCGGCGCCCCGCCGGCGAGCAGGAGGTGCTCGACTGGTTCGACGCGTGGCTGGCGGAGTACCGGCCGACGGTCGGGCTGTACTTCTCCGGCGGGTCGGCGTCCGCCTACCAGGCCGGCATGTGGCTGGAGCCCCTCGCCCGGCTGGACACCCGTCCGGTCATCGTCCTGCGGGAACGGTTCATGGTGTCCATGATCCCGCCGACCGACATCCCGATCGTGTGCCTGCCGAAGGTGCCCACGCTGATGCGGCTCGAGCACTCCACACTCCAGGTGCTCATCCACCCCTCGAACTCCGGCAAGACCTCCCAGGTGCTGCGCATCCCCACGATCAAGCACGCCTTCGTCAACCACGGCGAGAGCGACAAGCTGTCGTCGTGCAATCCCTACGCGAAGGCGTACGACGAGGTGTGGGTGGCCGGCCCGGCGGCACGTGAGCGGTACGCGCTGGCGGAGGTCGGGGTCGAGGACAAGGACGTGGTGGAGATCGGCCGCCCGCAGCTGGACGCCGTACTTCCCTGCGCGGGCCCGCCGGCCGGGCGCCGTACGACCGTGCTGTACGCGCCGACCTGGGAGGGCTGGGACGGCGAACCCGGCAACACGTCGGTGGTCGCGGCCGGCGAGAACCTGGTACGGGCCCTGCTCGCCGACCCGGACGTGCGGCTGCTGTACAAGCCGCACCCGCTGACCGGTTCGGTGGACCCGCGGGCGGGCGCCGCGGACCGTCGCATCCGGGAACTCATCCGCGCGGCCAACCGGTCCGGCTCCGGGCCGCGCCCCGGCCGCTCGGAGGAACTCGCCTTCCGCACTCAGGAGCTGGACCGTCTCACCACGGACGGGTTCGGCGACGACGCCGACCAGGTCGAGCGGATGCTGAGGCAGTCCGCCCCGGAACCGGGCCGGGCCGAGGCGGTGGCGCGGGCGACCGCCGCCTGGGAGGAGGCGTACTGGGCCTCACTGCCCGAGGGGGAGCACCAGGTCGTCACGGAGGCACGCCCCTCGCTCTACGCCTGCTTCGACGTCACCGACCTGCTGATCAGTGACGTGTCCAGCGTGATCACCGACTTCCTGGCCAGCGGCAAGCCGTACGCGGTGGCCAACACCGGCGGCCTCTCCGAGCAGACGTTCCGCGCGGCGTTCCCGACGGTGGCGGCGGCGACGGTCCTGACCCCGGACGCGGCCGGTGTGCCGGCCCTGCTGGAGTCGGTCCGCCACCCGGAGAAGGACGAACTGTCCAAGGCGCGCGCGGAGTTGAAGCTCCGCCTGCTGGGC
>NZ_NEUB01000091.1 GCF_002910825.1 Streptomyces sp. SM1 | reverse complement strand
GGGCCGGTCGCGTACCGGCCCGGGCCCATCGACTCGTTCGCATGCCGCAAAGCGTTCCGGAGACGCGTGATCACCGCCCGGACCTGTGGACCACCGTCCGGTTGTGGACAACGGCGTCACCCGGCACCCCGTGGGTCCCGTACACTTCTGGTGGCGACCCGGGTCACCGGGTCGACTTCGCACGCCCCGACATCGAGGCCGGTCACGGCCGTGTCCCCGATGTCAGCGCCCCTCGGTCCTTCGTGGCAACGGCGCGTCGTGGGCGTCAGGCGCGGAAGCCGTCCGGCATCCGCGGCACAACCGAGAAAATCAAGGAGATGCGGCCATGGCCGTCGTCACGATGCGGGAGCTGCTGGAAAGCGGCGTCCACTTCGGTCACCAGACCCGTCGTTGGAATCCGAAGATGAAGCGCTTCATCTTCACGGAGCGCAACGGCATCTACATCATCGACCTGCTCCAGTCGCTGTCGTACATCGACCGCGCCTACGAGTTCGTCAAGGAGACCGTCGCCCACGGCGGCACGGTCATGTTCGTCGGTACGAAGAAGCAGGCGCAGGAGGCCATCGCCGAGCAGGCGACCCGCGTCGGCATGCCCTATGTGAACCAGCGCTGGCTGGGCGGCATGCTCACCAACTTCTCGACCGTCTACAAGCGTCTGCAGCGCCTCAAGGAGCTCGAGCAGATCGACTTCGAGGATGTGGCCGCCTCCGGCCTCACCAAGAAGGAGCTGCTGGTCCTCTCCCGCGAGAAGGCCAAGCTGGAGAAGACCCTCGGCGGTATCCGCGAGATGCAGAAGGTGCCCAGCGCCGTCTGGATCGTGGACACCAAGAAGGAGCACATCGCGGTCGGCGAGGCCCGGAAGCTCAACATCCCGGTCGTCGCCATCCTCGACACCAACTGCGACCCCGACGAGGTCGACTACAAGATTCCGGGCAACGACGACGCGATCCGCTCCGTCACGCTGCTCACCCGCGTGATCGCCGACGCGGTGGCCGAGGGCCTCATCTCCCGTTCCGGTGTCGCCACCGGTGACAAGGGTGACAAGGCCGCCGGCGAGCCGCTCGCCGCGTGGGAGCGCGACCTGCTCGAGGGCGAGAAGAAGGCCGAGGAGGCCGCTCCGGCCGCCGCCGAGGCCGACAAGCC
>NZ_NEUB01000090.1 GCF_002910825.1 Streptomyces sp. SM1 | reverse complement strand
CCGCTTGTCGGCGAGGATCTCGCCGAGCACCGCGTCGTCGTCGCAGCGGAGGTACGCCGAGGCGGCACCGACCCGCAGGTGTCCGTGCCTGCGGGCCACGTCGTCGATCAGATAGGCCAACGGCTGCGGCACCGGCGTACGGGAGTGCGCGGCGAGGAAGGCGTGCAGGTCGGCGGCCGCCTGCCCGGCGTCCAGGGCGCGCCGCACCGAGCCCGGCGTGAACCGGTAGACCGTCGCGCCACCCTTCGATTCCACGTCCGCGAGAACCCCCAGCATGTCGGCGAGCGGCCGCTCCAGCGGGCCCGGCGCGACCGCCGTCAGATCGGCCTGGAGCAGGACGTGGTCCAGCGGTT
>NZ_NEUB01000089.1 GCF_002910825.1 Streptomyces sp. SM1 | reverse complement strand
GTTCGGCGAAGGGCAGGAGTTCGATCTCCTGGTGTGTCTCGCCCAGGGCGGCGAGGGCGGCCCGGGCCAGCCCCTCGTGGACGCCGCAGATGACACCGGGGTACTCGCGGGCCGTCTCGACGAAGGGGCAGCGCGGCAGCCGCGCCCGGCGCGACTCGGGGTCCGCGTCGGGAGCGAAGCCGATCTCCCCGAGGAGGTCCAGCACGCGTTCGCGCGCCTCCCGCGGGTCCGCGGACGGCTCCTGCCCGGTGGTCAGCACGCGCCCCCACTCCTCGCCCGCGGCGAGCGCGTCCTCGCGCGGGTCGGCGCTG
>NZ_NEUB01000088.1 GCF_002910825.1 Streptomyces sp. SM1 | reverse complement strand
CCGTCCCGCCCGACGACGCCACCCCCGACACCCCGCGGCCGACCGCCGAGCGCACCCCGGACCGGAAGGACCCCGGCGCGGACCCCGACTCCGACCCCGAACCCCAGGGCACCTCCTCCGGCACCGCCGCGCCGGAGACCACCGCCGCCCGCAGCGGGCCGGCCACCTGCCGGGTCGACTACGACCTGGTCGACCAGTGGCACGACGGCTTCCAGGCCGACGTCACCGTGACCACCCGGCACCCACTCGACTCCTGGAGCGTCGGCTTCACCTTCGGGGACGGCCAGCGGGTCACCCAGATGTGGGACGCCTCGGCGAGCCAGGACGGCCCCCGGGTCACCGCCACCGCCGCCGACTACAACAAGACGGTCGCCGCCGGCGGAAAACTCGCCTTCGGCTTCACCGCCTCCTGGGCCGGAAGGAACTCCCCGCCCACGGACGTCACCCTCGACGGCCATACCTGCGCGAGCAGGTGACCCGCACCGGCCGCCCTGCGGGGCGAGTCGGAACCGATGAACACGTTCGGGCAGATCCCATCGTCTGATGAGAAGTCGACCCGACCGCTCTCCCTACGCTGACGACGTGACGGAACAGCAGGTGGTGAACGGTCCGGGGGAAGCGCGGGACTCGGCGGTGTCCGGGCACCTGCGATGGATACACGACCTGCTCGACCGTCTCCGTCTGCCACCCGAACGCCGGGACGCGCTGCGCTCCCGGCTTCGGGCGGTCGACGCGCGGGCCGCCGACCCGGAACTGAGGGTCGCGGTCTTCGGTGAGGCGTCCAGCGGCAAGAGCACCCTGCTCAACGCCCTCCTGCGACGCCGGCTCCTGCCTTCTTCGGCCCGGGTGACCACGCACACCACGACCGTGCTCAGGCACCGGGACGATGCCGAGGGCATGGTGGTCCGCACCACCGACGACTCCGTACTGGCATGGCCGTCGAGGGAGTTCTCGCAACTGACGGGACGGCAGCACACCACACGGCCGGGCGACCTGGAGACCGCCCTGGAACGCGTACTGACCACTGACCTGGCCACGCGGGTGACGGACCTCGAGGTTCTGTCACCCGTCCCCCTGCTGGGCGGCGGCACGGCGGTCCTGGACACCCCGGGGTTCAGCGTGACCGAACCGGGGCACCGGCAACTGGCCGAGGCCGCCGTGCGGCAGGCGGACCTCGCGCTGGTCGTGGTGCCGGCCGTCTCCGCCATGTCGATGACCCTGGTGGAGTTCCTCGACGGGCCGCTGCACGACCACCACGACCGGTGCGCCTTCGTCCTCACCAAGATGGACCTGCTCGACGACGACGAGCGCTCCGAGGTCGTCGAGACCGTCGAGAACCGGCTGAGGGATCTGGGGATCGTGGATCCGGTGCTCCTGCCCTGCGCCCCGGCCCAGGCACTGAAAGAGCTGACCGCCGTACCGGGCCGGCCCGGCACGGGTCCGTCCGCGTCCCGTCCCCGTGGCTCCGGTCCGGACGCGCACCTGCCGCGCTTCCTCGCGGTCGAGGCGCGGATCGCGGAACTGGCCGCCACCAGAAGACGGTCCGCCATGGCGGCCACGGTGCTCGCGCTGCTCGCGGAACTGCTCCTCGCCGTGGAGGAGGCCGCCGAGTCCCAGCGCTCCGCACTCCTGAGTACGGAGCAGCGGCTGGCAGCCCTTTCCCTGCCCGACTTCCCGGCCTTCCTGGGCGCCTGGTCGCAACGCGTCCTGGACCGGGTGGAGCGACAGCTCGGCCGTGCCGCAGCGGCGGGCGTGCCGGCCGGCTCCCGGGCGGCACTGGACGCGGCCATCGCCGAGGCCGTTGCGGGGGAGAGGATCGGCAACATCGCCGAGGCCACCGAGAACGTCTCGCGCATCGTCCGTCTCCACCTGCGGGCCGATGCCGAACGGACCGTGCACGCCGCGGTCGACCAGGCCGGTGAACTGCTGAAGTCCGAGGCCCGGAAGCTGGCGGAGGACTTCACCGCCGAGTACAGCGCACTGGCGGGACTGGCCGGCGAGTCCTGGACCGCACCCGCGGCACCCCGGGTGGCGGTCCGGGGCCTGCCCGCCCCCGACCTCTCCGGTGTCGACCGGCGACTGACCGAGATCGGCACCCAGCTGACTGCCGGGGGCAAGCTGCGTACCGGAGGCGGGGCGATGGCCGGAGCCGTCGCCGGCAGCCTGATCGCCCCGGGCATCGGCACCTTCATCGGGGGCGCGCTCGGCGCACTCATCGGCAAGGGGAGTCACGAGGCGGCGCGTACGCGGTTCCTGGAACGGATCCAGCCGATCGTCTCCGCCGCGTACGAGGAGATCGGCCTCCGCGTCGGCGAGTCCCTGCTGCGCGTCCGCGTGGGTGTCACGGAAAGCATCGCCGAACTCTGCGAGCGGTACGACGGCCAGTGGGGTGCGGAGATCGTCCGGCTCACCGCCGCACACACCCGGCAGCGCGCCGAACTGGCCTCCGGGATCACCACCATGGACCAGGCCGCGGCCGCCGCGAGGCGCCGCCGCGAAGACGTCGCCGCACTGCGCGGCGACGGGACCGCCCCCGATCCCGAGGAGATGTGACCTGTGGACGACAACTCCCTGCCCGCCGGCACCCCGCCGCCCACCACCACCGACCACATCGCCGATGTCGGCGCCGCCGCACCCGGCTGGCTGCGGGAGGCCCGCATGCTGTCGGACGCCCACGGCCTGGACCGCATCACTGCGGCCCTGGAGACACTGGCCGCCGAACGCGGCAGGCCGGCCTTCCGGATCGCGGTGGTGGGCGAGTTCAACCGGGGAAAATCCACCCTGATCAACCGGCTGATCGGCCGCGAGATCCTGCCGGCGGGGCCGCGCCCGGTCACCCGCGCCCCGGTGACCGTCCGTGGGGCCCAGGCGGATTCGCTGCGGCTCACGTGGCCGGACGGACGCCATGAGACGCGCGGCCTCGACGCCGGTGACGCGTGGGACGGACTTGTCGGTCCTCCGCCCGCTCCGGGGCCCGGCGACCATGATCCCTTCCCCGGACCGGTGCCGCAGGAGCCCGCGGTGGTCGCCTCCGTGGCCGACGCCTGGCTGCGGGAACTGGGCGCCGAACTCGTCGACCTGCCGGGCGTCAACGCCGGGGGCGCGGAGCAGTTCGAGCGGGTACGCGCCGCCTCCGCCGCCGTCGACGCCGTGCTGTTCGTCGTCTCGGCCGTCTCCCCTCTGAGCAGCACCGAGATCCGGCTTCTTCAGGAAGAAGTGCTCTGCCGCCACGTCCCCTTCGTCGCCGTGGTGGTGACCATGCTGGACCTGGTCGGGGAAGAGGACCGCGAGGAGACCCTGGGGCACCTCGGCGAGCGTCTGTCGGAGCTGCCCGGCGACCTCCCCTTACTGCGGGCTCCGGAACCGGGCGCCGGGGAGCCGGAGTTGACGGCCCTGCGTGCCCTTGTCGAGGACTTCACCGGAGGCAGCGGGCGCACGCTCTGGCGCGACCGGCGCATCGCCGCCCAGGTGGCCGACCACTGCGAGGCCATGACCGGGATCGCCGCCGCCGCCCTCGCGGCCGAAGGGCTCTGCGACACCGGGGCCGACGAGCAGGCCGTCCGGGACGACGCACTGCCGGAGAAGGAGGAACAGCACTGGAAGCAGCTGCACATCGACCTGACCGAACGCCGGCTGACGCTCACCGCACGCCTCCGACAGCAGATCCACAAGGAGCGCGACGGACTCATCGAAAGGCTGCGCTGGGAACTGGAACGCTCCCCGGACCCGGGCGGCTGGTGGGAACGCGACCTGCCGTTCCGGCTGAGGCACGAACTGGCGTTGCTCGCCCAGCGGTGCGAACGCACCGTGCTGCCCGGCCTCGCCGCCGACACCGACTGGCTGGACGCCGAGGTCGCCCGGCGGATGCCCGGCGCCGTCCCCGTCCCCGCTCCGGACCGCGGCCCCGCCTGGCGCGGACCCACCGTGGAACCGCAGCTCACCGGTGAGATCTCCGACCTGACCCGGACGCGGCTGGCGACCCGGCTCGGCGCCCAGGGCGGTGCCATCGTCGGCTACTTCATCGCCCTGGCCCGCGCGGTCCCGGTGCCGATGATCTACGGAGCGGGGTTCAGCCTCATGGGCGGCCTGCTGGCCGAGGGCGCGATCCGGTCCGCGACCGAACGCCAGCGCAGCGAGGTCGACGCCGTCCTCGTCCGCGTCGTCGACGACGGCACCACGGCCTTCCTGCGGCAGGCCCTCGACCTGCTGACGGGCATCTACGCGGACGTGTTCGACCGGCTGGAGGAGTCCCGCACGGTGTGGCACGACACCCGGAGCGCCGCGCTCGCCGCCCCGGCCTCCTCCGGCACCGACTGGCCGGACCTGGCCCACGCCGCGTCCGCCCTGGCCGTACGCATCCGCACCGCACTCCGGGACTGAAAGAGAGAGTGACGACCATGACCACCACGGAAGCGGCAGGTTACGACACCGCGGGCGCCCAGCGCCTGCGCCTGACGGAGATCTGCAGGGACCTCGGGCGGATCGCCGAACGCATCGGCGACGTCGGGGCGCAGAACGTCGTGACCGATGTGCTCGGGCGGATGGACACCGACGCCTTCCACGTCATGGTGGTCGGTGACTTCAACCGCGGCAAGTCCACCTTCGTCAACGCCCTGCTGGGCGCCAAGGTGCTGCCGGTCAAGGCCACGCCGGCCACCGCCGTCATCACCGAGGTCAAGTTCGGCGACCCTCCGGCCGCCCGCCTGTGGCGGGAGGACGCCACGGAGCCCGAGACGGTCCGCCCCGAGGAACTCACCGCCCTCATCACCGTCAACGGCAAGGAACGCGACCGACGCAGCCCCTTCGTCAAGGCCGAGGTCCTCTGGCCGCTGGACCTCTGCCGCCGCAACGTCGTACTCATCGACTCACCCGGACTCAACGAGCACGCCCAACGCGACGAGATCACCCTCGGCCATCTGGCCAAGGCGGACGCGGTGATCTTCCTGCAGCACGCGATCGCCCCCATGAGTATCAGCGAGTCCCAGTTCCTCACCTCCTACCTGGACGCCCACGACCCGTTCTTCGTCTTCACCTACTTCGACGCCATCGACCGGACCGAGCGCGCCGACGTGACCGCCGGCGCGCAGGAGCGCATCCACCACCTGCGCGGTGAGGACCGGGACGAAGGCCGCTTCCACTTCGTCGACGCCAAGGCCGCGCTGCTCGCCCGGATCGCCGACGACACCGCGGCGTACGAGGAATCGGGCGTGGGCGACCTCGAACGGGCCCTGGAACGGTACCTGGTGAGAGAGCGCCACAAGGTGAAGCTACTGGCTCCGGCACGCGCCCTGCGCGGCCTCGCTCGTGAGCTCGACCGCAACATCCCCCACGAGCTCGCCCTGCTCGAGGCGAAGTCCACCGACCTGGAACGGGACTGGGAAGCGGCTCAGCAGCCGCTGCGCGACCTCGAGGTACAGGCCCGGCAGATCTCACTGGACCTCCGCAACCAGACCCGGATGCTCCAGGACCGGGTGGAAACGCTGCTCGCCGGCTACCTCGCGTCCGTGGCGGACGAGGCCCCGACGCTCGCGGCCGGGGTCCCCCTGACGGCCAGGATCGGCATGAACCCGCTGAAGGTGAAGGAGCAGGCCGAACAGGTCACCCAGGAGATCGCCGCCGGCACGGCCAGGGCCCTCGAGTCGAAGGTGGCCGCCTGGGTGAGCGACTCGCTCGAACCGGTGATCCTCCAGGACATGGAGAAACTCGCCGAGCGGATGAACGCCCAGCTCAGTTCCTTCGAGGCCCGTATGTCCGAGCTCCGGATCAGTCTCACCGGCGTGGAGGACGCGGGCCGGGCCGGGGAACGCCAGGAGGAACAGGCGCTCACCAGGTTCGTCTCGGGTGCGGCCGGACTGATTCTCGGCGGTGTGGCCGGCGGCATGGTCGGGGCCCGCTTCGGAGCCAAGGAGGCGCTGCGCACCCTTCCGGTCACCATGGCCATCGTCATGGCCTGGATGTTCACCCCGTTCGGGCTCCCCACCCTGGTCGGCAGTATGGTCGTGCACGCGCTCATCAAGGGCAAGCAGGCCGGAGGACGCCTGGAGACCAGGATGCGCGAGGCGGTGGGCCGGGAGATGTCCACCCAGATGCGGCTGGCCGCGCCCGAGCAGGCCCGCGAAGCGGCCGAGGCATTCGCCACCACGACCATGGACCCCATCGCCCGGGAGATCACCGAAGGAATGTCCGCCCGCATGCGGGAGCTGACCCGCAGTGTCGAGTCGGCCCGGGAGATCTGCGGGCAGGGCGAGGCGGCCGTCGCGGAACGCCGCGCCGCACTGCGGGAGCTGGACACGCTGCTCCGTCGTGCCGGTGACGATCTCGGTGACCTCACCGACGAACTGGCGCTGCTCTGATGGCCCGTTACCGCGGGCGCCTGTGCATGGCCGTGGACCTGCGCCAGTACAGCCGCCACACCTATACCGGGCAGGCCGACGCCCAGGTGAGGCTCCGTCTCGTCGTCGAGCACGCGATGCGCCGCGCACGCATTCTGCGGGTCCGCACGCAGCAGCAACTGCAGGGCGACGGCCGACTGCTGGTCTTCCCGGCCCGTACCGACGTGGTGCGGGCCGTCCCCGAGCTGATCCTCGGCCTCCGGGACGGGCTGTACGAGGCGAACCGGACGCCCGGGGCGTTCGGCAGGATGAGGATGCGGGCCGCACTCGCGCAGGGCTCCGTCTCCCGGGGCGAGAGCGGCTACCTGGGCGACTGCGTGGTGCTGGTCAGCCGGCTGGTGGACTCCGGGGAACTGCGCGGCGCGCTGGAGCGCAACGAGCACAGTGACCTGGCCCTCGCCGTTCCGGACGAACTCCACCGGGACGTGATCCTGCGGCAGTCCCGGGGGCTGCCCGCCCCGGACTTCCGCCGCAGCGAGGTGATCATCGAGAAGAAGGCGTTCGCGGTCGGCGCCTGGCTGTACGCACCGCGGTCGGCGCCGGCCAGGGATCCCAGCCCGGAACCGGTGATCTGGGGGCACTCACCGCGGCGCGCGGCACTGCGGGAGTACGTCGTCCCCGCGCTGGGCGCCGCCCACCTCGCCGCCACCGTGGTCGCGCACAGCCAGGTCCTGCGGGAGTGGGCGGTACCGGGGTCCGCCGTCACCGGCCGCCAGGACGACGACTTCGACGGGCCGGACGGGGCAGGGGGAGACCCGCATGGCGCCGGCCACCCGGACACCCAGGCCCAGGCTCCGCACGGCCCCGACATCCACCACCCGGACGTGTCCCACGACGACGTGTATCACGACGACGCGTCCCACCAGGGGGCGCACCCCTCCGGCGGGCACGATCCCGGCCCGTACCCTTCCGCCGGTCCGTACCACCCGGATCCGTACCACCCGGATCCCTCTCATCCCGACCCACACGTCCCCGGCTCGGACGACCCCGATCCGCACCACCAGGATTCCGGCCCGCGCATCGACCACATGGGCCATGTCGACCACTTCGACCAGGGCGGGCACTGAGAGATGGCCGAACACGTACCGACCACAGAGGAACTGGCGGCAGCTGTCGCCGCGATGGCTTCGTTCCAGCAGGTCACGCAGCAGGCCGATGCCAAGGCCGGGACGATGGTCACCGTGCACGTCGGTCTCGCGGCCGTCGTCGCGACCCAGGTCGGGTCCGCCGGTGCCCCGGCGTCCGCCGCGGGTCCGGTGGCCGTCGTCTTCTGGCTCGCCGCCTTCGCCTATCTGCTGAGCTTCACCGTGTCCGGCTACCTGCTGGTCCAGGTGATCCGCCCGCGCACGGGGAGACACACGACGCCGAACCGCTTCTCGCTGGACGCCGCCCACCACTCCGGGGCGCCCGGCGACCAGCTGGCGGCCCAGGCATGGGCGACGGCGGCTGCCATCGCCCGTATCGCCTCCCTGAAGAACCGCTACACCGCCCGCGCCGTCAGCTGGGTCGCCGCGATGGTCCTGGCAGCGGCGGGATGGCTGGTGCTGGCCGGGGCGACGCCATGAGAGGCGGGCCGTCCCCGTACGCGCCGGCGATCCGGCTGAGTTCGGAGGCGTCGCGGACCAGGATGCGCCGGTACCCGGTCTCGATGACCCGGTCCTCGCGGAGCGAACGCAGCACTCTGTGGACGCTCGGTTCGGAGGCCCCGACCAGCGCCGCCAGTTCGGGCTGGCTCAGGGAGACCCCGATCGAGATGCCGGCCTCGCACGGGCTGCCGTACACCCTGGCCAGCTCGCCGAGCACCCGCGCGACCCGGGTGCTCACCGCCGAACCTCCGAAGTCCTGGCGCCGCCGGGTCGCCCAGCGCAGCTTGCCCGCCACCACGCCCATCACCGCCTGCGCGGCGTCCTCGTGCCGGGCGAGGGCCGCGAGGAAGTCCTGACGCGTGATGCTCTTCGCCAAGCCGGCTCCGGCCGCCACGACCGTGGCCACCCGTGGCTGACCGTCGAAGCAGGCCAGCTCGCCGACTATGTCGCCGCCGGACCGGACCGCCAGCAGCGCTTCCCGGCCGTCCTCCGTCGTGGCCAGTACCTTGAACCAGCCGCCCAGCAGAAGGAAGACGTGCGAGCCGTGGTCGCCCTCTCGCAGAAGGCGCTCGCCTCCCTCGTAGCGCACCGGTCGCCCGAGGCGGATCAGCTGGTCCCGTGTCTTCGCCGACAAGGTGCCCAGCAGGCTGGCAGCCGGCCAGTGCGGTTCGGCGGGCCGCGGAGCGGGCCCCGTGCGCGCAGCACTTGACGTCATGGAAGGGCCCTTCACGTCACCGTTCGTTTTCGGCCGAGATGCCGTCCGTCCCACATTGTGTGCCCAACTCGTGTGCTCTGCACAGAAGTCGGGGGATCCTGTGCGGCTCTCCGGGAAGGGGCGCCTTCCGGGCGGGCGACATGGTAGAAGCGCCGGGAGGAGTAGGGCCGCCGCGGGCGCCGGCGCCCGTCGTGAAAACCGGTGGTGCCCGTCTCCGGACCGCTCTATGGTGACCTGGAGGTTGTGCGGTGGCCACGCAGGCTGCCGCTTACGAGCCGCGAAACAGGAGGTGTGACCGATGACTGTCATGGCGAGCGGTGCTGCCCGCACCCGGACTTTCGTTCATCCCACTTCCGTGGCCCTCGGCTGACACTTCCTCTTCCGCCGCGCCTGTGAGGCGCGCTGCCGGGGCCGCCCTTCGAAGGGTTCCCCTTGAACTTCTCCTCTTCTCTGTCGGCTTCCTCGCACCCTCTCGCTTCCCTCGGCTGGGACGAGGAGTGGGAAGCCGTGTTCTCCCCGTACGGTGCGCAGGGGCTGCTGCCCGGCCGCGTGGTGCGGGTCGACCGCGGGCAGTGCGACGTCGTCACCGCCGGCGGGGCCGTGCGGGCCGACACCGCGTTCGTCACCCCGCACGACCCCCTGCGGGTCGTGTGCACCGGGGACTGGGTCGCCGTCGACCCGGCCGGGGCCGTGCCGAGGTATGTGCGGGCGTACCTGCCGCGCCGTACCGCCTTCGTGCGCTCCACCTCCTCCAAGCGGTCCGAGGGGCAGATCCTCGCCGCCAACGTCGACCACGCCGTCGTCGCGGTCTCGCTCGCCCTCGAACTCGACCTGGCCCGGATCGAACGGTTCCTGGCGCTCGCCTGGGAGTCCGGGGCGCAGCCGGTGGTCGTGCTCACCAAGGCCGACCTCGTGCCCGACGGCGCGACCCGGGCACATCTCGTCCGGGACGTGGAGAACAGCGCGCCGGGCGTACCTGTTGTCACGGTCAGCGCGAGGGACGGGGACGGGGTCGACGTACTCGCCGCCATCGCGGCCGGCGATACGTCGGTGCTGCTCGGGCAGTCCGGGGCCGGCAAGTCCACCCTGGCCAACGCGCTCCTCGGCGAGGACGTCATGGACGTACAGGCCACCCGGGACGTCGACGGCAAGGGCCGCCACACCACGACCACGCGCAACCTGCTGGTACTGCCCGGCGGGGGAGTCCTCATCGACACCCCCGGCCTCAGGGGCGTCGGCCTGTGGGACGCCGGAACCGGCGTCGGCCAGGTGTTCGCCGAGATCGAGGAGTTCGCCGGGGGATGCCGGTTCCACGACTGCGCCCACGAGAGCGAGCCGGGCTGCGCGGTCCTCGAAGCCATCGAGACCGGTGACCTGCCGCAGCGGCGCCTCGACAGCTACCGCAAGCTGCTCCGTGAGAACCAGTACATCGTGGCCAAGACCGACGCCAGGCTCCGCGCGGAGATCCGCAAGGACTGGAAGCGCAAGGGTGCCATCGGCAGGGCGGCGATGGAGGCCAAACGGGGCCGGCTGCGGTAGGGCCCTCTCGCCACCACCGTGATGTCCGATTTCCGCCAGCCGGGGCTTCCCGGGTGGCGGAGACTGGACGGTGTGATGGACGAGGACAGCAGGTACGAGGCGGTGCGCAGCCGGGACGCCCGGTTCGACGGGGCGTTCTTCTTCGCCGTGGAGACGACCGGTATCTACTGCCGGCCCAGCTGCCCCGCCGTCACGCCGAAGCGGCCCAACGTGCGGTTCTTCGCGACCGCCGCCGCCGCGCAGGGCGCCGGGTTCCGGGCCTGCCGG
>NZ_NEUB01000087.1 GCF_002910825.1 Streptomyces sp. SM1 | reverse complement strand
CGGCGCTGCGCCGGACCCCAGACAGCGGCGTCCGGCGGCGTCAGCGGGGACCCGTCCGCGACGTCGGGGCCGGGATCGTGCGGCGCGGGCACATCCGGCGCCGCGACGGCGACCGCGAGGGGCCAGCCCGGCAGCGCGGTGACGACCGTGCGCTCGTCCGGCGACAGGTCGTGCTCCATGCCGCAGTCCCAGGAGGCGATCGCGACGGCGACCAGCGAGACGTCGTCGACGACGACGGTCCACCGGGCGCCGTCGCCGTCCTGGCCGAGCACCAGCCCGTACCCGTCCGCGACCGGCGGAAGACCGAGCGCCGCACACGCCTCCGGATAGTCGTCGCCCAGCACGCTCGGGAACTTCGCCGGCGTGAGCAGCGCCGCCGTCAGCACGTAGAGCGCGTCGTCCGCGGCGGCGACGGCTTCCTCATCCGTCCCGGCCATCCCAGCCTCCCCATCGGTTGGTCCGTCGGCGCGCACCATATGCCGACCCCGAGCCCCTTGTCACGACCCCGCAGCCGCACCCGGAGCTGCGGGTTTCCGGCCGGACGGGGCGAATCGACCGGTCACCGGCCGGCGGACCGGACGGCCGGCGGCCCCGGCGGCGCCCGGGAACACGCATTCCGCTCGAGATCCCGCGGACCTCCTCCCGGCCGGAACCACCCTCCCCCGCGCGGATTCCCCTCGCCGGCCGTACGTGTCCCGCTACTCCACGTATAGTTGCTGCTCCGTCGGCAGGAGGGGTGGCTCGGTGCGGCGCTTCGAACGGCTGGAACGGATCCGGCGGATGGACCCTTACCGGGAGGCCACGGAGATCTACCGGCTCAGCTCGGCCTACGAGTTCCCCTGGGACTACACCCGGGCTCTGGAACTGGCCCTCTACCGGACCTACGCGGTGCCCCGGATCGGGCGCCTGCTCGCCGCGACGGGGGAGCTCACCGACCGCTCCCAGAAGCGCTACGACGACACCTCGCTCCTCCTGGACGCCGTCGTGGAGCACGGATTCGGCAGCGCGCAGGGCAGGACCGCGGTCCGCCGCATCAACCGCATGCACCACGCCTACGACATCCCCGACGACGACATGCGGTACGTCCTGTGCACGTTCGTGGTGATGCCCAGGCGGTGGATCGACGCCTACGGATGGCGCAGGCTGTCGCGGCACGAGATCGTCGCCGGTACCGTCCACTACCGGACCCTCGGCCGGCACATGGGCATCAAGGACATCCCAGGGTCCTACGAGGAGTTCGAAAGCTGCCTGGACGCCTACGAGGAGGCGCACTTCGACTGGGACGAGGGAGCGCGGCGGGTCTCGGACGCCACCCTCGATCTCATGGCCTCCTGGTACCCGCGCCCGCTCGCCCCCGTACTGCGCGCGGCCACGCTCGCGCTGCTCGACGAACCGCTGCTGCGCGCCTTCCGCTACACACCGCCGAGCGCGGCCACGCGCGCGTGGGTGCGTCGTGCGGTAAGGCTGCGGGGCCGCGCGGTCCGGCTCCTGCCGCCCCGCCGCGCCCCGCACTTCGCCCGGCAGAACCGGGAGATCAAGAGCTATCCGGACGGCTACCGGACGGCGGACCTGGGCACCAGCCCCGTGCCCGGACTGCGCGGCTGCCCGGTACGGCGGCCGGACTGACCGACGGGCGCACGGCGGGTGTTCAGTCCGCGGGTACGGCCAGCGCCAGGAACCGGGTGTCCTCGTCGGTGTACGACGTCATGCGCCAGCCCGAACGCGTCAGCAGAGAACGGAGATTCGGCTCCGCGCGAAGGTCGTCCGGGGTGATCGTGCGGTCCTGGCGGGCGGCGAGTGCCGCTCTGCCGATGGGATGGAACAGCGCGAGCACGCCGCCGGGCCGCACCACCCGCGCGATCTCCCGGAGATTCCCGGCCGGGTCGGGCAGGTGCGCGATCAGCCCCGCCGCGAACACGGCGTCCAGCGAGGAGGAGCGCAGCGGCAGCGCGGCGACGTCGGTCAGCAGCAGCGTCCCGTCACGGTCCCGTCCGGCCCGTGCCGCCGCCCGCAGCATGGCGGCGGTCAGATCGGCGCCGACGACCACGCCCGTGGGCCCCACCGCAGCCCGCAGCGGAGGCAGGGCGCGCCCGGTGCCGCAACCCGCGTCGAGCACCCGGTCGCCCTTGCGCAGACCGAGTGCGGCGACCGCGGCCGCGTACGCCGGCCCATCGTCGGGGAAGCGGTGGTCCCAGTCGGCGGCACGCGCGGTGAAGAAGTCCTGGACGTGTGTGTGGTCGTCGCTCATGCCCCGCATGATCCCCCACCGGGCCGGGCGGCACCGCCGCGTACACGTTGCGGCCCGGTGGGCTCGCCCCGGTGCGCTGCCGCGCCGGATTCCTGCCGCTGCCGGGGCGCGCTCGTTCACGCGCCCACGCCTTGGCGAAGGTGCTCGTCCGGTTCGCCGAGTGCGCCGGGCGGACGCGCACCGCCCGGCTGTCCGACTCGGTGGGATGCCCGCGGGAGCACGTTCCCGCGGGCATCCGTTGTCAGTCCGCGACGCCCGTCTCCGCCACGACCTTCTCCACGGTGACGCGGACCAGGAGTTCGCCGGGGACGGCATTGCGCTCCCCGAACTCCCCGGCCCGGTCCTCGCCCATGTACCGCGCGCCGATCCGGGCCGCCCAGTGCCGGAGCCGCTCGGGATCCTCCGAGAGCCGCGCCCGTCCCCGCAGCACCACGAAGCCGAACGGCGGCCGGTCGTCGTCCACGCAGAGGGCGACCCGCCCGTCACGTGCCAGGTTGCGTCCCTTCACGGTCCGTTTCCCGGTGTTGAACACCACGTCGTCCCCGTCGAGCAGGAACCAGACCGGCGCCACGTGCGGGCTGCCGTCGGCACGGACGGTGGACAGTTTGGCGGTGCGGGTTCCGTACGAGACGAACTCCCGCCACTCTTCCTCGGTCATCTTGTGTCCCATGGCTTCCATCCTCCTTGCCCGGCGCCCGGTCGTGGGGAAGGCTGGCGCGGGGACCCTCCCGGGCGGAGGGGACGGCACACGGGGCAGACCAAGGGCAAGATCAGGGGGACTCACGGCATGGGGCACCAAAAGAGACTCGACTGGCTGCTGGACGACCTGACCCAACGCGTCGAACACGTACGGCACGCGCTGGTCCTGTCCAACGACGGGCTGGTGACGGGCGCGAGCACGGGACTGCGCCGTGAGGACGCGGAGCACCTCGCCGCCGTGTCGTCCGGACTGCACAGCCTAGCCAAGGGCTCGGGACTGCACTTCGGCGCGGGCGGGGTGCGCCAGACGATGATCGAGTTCGACGACGCGGTACTTTTCGTCACCGCCGCCGGCACCGGCAGTTGTCTGTGCGTACTCAGCGGCGCCGAGGTGGACATCGGCCGCATCGCCTACGAGATGACGCTGCTGGTCAACCGGGTCGGCGAACACCTGGGCGTGGACGCCCGCAGACCGGACCCCAGAGATGACCTCTGACCTGGGGTTTCGTGCTCGCGTACGGAGTTGTCCACAGGTCTGTCACGAAGCGTGACCGTGCGGCTACGGTTCTTCTCGGCGGGCGCACCCGGCGCCGGCCGAGAACACTCCACGGGGGAGCCGAGCATGCCCGGACACCACACCCTCACGCACGAGGTCACCGACACCGACACCGCCGTCACCGAGCGGGCCACGGGAAACCGCGACGCATGGATCACGGCCGGCCGAGCGGCCCGGGAACTAGGTCTCAAACGCACAGAGTTCGACCTCGCCGTGCATCTCGGCCGGGTGCGTACGGCCCCCGGTGACGGCGGAGAGGGCCGACGTGTCGCCCGGGCCGAGATCGAGCGGCTCCGCGCCGGGGCGGGGTTTCCCGAGAACCTGCGCCGGAGCGTGCGTGCCGTGGGGACCACGGAGGGCGCCGCTCTCATGGAGGTGCCCGGGATCCGGTTCACCCGTCTGGCGCGGATGGGACTGCTGGTTCCCGTGAGGTTCTGCCCGAACCGCTACCGCGCCGTGGTCTGGCTCTACCTGGCGGAAGAACTACGGCTGTTCGCAGCCGACGACAAGAACACGCCACTGCTGACCGGGCGCCTGCCCGAGGGGCTCAGGAGCCAGCTCGACGCCGGTCTCGACCTGCGCCCCCGCAACTGGCGCACCCGGCACCTGGGTTTCCTGCTCCGCGAGGCCGACGGCCCCTGGGCGCGGGCCGGTGCCGTGGCGTCGCTGCTCGACCCGCTCCATGTGTCGCAGGCCGTCACGGACCCCTGCGACCGGTCCCGTCTGCACCGGTTCCGTGAGGCGCCGCTCTCCCACGGATCCCCCGGATCGCCGGCCGCCCGTCTCTCGGAGGACCTGATGACGGCCCAGGACCCGGACGAGATCGCCTGGCTGCAGTCCGAACTGACCCGGCTGACGCACAGGGCACGGGAACACCGGCCGGCACCCCGCCCCGCCTCCCGCTGCCCCGGTCCGGACCACCGGCGGACACTCCCGGCCGCCGGACCGGCCCGCGGAACACCCCGAGGCCTGCTCGCCCGCTGGCGCCGCGGAAACCGGTGACCTACAGCGCCCGGAACAGCCCTTCCTGCACGACGGACACCAGCATCCGGCCCTCGATGTCGTAGATCCGACCACGGGCCAGGCCCCGGCCGCCCGTGGCGACCGGCGACTCCTGGTCGTACAGGAACCACTCGTCCGCCCGGAACGGGCGGTGGAACCACATGGCGTGGTCCAGCGACGCCATGTCGAAGCCACGCGGCCCCCACAGCGGCTCCACCGGGATCCGTACCGCGTCCAGCAGGGTCATGTCGCTGGCGTAGGTCAGGGCGCAGGTGTGCACCAGCGGATCGTCGCCGAGCGGGCCGACCGCGCGCATCCACACCGCGCTGCGCGGCTCCGCGCCCTCGACCTCGGCGGCGTCCCAGCGCAGCCGGTCGACATAGCGGATGTCGAAGGGCTGCCGACGCGCCATTCGCTCCAACTGCTCCGGAAGCACGCCCAGATGCTCACGTATCTCGTCCGACACCGTCGGCAGCGATTCGGGGTCCGGGACCTTGCGGGCCGGCGGCAGCTGGTGCTCGAAACTCCCCTGTTCAGGTTTGTGGAAGGAGGCGGTCAGATTGAAGATCGTGCGGCCCTGCTGCACCGCGGTGACCCGGCGGGTGGTGAACGACCGCCCGTCCCGCACCCGTTCG
Source organism: Streptomyces sp. SM1 (assembly GCF_002910825.1). Classification (GTDB taxonomy): domain Bacteria; phylum Actinomycetota; class Actinomycetes; order Streptomycetales; family Streptomycetaceae; genus Streptomyces; species Streptomyces okerensis. The sequence continues at coordinate 4,937 of NZ_NEUB01000087.1, read as the reverse complement.
ACCTGGTACACGATCGGCACCCCGGGCCGGCCCGGACGCAGGAAGTACGCGTGGAGGGAGTGCACCGGACGGTCGCCCTCGGTGGTGCGGCCGGCGGCGACCAGCGCCTGCCCGGCCACCTGCCCGCCGAAGACCCGCTGCAACGACTCCTGCGGGCTGCGGCCACGGAAGATGTCGACCTCGATCTGCTCCAGGTCGAGCAGGGCGACGAGGCTCTCGGCCGGATTGGTCATGGGTGGGATTCTCCTGGGTTCACAGCTGGCCGACATCGGTGACACGGACGACGGCGCGGCCCTCCGCGTCGGAGGCGGTGAGGTCGACCTCGGCACTGATGCCCCAGTCGTGGTCCCCGTTCGGGTCGTCGAAGATCTGCCGGACCCGCCACAGCCGGTTCTCCGGCTCCTCCTCGATCAGCAGCAGCTTCGGGCCGCGGGCGTCGGGGCCGGTGCCCAGGTCGTCGTACTCGTCCCAGTACTTGTCCATCGCCTCGCCCCAGGCGCCGGCGTCCCAGCCCCCGTCCGCGTCCAGTTCCCCCAGCTCCCGCACCTGGTCGAGGGCGGCGAGCTCCACCCTGCGGAACATGGCGTTGCGGACCAGGACCCGGAAGGCCCGCGCGTTGGCGGTGACCGGCTTGACCTGGTCGGCCCTCTCCTGAGCCTCCTCGGCGGTCATCTCCTGCGGATTGGCCAGCTGCTCCCACTCGTCCAGCAGGCTGGAGTCGACCTGGCGCACCATCTCGCCCAGCCAGGCGATCAGATCCTCCAGGTCCTCCGACTTCAGGTCGTCGGGGACGGTGTGTTCCAGCGCCTTGTAGGCGCCGGCGAGGTAGCGCAGCACGATGCCCTCGGTGCGGGCCAGTTCGTAATGGGAGACCAGCTCCGTGAAGGACATCGCCCGCTCGTACATGTCCCGGATCACGGACTTGGGCGACAGCGGATGGTCACCGACCCAGGGGTGGCTCTTGCGGTAGGTGTCGTACGCGTGGAAGAGCAGCTCCTCCAGCGGCTTCGGGTAGGTGACGTCCTGGAGGCGCTCCATGCGCTCCTCGTACTCCACCCCGTCGGCCTTCATCGCGGCGACGGCCTCGCCGCGCGCCTTGTTCTGCTGGGCGGCGAGGATCTGGCGCGGATCGTCCAGTGTGGACTCCACCACGGAGACCATGTCCAGCGCGTACGACGGCGACTCCGGTTCCAGCAGTTCGAACGCGGCCAGCGCGAACGTGGACAGCGGCTGGTTCAGCGCGAAGTCCTGCTGCAGGTCCACGGTGAGCCGGACGATGCGTCCCTCCGCGTCCGGCCGGTCGAGCTTCTCGACGATGCCGCCGTCCAGCAGCGAGCGGTAGATGGCGATCGCCCGCCGGATGTGCCGCAGCTGCTGCTTGCGGGGCTCGTGGTTGTCCTCCAGCAGCCGGCGCATCGCCTCGAAGGCATTGCCGGGCCGGGCGATCACCGACAGCAGCATCGTGTGCGTGACGCGGAAGCGGGAGTTCAGCGGCTCCGGCTCGGAACCGATGAGCTTGTCGAAGGTCTGCTCGCTCCAGGCGATGAAACCCTCGGGCGCCTTCTTGCGCACGACCTTGCGGCGCTTCTTCGGATCGTCGCCGGCCTTCGCCAGGGCTTTCTCGTTCTCGACCACATGCTCGGGGGCCTGGGCCACCACGAAGCCCTCCGTGTCGAAGCCCGCCCGTCCGGCGCGGCCCGCGATCTGGTGGAACTCACGGGCCCGCAGGGTTCGTACGCGAGTGCCGTCGTACTTGGTCAGGGCCGTGAACAGCACCGTGCGGATGGGGACGTTGACGCCCACACCGAGCGTGTCCGTTCCGCAGATGACCTTCAGCAGACCCGCCTGGGCGAGCTTCTCCACCAGCCGCCGGTACTTGGGAAGCATGCCGGCGTGATGCACACCGATGCCGTGCCGGACGTAGCGCGACAGATTGCGGCCGAACTTGGTGGTGAAACGGAAGTTGCCGATGAGTTCGGCGATCCGCTCCTTCTCCTCGCGCGTGCACATGTTGATGCTCGTCAGCGCCTGCGCCCGCTCCACCGCCTGTGCCTGGGTGAAGTGCACGATGTAGACCGGCGCCTGCCGGACGGTCAGCAGATCGGTGAGCGTCTCGGTGAGCGGTGTGTACCGGTACTCGTAGGACAGCGGAACCGGCCGGGTCGCCGAGCGCACCAAGGCGGTGGGGCGGCCGGTGCGGCGGGCGAGGTCCTTCTCGAAGAAGGACATGTCGCCGAGCGTCGCCGACATCAGCACGAACTGCGCCTGCGGCAGCTCCAGCAGGGGGATCTGCCAGGCCCAGCCGCGGTCCGGTTCCGCGTAGAAGTGGAACTCGTCCATCACGACCTGACCCACGTCGGCGTGCCTGCCGTCGCGCAGCGCGATCGACGCCAGCACCTCGGCGGTGCAGCAGATGACCGGGGCGTCGGCGTTGACGGAGGCGTCGCCGGTGAGCATGCCGACGTTCTCCGTGCCGAAGATCTTGCACAGTTCGAAGAACTTCTCCGACACCAGCGCCTTGATGGGGGCGGTGTAGAAGGTGACCTCGTCGCGGGCCAGGGCCGCGAAGTGGGCGCCCGCCGCGATCATGCTCTTGCCGGAACCGGTGGGCGTCGACACGATCACGTTCGCGCCGGAGACCACCTCGATCAACGCCTCCTCCTGGTGGGGATAGAGCGTGAGACCGCGTTCCTGGGCCCACGACTCGAAGGCCTCGTACAGGGCGTCGGGGTCGGCGGTCGGCGGCAGCTGATCGATGAGGGTCACGCCCCCATCTTGCCTGCCCGCGAGCCCGATGCGGGAATCGGCTTCGAGCCCGAAGACCGCGAACGCTACGCTGTGTCGCCGGCGGGGCGTCCATACGACCGGTCAACCGGACAGTGGCGAACGAGGGATGGGGCGGGCAACGGCGATGATGGGACCAGCACACTCACTGTCGGGCGCCGCGGCCTGGCTCGGCGTCGGCGCGGCGGTGACCGCGGCCGGACAGCCGATGCCCTGGCCGGTGCTCCTGGCCGGCGCCCTGATCTGCGCGGGCGCCGCGCTCGCCCCGGACCTGGACCACAAGGCGGCCACCATCTCGCGGGCCTTCGGCCCTGTGTCCCGCTGGCTGTGCGAGATCGTCGACAAGCTGTCGTACGCCGTCTACAAGGCCACCAGGAAGCCGGGCGACCCACGCCGCTCCGGCGGGCACCGCACCCTCACCCACACCTGGCTCTGGGCCGTTCTCATCGGCGGGGGCACCGCGGCCCTGGCGATCACCGGTGGCCGCTGGGCGGTACTGGCCATCCTCTTCGTGCACATGGTGCTGGCCATCGAGGGCCTGCTGTGGCGGGCGACCCGCGGATCCAGCAGCGACGTCCTGGTGTGGCTGCTGGCGGCGGCGAGCGCCTGGATCATCGCGGACATTCTGGACCAGCCGGGCAACGGCTCGGACTGGCTGTTCACCGCACCCGGCCAGGAGTACCTGTGGCTGGGGCTGCCGATCGTGCTGGGCGCGCTGGTGCACGACATCGGGGACGCCCTGACCGTCTCCGGCTGCCCGGTCCTGTGGCCCATACCGGTGGGCCGCAAGCGCTGGTACCCGATCGGCCCGCCCAAGGTGCTGCGCTTCCGCGCGGGCAGCTGGGTGGAGCTGAAGGTGCTGATGCCCGTGTTCATGCTGCTGGGCGGGGTCGGCGGCGCGGTGGCTCTCAACGTGATCTGAGGGACGCCGCTCACCGGGCCTCAGCCGGTGCCCTCCCCGCCGTACCGGCGCTCGAAGCGGGCCACGCGGCCCTCCGTGTCGACCGTGCGGGCCTTGCCCGTGTAGAACGGGTGGCTCTCCGAGGAGATCTCCACGTCCACCACCGGGTAGGTCTCGCCGTCGTCCCACTCGATGGTCCGGTCGCTGGTCGCGGTGGACCGTGTGAGGAAGGCGTAGCCGGCGTTACGGTCACGGAAGACGACCGAACGGTAGTCGGGGTGCTTGTCCTGCTGCATGAATGCTCCTCGGGCGACTCGGGCGACTCGGGCCGGCGCTGCGGCGGAGGAGGTGCGGGCTCAGCCGGGCAGACTGTCCTCGTCGACGACGTGCACGGCGGCCTCCTCGGCGGAGGCGGCGGCGCCGTCGATGCCGATGTCCGTGGCCACCAGGGCCTCCTCGTCGTCCTCGTGAGCCCCTTCGTCGGGGGCCACGAGCCGGCCGGAGCGCGCGGCTCCGACCTCGTTGTCCAGGAGTTCCCCGTCCGTGCCCGGCGAATCCCCGAGTCCGTCGCCGTCCCGGGCGGCGGGGTCCGGCTGTTCCTCGGCGAGCCGCTGGTCGAGCGTCTCGCCCTCGTGGCGCTCGGCCGCCGTCACGCCGTAGTGCTCCACCGCGAGGGGCCGCTCCGGAGGAGACCAGCCACGGTCGAGGGGGTCGGCGACGCCGTCGTTCTCCAGGGTGTCCTCGGCGTCGAGCAGTCCGGCGTCGTCCTGAACCTCGGACCCGTCGGGCTGGTAGACATCGTCTCCCCAACCGTCGGAGCTGTTCACGGCTACCTCCAGGGGGTGGGGACGGGCCCGTTCCCACCGCCGCCCGCGCCGGGGCGGTCCGAACGGGGCACTGGCGTCGCCCGTTCCCGGTCCGTCAGGATCCGGGCGCTCCCCGAGCCGGTGCCTGACTCCAGCCTTCCACCGGAGCTCCCCACCGCGCAACGGGACGCCCCCGGTCAGGGCGCACCGGCCCCTCCCGGCGGCCGGGGTGAATCCCCTCACCCCCGCCCGGCCCGCACGCACAGGCGTTCCGCCGCGCACCGGACAGCCCCGAGGCATCTGGCCCACAGACGGACGCCCGGGGCGTGCTGGAACCCCGCCCACCTCCTGCGACAGGCCCTTCGGCCGGCGCGGCATACCGGCCTCGCACTCCGGCCCGCTGGGGTGTCCCGGCGCCCGGTCGGTCTGCCCGCTGTCCCGTGCCG
>NZ_NEUB01000086.1 GCF_002910825.1 Streptomyces sp. SM1 | reverse complement strand
GTGCACCTGTCGGAGAAGGCCGTCGAACCACCCGGCGAGGCCCGGCCCGAGCTCGGCGAGTCGCGGCGAGTCCAGATAGGCGAGGGCCACCTCGACGACATCCGCGTCGACCCGCCCCGTCGCCTCCAGCGCCGGCCGCATACGACTCCAGGTGTCGGACCAGAACCGGGCCAGGGGACTGCCGGGGAGTAGGGGCGGGCAGCACACCTCCGCGGCGACGTTCCGCAGCCCCTCCTCCCTCAGGAAGCGCGGATACGCCGGCACGCCGGAGATGTCGGTGCCGATCGTCGTCCACAGGGCCTGCCACATGGCGTCCATGGTGCGCCGGTACGCGGAGCCGGTGTCGAGGGCGTCGCGCAGTTCCACCGCGTCGCCGAGCACCAGCGTTCCGCCGGGGTTCAGCCAGCCGGCCAGCCGCGAGACGATCCGCCGGCGGCCGGGCAGGTGCATCAGGACGAACCGGGCGTGGATCAGATCGAACGTACCGGGCTCCAGCCGCTCGTCCGTGAGGTCGCCGGTGAGCACCCGCAGCCGGGGCCCGCCGAGGGAAGCGAGCGCGTCGGTGTCCCTGTCCAGGGCGACGACCTCCTCGGCCCCCGCCTCCTCCAGCAGCCACCGCGCGACCGTTCCGGTACCGGCGCCCACCTCGAGACAGCGCCGGCCGGGCCCCGCGCCCAGCATCCGCAGACGACGTGTGGTGAAGGGGTCGTACACCAGCGCGCCGGCGTCGATACGCCCGGCCTCGCCCCGGCGTTCCGGTTCGAACAGGTCCTCCCCGTACCGGCCTTCGCCGGCCGGTGCCCCGCCGGGAACACGCGAGTCGGTCATGACCGGACCTCCTGGCCTGCGGCACGCGGAGAGCGCGTGCCCCGCGCGGCGGGGCTTGCCCATCCACCGTCTCACAGCCCGGGCGGAGCGGCGCGCGGGCGGCCCGCCCGCCGCCGTGCGGGTCCCCGCCGTACTACTGTCGGCGCATGAGCGAAGACTCCCGGCGTTCCGTCGTCGTCGAACGGACCGGCACCGGCCGCTACGTCGCCACCAACCCCCGCGGCGGCACGATCCACTTCGGTACCGCCTCCGGCGACGGCCTGGACGCGCACTTCACTCCGGTGGAACTGCTGCTCGCGGCCATCGGGGGCTGTACGGCCGCGGACGTCGACGTGGCGACCGCCCGGCACGCCGAGCCCGACGGGTTCTCGGTCTCGGTCACCGGCGACAAAATCAGTGACGAACTGGGCAACCGCATGACCGGCCTGGTGGCCGCCTTCGACGTCACCTTCCCGGACGGTGAGGGGGCGGACCGCGCCCGCGCGATCCTTCCCCGCGCGGTGCGGACCTCCCACGACCGGCTCTGCACCGTCAGCCGCACGATCGAGATCGGCACCCCCGTCAGGACGACGGTCGGGGACGCCTGACGGACGTCCCCCGCCCGGAGCGCGCCGTCCTCCCCACGGCCACGGCCCGGACCGCTCCGGCCGGCTCCGTTCAGTCGATGCCGCTGGGTGTGGGCTGCGGGGTACGGCCCGCGAGGACGTCCTCGAGCCGCTCCGCGCCCTGCTCCACGGCGGTCGAGGTGGTGTCGTGGCCGGCGCCGTCGAGCCCGCCGTTGGTGACCGTGATCGCGTCCGCGCCGATCTGGACGGCGGCGACATCCAGGGTGAGGGTCACGGGGTCGCCGTTGCTCTCGCCCTTGACCGTCACGGTCAGTCCCTGCCGGAAGTCGCCGCTGTCCGGCAGCTTCAGCCCGATGACCTGGACCGTGCGGTCGCCGCTGCCGCCGCCGGTCAGCGTGAACTGGTCACAGGTGTCCGGAAGCGACTTCAGCCACTCCATCGAGTCGTCGAGGTCGGGCTTGTCGTAGGCGGCGACCTGGTAGAGCAGCCGGGAGTCGCCCTCCTGGAACCCGGTGAGCGCCGACGCCCCCGTCGGACGGCCCAGCAGCGTCTCGTCGTAGAGCGCGTCGACGAGACGCCGGCACTCCGAGGCGTCGCTCTGCCCGTTGACGAACTGGGCCACGTCGACGCTGCCGACCGGCAGGGAGTCCCGCCACTCCTGAGGGTTCTCCACCTGCGTCCAGTCGTCCTCGATGTCCTCCGGGGTGATCAGCGCGTTTCGCGCACCGGTCCCGGTGAGGTCCGAGGGGGAGGGCGAGGAGGTCCGGGCGGCGACGCCCCGCTCGGCGACCGTGGAGGCGGTCTCGGAGCCGGACGACGCACCGCCGTCCGTGCCGGAACAGGCTGCCGTGGCGAGCAGCGTCCCGGCGGCCAGGGCGAGAGCCAGGACACGGGCCGGACGGACGATCGGGCGAGGGGTGGTCACGAGTGCCTCCTGAGTACGGGACGACCGCCCGGCACCGACCTGCCCCGGGCGTGTTCTCCCCCGCCCCCACCGCATCACCGCTGCGCCCGGGCGACCAGCGCAGCGGAGGCATACAGGTGAGAGCGGACGGCCTCGCCCGGAGCCGACTGCCATGAGGAGCACCCCGGACCCGCGACGGCCGGAACCGGTCGCGGACGCTTCCAGGCGATCCACCGAAGGCGCTGGTACGTTCCCCTTTGTCACGGTATGTCACGGAAAGGAGCAAGGTCACGTCCTCCACCGACAACGGGGCGCCGCACGACACCGCGGCGGCCAAGCGGCACCCGGCCCTGTTCCGTGCCGTCCGGCGCCGCCGGAACCCGCGGCTGCGCCGGTCGGACATCACGGTGACGGACGAACGGGCGGTCAGGCGCGCGGTGAAGGCCGCCTCGCTCGGCAACGCCATGGAATGGTTCGACTTCGGCATCTACGCCTATCTGGCGGGGACCATCGGCCGTGTCTTCTTCCCCTCCGGGAGCGACACCGTGCAACTGCTCTCCTCCTTCGCCGCCTTCGCCGTCGCCTTCCTCGTACGCCCGCTCGGCGGCATGGTCTTCGGGCCGATGGGGGACAGGGTCGGCCGCAAGAAGGTGCTCGCGCTGACGATGATCCTCATGGCGATCGGCACCGCCGCCATCGGCATGCTCCCCAGCTACGCGGCCGTCGGCTTCTGGTCACCGCTGCTGCTGATCCTCTTCCGGCTGCTCCAGGGGTTCTCCACGGGCGGAGAGTACGGCGGTGCCTCCACCTTCATCGCGGAGTACGCCCCGGACCGGCGGCGCGGCTACTTCGGCAGCTTCCTGGAACTGGGGACACTGGCCGGCTACACCGGCGCGGCGAGCCTGGTCACGGGGCTCACCGCCTGGCTCGGCTCCGACACCATGGACGCCTGGGGCTGGCGCATCCCGTTCCTGGTCGCGGGGCCGCTGGGCATCGTCGGCATCTACCTGCGGCTGAGGCTGGACGACACGCCGGCGTACCTGAAGCTGGAGGAGGGCGGCGTCCGCGTCTCCGAGGCCGCGAACTCGGTGGAGACCACCGCCCGCGGCGACCTCGCCAGGATCTTCCGGCAGCACTGGCGCATGCTGATCCTGTGCATCGCGCTGGTCGGCGCCTACAACGTCACCGACTACATGCTGCTGTCGTACATGCCGACGTATCTCTCCGACGAGCTGCACTACTCCGAGACCCACGGTCTGCTGATCCTGGTGGCCACCATGGTGCTGCTGATGCTGATCATCAGCCAGGTGGGCCGGCTGAACGACCGGTACGGCCGCAAGCCGCTGCTGATGACCGGCATGCTGGGCTTCTTCGTGCTGTCCGCCCCGGCGTTCGTGCTCGTACGGCAGGGCAGCCTGATCGCCGTCTCGGCCGGCATGCTGATGCTGGGGCTGTCGCTTGTCTGTCTGCTCGGCACCATGTCGGCGGCGCTCCCGGCCATGTTCCCGACGTCCGTGCGCTACGGCTCCCTGTCGGTCGGCTACAACCTGTCGGCATCGCTGTTCGGCGGCACCACACCCCTGGTCATCACCGCCCTGATCGGTGTGACCGGCTCGGAGATGATGCCCGCGTACTACGCGATGGCCGCGGCCCTGGTGGGTGTCATCGCGGTGGCCTCCATGAAGGAGACGGCGCAGCAGCCGCTCGAGGGATCACCCCCGTCGGTGCAGAGCCACGAGGAGGCGGCGGCGATGGTGCACTCGAAGGCCCCCACACCGAAGTTCTGACGGACCCGCGGCCGGAGGCCGGGCCGGTGCGCTCAGTCCTCCGCCCAGCCGTCCTCCCGGACCCGGGCCGCCAGGTCCGTCCTGGCGCAGTCGGGCCGGCCCGACTGCTGGTACTTCTCCTTCACACGGTCCAGGTAGTACTCGGCGGTGTGCGGACTGGCCCCGGCGCGGCATGCGGTGGCCCCGAGCGTGAGTCCGGAGGCGTACGCGAGCAGTACCTGGCGCTCCTCCGGCGACAGCCTCGGCCGTGCCGGGTCCGCGTCGTGCGCCCAGCAGGACGACGTCGTACGGCACCGGTCCGGCACCCGGCGTGCCCGCGCCGACGGGACGTGCGGCCACATCACCGAGCCGTACCCGAGCCTGTGGACGCCCCGCTACGACCGTCAGTACAACTACACGAGCGTGTGGGAGTGACGCGGGGGGGGTGGTGCGGCGGGCACGGATGCCCGCCGGGCCACCCTCACGGCCGGACGACGGGGACACCGGCGCGAGCCGGGGCGGTCAGAGGCCGGCGAGCAGGCCGTCGAGCGGGGCGGGTACGTGCTCGGGGCCGAGGGCCTCGACGAGGACACGGCCGTACTGGATCTTGCGGCCCTTCTTCGTGCCGAGGAACCTCCGGAGCTGCTGCCGAGCGGGGCGCCCCCGCTGCGCGGGCTGACGCAGGAAGGTCCGCAGCGCGCGGTCGTCACCCCACCGCATCGCGGCCACGGGCGGCTCCGTGTCGGTGTCCACCGAGAGCGAGCAGAGCTGCGGCCAGGGCTATCCGCACACCTGGGCGCTGCGCGCACACGGCATCCCCGTCTCCCTCTCCATGGACACCAGTGTGTGGTGGAGCGGGGACCTGTTCTCCGCGATGCGGGCCACCCTCGGCGTGCCGACCGGGCGCGCGAACACCTCGAGGCGCACGCCGGCGGCGACACCGTCACCCACGTCCACCTCCGTGCCGAACAGGTCGTGCGGTGGGCGACCCGCGGCGGGGCGAAGGCGCTCGGCCTGGACGACAGGGTGGGCAGCCTGGAGGCCGGAAAGAAGGCGGACGTCGTCCTGATCAGGAACGACCACTCCCCGGTGATGTTCCCGCTGATCAACCCCTACGGGCACATCGCCTTCCAGGCCCAGCGCGCGGACGTGCACACGGTCGTCGTCGACGGGCGTGTCGTCAAGCACGACCACCGGCTGGTCGGCATCGACCTCGCCAGGGCCCGCAGGACCGCCGAGGCGACGGTCGAGCATCTGCGCGGACGGCTCGGCCCCGGGGCATGGGAACACGGGATGAACCCCGACTTCCCCGAGACGAAGATCCTGGACAACCCGTACACCTACACCGGCTACCGCAGCGCCACCACCCACGGAGGCCGACCCCGCGCGCCTCCCGGCGCGTACGCCGTGAGCCGTCGCCGAGCTGCTGCCCCGCGGCGTGGAGGTGCCCGGAATATCCCGCCCGCCGACGCCGTTGGATCCCCATGCTGGCATGCCCGAGTCAAAAGGATCGGGCGGTGGCGGAAGGAGCACCCCATGGCACGCAGCACCGTGCGGCCCGTCGTCAGGCTGAAGTCGGCAGCCGGGACGGGAGTCACCTACGTGACCCGCAAGAACCGTCTGAACGACCCCGACCGGCTCGTCCTGCGGAAGTACGACCCGGTCGCCGGGGAGCACGTCCTCTTCCGCGAGGAACGCTGACACCCGTCCCCGCGCAGTCCCGCGGAAGGAGACCGAGATGAAGGTACGCAAGTCCCTGCGCTCGTTGAAGTCAAGGCCAGGCGCCCAGGTGGTGCGCCGGCGGGGCGTGACATTCGTGATCAACAAGAAGGATCCGCGATTCAAGGCCCGCCAGGGCTGACGAGCCACCGCACCACCCGGACGGCCCGGTACCGCACACGCGGCACCGGGCCGCCGCGGCGTGGTGCGGCCCCCTGCGCACGCCCGCCCGGCCAGGATGGGGTGGCGCACGGACGAGGCGAGCGGATGCCCAGGAGGCGGACATGGCGGTGGACCGGGTCGGCATGGTCGTGCACGGCGGACGTCCCGAGGCCGCGGAGGCGGCACGCACGGTCCGGGCGTGGTGCGCCGCGAACGGCGTCGCCTGCAAGGACATCGACGTGTGGAACGACGGCGGACGGCACAGCGCCCGGGAGGAGGTGGCGGCGGCCGGCGACCCCGATCTCGTCGTCACCCTGGGCGGGGACGGCACCTTCCTGCGCGGGGCCCGGCTCGCCGCCGCCGTCGACGCACTGGTGCTGGGCGTCGACCTCGGCCGCGTGGGCTTCCTGACCGAGGTGCCCATGACCATGGTGCGAGCGGCGCTGGACGCCGTGCGTGACGACCGGCTCGACGTGGAGCGGCGCATGCTGCTGACCATGCGTGCCTCGCGCCGCCTGGAGGTGCCCTCGGACATCGAGGCGCTCATGCGCTACGGCCGGGGCCCGCTGCTGCCGCCGACCAGTGTGCGTTCCGACTGCGAGACGGGCGGCGAGTGGGGCGTACCGCTCGACGTGAGCGCCCTCAACGACGTCGTGCTGGAGAAGCTCGCCAGGGACCGGCAGGTCTCGGTCGGCGTCTACATCGCGGGCCGGCTGCTGGCCTCGTACTCCGCCGACGCGCTGCTGGTGGCCACACCGACGGGCTCGACCGCCTACAGCTTCGCGGCCGGCGGTCCCGTGGTCTCACCGGGCGCCGAGGTGCTGGTCTTCACACCGGTGGCACCGCACATGGCGTTCAACCGTTCGGTCGTCGCCGCCCCGGACGAGCCCGTCGGGATGCGGGTGCTCGAGCGCTCGGGCCGTGCCGCCGTCAGCATCGACGGACAGCTTCGCGGCGTGCTCGGCCCCGGTGACTGGATCGGCGTCTACGCCGCGCCGCGCGGACTGCGTGTCGCACGGCTCGGTCCGATGGACTTCTACGGCCGCCTCCGCGAACGGATGAACCTCACCGACGCGCCCGCCGCGGTGGCCGACGGAGCGCCCGCACCGCTCTGGCCGGTCGGCAGCCCGCCGCCGGGCGACCTGGCGCACCTCGACATGCCGTCCCACCCGGCGGC
>NZ_NEUB01000085.1 GCF_002910825.1 Streptomyces sp. SM1 | reverse complement strand
CTCCCGGCGGGCCCACGAGCGCCTCCGCGACGACCGGCCCCACCCCGACGAACCGGAGTGGCACCGTCTCACCCTCCCCTTCCCCCTCCGGCTCCCGCACGGCCACCGGCTCCACCCCCCGCTCCACGACGCCGGGCGCAGGCCCCGGCCCCGGCTCCCCCCGGACGGGAGCACGCCGCTTCCTCCCCGCCGGAGTCGAAGGCGCGGCCCCCCGCCGGGTCCCCGCCCCTCACCTGGTCCGCCGACTCCCACGTCTGGGCCCACGGGTGCGGTCACGACTACGTCATCGCCAAGCCGCCGAAGCAGGTCCCCCCGCCCCCGGCCCCGCAGGACGCCGGCACCTGGGCCGGGACGCAGTCGGCCGTGCGCGGGGGCGAGACGCTGGTGGAGCTGTCGGTGCAGGGAACGTCCGACACGGCCGTCGTCCTCACCGCGCTACGGGTCCGCGTGGCCGGCCGCACCGATCCCGCGCCGGGGAACGCGTACGCCATGGACCAGGGCTGCGGCGGCGCGCTCACCCCGCGGTACTTCGACGTGGATCTGGACAAGGACCGGCCCATCGCCCGTGCCGTGGCCGGGAACGACGCGGGGACGCCGATCCCGGCCGTGCGGATGCCCTACCGGGTCTCCGCGGCCGACCCGGAGATGCTGAGGGTCACCGCCCGGACCACGGGCTGCGACTGCCGCTGGTACCTGGAGCTGGACTGGTCCTCGCAGGGCCGGTCCGGAACGGTCCGCGTCGACGACCACGGCCGGCCGTTCCGCACCAGCGGCGTCCGCGGCCTGCCGCACTACGAGTACGGCACCACCGCGCGCGGCTGGCGGTCCCGCACGGGGTGAACGCCCTCACGGCCGGGGCACGTTGCGCAGATTGGACCGGGCCATCTGCACCATCCGGCCGACCCCGCCGTCCAGCACGATCTTGGATGCGGACAGGGCGAAGCCGGTCACCATCTCCTTGCTGATCTTCGGCGGGATGGAGAGCGCGTCGGGGTCGGTGACGACGTCGACCAGGGCCGGGCCCTTGTGCTTGAACGCGGACTTCAGCGCTCCGGCGAGGTCCTTCGGCTTCTCCACCCGCACCCCGTAGGCACCGCACGCACGGGCGACGGCGGCGAAGTCGGGGTTCTTCAGGCCGGTGCCGTACGAGGGCAGTCCCGCGACCAGCATCTCCAACTCCACCATGCCGAGGGACGAGTTGTTGAACAGGACCACCTTCACGGGCAGGTCGTACTGCACGAGGGTGAGGAAGTCGCCCATCAGCATGGTGAATCCACCGTCGCCGGACATCGACACGACCTGCCGGCCCCGGTCGGTGAACTGCGCCCCGATCGCCATCGGCAGCGCGTTGGCCATCGAGCCGTGGGAGAAGGAACCGATCACCCGGCGGCGGCCGTTGGGCGAGATGTAGCGGGCGGCCCAGACATTGCACATGCCGGTGTCGACGGTGAACACCGCGTCGTCGTCGGCCATCTCGTCCAGTACGGACGCCACGTACTCGGGGTGGATCGGCACATGCTTCTCCACCTTCCGCGTGTACGCCTTCACCACGCCTTCCAGCGCCTCCGCGTGCTTCTTCAGCATCCGGTCGAGGAACTTGCGGTTGTCCTTGGTGCGGACCCGGGGGGTGAGACAGCGCAGCGTCTCCTTCACGTCGCCCCACACCGCGAGGTCCAGTTTGGAGCGCCGGCCGAGGATCTCGGGCCGCACGTCGACCTGGACGATCTTCACGTCGTCGGGGAGGAAGGCGTTGTAGGGGAAGTCGGTACCGAGCAGGATCAGCAGATCGCACTCGTGGGTGGCCTCGTAGGCGGCGCCGTAGCCGAGCAGTCCGCTCATACCGACGTCGTACGGATTGTCGTACTGGATCCATTCCTTGCCGCGCAGGGCGTGCCCGACGGGCGCCTTGATCTTCCCGGCGAACTCCATGACCTCCGCGTGCGCGCCCTTGGTGCCGGCGCCGCAGAACAGGGTGACCTTCCCGGCCCGGTCGATCATGTCGATGAGGCGGTCGATCTCCTCGTCGCCTGGGCGGACGGTGGGCCGCGAGCTGACCAGCGCGGTCTCGGGGGCCTGGTCCGGGGCGGGTTCGTCGGCGAGGTCGCCGGGGAGGGAGACGACGCTGACACCGGAGCGGCCGACCGCGTGCTGGATGGCGGTGTCCAGCAGCCGGGGCATCTGCTTCGGGCTGGAGATCATCTCGCTGTAGTGGCTGCACTCGCGGAACAGCTGGTCGGGGTGGGTCTCCTGGAAGTAGCCGAGGCCGATCTCGCTGGAGGGGATGTGCGAGGCGAGGGCGAGGACGGGGGCCATGGAACGGTGGGCGTCGTAGAGGCCGTTGATCAGGTGGAGGTTGCCGGGGCCGCAGGAGCCGGCGCAGGCGGCCAGCCGGCCGGTGACCTGTGCCTCGGCCCCGGCGGCGAAGGCGGCGGTCTCCTCGTGCCGGACGTGGATCCAGTCGATGGCGGAGTTGCGGCGCACGGCGTCGACGACCGGGTTGAGACTGTCCCCGACGACACCGTAGAGGCGTTTGACGCCCGCGCGGGTGAGGATGTCGACGAACTGTTCCGCGATGTTCTGTTTGGCCATGGGTTCCGTCTGCCCCTCCGGTGCCGAAGATGCCTGACGGGTTCCATGAAGTCATACCGCGCGCGCTCACGCCTCCCAAACGGCGACGGCCGTACGGTCGTCGGCGTACCCCTTGACCCGTACCTGGGTGTCCGCGAGGAAGGCGGCGAGGCCGGGCGGTCCGGGGCGGGACCACCGCTCGGCCAGGTGGGCGCGGAGTTCCCGCTCGCCCCGCAGCGGGTCGGCGAGGCCGGTGCCGCACAACAGCAGGGTGTCACCCGGCCGGGCTACCGAGGTACGGAAGCGGAAGGGCTCGCGGGGTGGTTCGGGGGCGGGCTCGTAGGGGCTCGGGGGTGCGGGGATGCCCAGGTCCATGGTGAGACGGTCACCGGCGGGGGTCTCGGCGGGCGGCGAGCCGAAGGAGAGCACGGGTTCGCCCCGGACCTGGGCGACCTCGGGCTCGATGTCCTGCCACTCACCGTCCCGCAGCCGGAACAGACCGCCGGGGCCGACACCGAAGAAGACCCGGGTGCGGCATTCGGGGTCGGCGGGCAGCAGGAGACAGCGCAGGCCGGCCGTGTAGGCGTCGGGTTCGAGACCCTGTTCGGCCGCGCCGGCCCGGAGCCTGCCGAGGGTGCGGTCGGTGAGGCGGTGCAGCCCCGACTTGAGGTCGCCGCGCCGGGCGGCCCTTATGTCGTCGACGAGACGGGCGTGGCTGCGCCCCACCGCACCGCCGATCCAGCGGCAGGCCTCGGCGGCGGCCAGGTGCGCCCCGGGCGCGGTCCGGGTGCCGGTCGCGAGTGCCACGAGGAGCAGCGCCCGCTCGCCCGTCCCGAACCGCGCGGTCAGCAGCGCGTCGCGCCGGGGTTCTCCCCGGTAGCGCGCGGAGTCCCCGCGCACGGAGGCGGCCCGCAGGGTGCAGGCACCGTACCGGGCGCCGTCCAGCACGGTGTCCGGCACCAGGCCGTCCAGTCCGTCGGGGTCGGCTTCGGGGAGGGCGGTGGGCTCCGCGTCGTAGGTCGGGGTCCGGGATCCGACGTAGCCACGGGAAGGTGGCGTGGGACGCGGTTCGATGCGGGGGTCGGCGGGTGGCGGCACGTCTGCGGACACGGGGGCGGCACCACCGGTGGCGGCCCGCTGCTCCTCCGGCACCGAGGCGGGAAAGGGCGTCCAGCTACCGAAGGTCATCGGCGGCAGCCCGGCCGGCGTCCCGTCCGGAGCGCCCCGGCCCACGTCCCGCACGCTCCCCCTGTCACCCGCGTCCCCGGTGACACCCCTGCCCTCCGGGGCGCTCCTGCCCCCGATGCCCGGACCCCCCGGACCGTTCCCGGAGGTCCCCCGGCCCCCGTCCTCCGGAATGTCCCGCCCCGCGTTCCCGGGTGCACCCCGGTCCGCGTCCTCGTGGGGGCGTGTCGTGGAGGGCCGGCGGGGTGGTGGCGGG
>NZ_NEUB01000084.1 GCF_002910825.1 Streptomyces sp. SM1 | reverse complement strand
GCACCGGCACCCGAGCCGCCCTCGGAACCCCCGGAGTCCGCGGGCTCCCCGGGCTCTCCGGGCTCTCCGGGCTCTCCGGGCTCCGGCTGCACCCGTACCTCCACGCCGTCCGACTCCCCCACCCACAGCGGCGCGGTGGCCCCCCGAACCCGCCCCGAGGCCGCTTCGGTGGAGCCGGGGTCGGCCGCGTGGTCGCTGTAGTGGGTCTCGACGTCCTGCCATCCGGACCAGCCGCCGGTGGCGGCCGCGCGGGTGCGGACCTGGACGCGGCCGTGGAGTTCGGCGGCGGGGTCGTCCCAGATGACGCCGAGGAGGGAGAAGTGCCGTACGGCGCGGGGGGCGAGGCCCATGACAGCGGCGCCGGAGGCACGGTCGTGGGTGAGGGGAACCAGGGGCAGCGACTGGGTGCTGCCGGGGAGGACGTCGGACGGGGCCGTCACCGCTGCGCGCGTGGCCGCTCCTGCCGTCGGCGCCGGTCTCGTGTCCGCCGCGACGGCGAGCGGAGCGAGCGGGAGGGAGAGGGAGGCGGCGCAGGTGACACCGATTGAGGAAGCAAGGATTCCACGCATACTCCCGAGCTTGGACATAGTCAGACAAAACTGTCTATCGGGGAGTTGACGGCCTGTCGGGGCCGGTTCCCCCGAACCGGTGCACCGCGCGAGCGGTGCGCGGGAGCGGGGCCGCGTACCCTTGCGCGGGTGAACGCCACCGACCGCACCCCTGCCGACCTGCTCAGTTCCGCGCTCGCCGCGGACCCGGGACGCCCCTTGGTGACCTTCTACGACGATGCCACGGGCGAACGTGTCGAATTGTCCGTGGCCACCTTCGCCAATTGGGTGGCCAAGACGGCGAACCTCCTCCAGGACGAACTGTCCGTGGAACCCGGCGACCGGGTGGCGCTGCTGCTGCCCGCGCACTGGCAGACGGCTGTCTGGCTGCTGGCGTGCGCGTCGGTGGGCGTGGTCGCGGACATGGCCGGGGACCCGGCGGCGGCGGACGTGGCGGTGAGCGGTCCGGACCCGGAGTCGCTGGAGGCGGCGCGGGCCTGCCGGGGCTCCCGGATCGCGCTGGCGCTCAGGCCGCTCGGCGGACGTTTCCCGCAGCCGCCGGAGGGCTTCGCCGACTACGCCGTGGAGGTGCCGGGACAGGGCGACCGGTTCGTGCCGTACGCGCCGGTCGACCCGGAGGAGCCGGCACTGATCGTGGCGGGCCGGGAGTTCACCGGCGCGGAGGTGGTCGAGCGGGCACGGGCCGAGGCGCCGGACCTCGGTCTGACCGGGCCGGCCTCGCGGGTCCTGTCGGGGCTGCCGTTCGACACCTGGGAGGGGCTGGGCACGGGACTGTACGGACCGCTGGCGACCGGCGGCTCCGTGGTCCTGTGCCGGAACCTGGACCGGCTCGGGGACGACGCCCTGGACAAGCGGGTGGAGAGCGAACACGTGACGGTCATCGCCCGCTGACCCGTCCGGCCCCCGCCCTGCCGCACGCCGCCCGGCGAACCGCCGCCGTTCCCGGCCCGGCGAACCGCCTCCGTCCCCCGTTCGGCCCACCACCACCCCCCATGCGCCGCACGCCCGGGTCATCGTCGTAGACAGCGGCACGCACCACACCCGTACGCCGTCAGGCCCCGTACGCAGTGAGGGGTGGACCCGGCCATGAGCGACACCGCAGGCACGCCCTCCGAACAGCCGGGCGCCGGGCCCGCCCCGGTCCCGGGTACGGGTTCCTCCCCCACCGGCCTGGGCAGGACCCGGCGGCGCCGGCGCTGGGCGCGCGCCATCGCGGTCGTGGCCGCCGTCGTCCTGGTCGCCGCCGCGGCCGCCGGGTGGGCGGTGTACATGAAGCTGAACGGGAACATCACCCCGGACGAGGCGGCGGCGGCCGAACTCGAGCGGTTCGAGAAGGACCGGCCCACCGCGCTCGTCAAGGGCGCCCAGAACATCCTGGTGATCGGCTCCGACTCGCGCCACGGGGACGAGAACGGCCGCTACGGACGGGACCCGGGGACCGAGCGCTCGGACACCGCGATCCTGCTGCACCTCTCCGCTGGCCGGTCCAGCGCCACCGCGGTGTCGATACCCAGGGACCTGATGGTGCACGTACCGGGCTGCCGGCGCCCCGACGGGTCGCGCTCCGCACCGATGTTCACCGCGTTCAACTCCGCCTTCGAGCTGGGCGGTTCCGCCTGCACCGTCCGCACCGTCGAGAAACTCACGGACATCCGGGTGGACCACCACGTGGTCGTCGACTTCGAGGGTTTCAAGGACATGGTCGACGCGGTGGACGGCGTCGAGGTGTGCCTGCGCGAGCCCATCGACGACAAGGACGCGAAACTGACGCTGGCGGCGGGCCGGGTGACGCTGACCGGCGAGCAGGCACTCGGATACGTCCGCGCCCGCAAGACCCTGGGCGACGGCAGCGACACCGGCCGGATGGAACGGCAGCAGCGGTTCCTCGGCGCGCTCGTCAGCAAGGTGCTCGGCACTGACGTCCTGCTGAATCCGGTGAAGCTGTATCCCGTTCTGGACGCGGCCACGTCGTCACTCACCACCGATCCGGAGCTGGCCAGCTTGCGGGGTTTGTACGAACTCGTACGCGGGCTGCGTGAAATCCCCACGGAAGACGTGCAATTCCTCACCGTGCCCCGGGAGCCCTACACGGGGAACGCCAATCGTGACCAGCTCGCGCGGCCCGCGGCGGAGGAACTGTTCGAGCGGCTGCGCACGGACGGCCCGGTGAGAGTCGGTACGGAACGTGACGAGAAGACCACGGAAAACGCAACCGGAGAGGCGGCCGAGGACCCCTCCCCCGCCCCCACCTTCTCGGGAAACACCGCCGCCGAGGACACCTGTACGTAAAGGCTCGGCCAAGCCAACTCCGGCGCTACGAACCTTTGTCCAGGGAAATGAGTGGATTACCCGCTTGTGAGGACGTGCAATTCGTCACCGACGTCGCCCTGGGGCGATCGGGACCGTTAGTGTGAGCGCTCCGGTGCGTCCGTTCCTTCAGGTCCGTCCTGAGATCACGCACTGTGTGACCAAGACTCGAGCGCCTGGGAGGGGAAAGGCGCCGCGTGGCCCCGACGGAGGATTCGAGCAACCGTGGACGCGCACAGCCGTGGGCGGGGAGAGAACGTCGATCCCGCAGACCAGTGGGTACTCAATCCGGACACCGGTGAATACGAACTGCGACTGAGCCCTTCCGCACCGCAGTCACCGATCCCCGGACCGCGGGGCCCACGCCGTCCCGGCGGGGCGAATCCCGGCGGGGGAAACCCCGGCCCGGGGTCCCCGCGCGGCCGTTCGGCGCCCTCGGACCGTCCGGCGGACGAGGACCG
>NZ_NEUB01000083.1 GCF_002910825.1 Streptomyces sp. SM1 | reverse complement strand
GTGGCACACGCCGTGGTCCTGTTCACCGTGATGGTCCTCCCCTGGGACCGGCCTGAGTCCAGGTCCCCGCTGAGTGTAAAGAGAAGGTAATGCCGAGGTCTCTCGTTTCCGTGCCTTTCCTGAAACAGGCCTGTCACAGCTCACTGTGACCGTGCCCGTACAACCTGTGCACCCCAGGAGAGGGTCCCCCTGCCGCGCCCTCACAATGCGTGCAATGATGTGCGCGCCAACTGCATACCGGCCGTTTGAATCCGCGCGGGAGAGTCCCCGGCACCGTTTGCCGCCGGGGCGCCGAAGGAGCAAGTCCCTCCCTTGAATCTCTCAGGCCCCGTTACCGCGCGGGCGAGGCACATCTGAAAAGCGGGCCGCTGCAGCCGTGCTCCAGTGGCTCCACCCAAGGTGCAAACCATGATCCTCCCCTGCGCGGGCGGTCATGGCGAACCTCTCAGGTTCCGATGACAGATGGGGAGGAACCGTCCTCGCCTTCCCTCACGCCCGAATGAACTCGCGCGGGAGGGGCCCCCATCGCCTTGGGAGACCGACCGATGAGCAGTACCGAACCCCGCCGGACCGCGCTCGATGCCCTGCATCGCTCGCTCGGCGCGACGATGACCGACTTCGCCGGCTGGGACATGCCCCTGCGCTACGGCTCCGAGCGCGACGAGCACAACGCCGTGCGGACGAAGGCCGGCCTCTTCGACCTCTCGCACATGGGCGAGATCGCGGTCACCGGCCCGGCCGCCGCCGCCCTCCTCGACCACGCCCTCGTCGGCAACATCGGCGGCGTCAAGCCCGGCCGCGCCCGCTACACCATGATCTGCCGCGAGGACGGCGGCATCCTGGACGACCTGATCGTCTACCGGCTCGGTGAGTCGGAGTACATGGTGGTCGCCAACGCCTCCAACGCCCAGACGGTGCTCGACGCCCTCGTCGAACGCTCGGCCGGGTTCGGCGCCGAGGTGCGCGACGACCGCGACGCCTATGCGCTGCTCGCCGTGCAGGGCCCCGAGTCCCAGAAGATCCTCGCCTCGCTCACCGACGCCGACCTGGACGGCCTGAAGTACTACGCCGGTCTGCCGGGCACGGTCGCCGGCGTTCCCGCCCTGATCGCCCGCACCGGTTACACCGGCGAGGACGGCTTCGAGCTGTTCGTGAAGCCGGAGCACGCGGTGGAGCTGTGGCAGGCGCTGACCAAGGCCGGCGAGGGCACGGGCCTGGTGCCGTGCGGTCTGTCCTGCCGGGACACGCTGCGCCTGGAGGCGGGCATGCCGCTGTACGGGAACGAGCTGAGCACCTCCCTGACGCCCTTCGACGCCGGCTTCGG
>NZ_NEUB01000082.1 GCF_002910825.1 Streptomyces sp. SM1 | reverse complement strand
CCGCCGATCCCGTCCAGCGCGCCGAGCGCCGCGTCCGCCTCGGCCAGTGCCTCCGCGGCCAGCCCCGCCGCCATCAGCACCTCGCAGCGCCGGATGCTCAGCATGAAGGTGGGAGTGCCCAGCTTGGCGTACCGCTCCTCCGCCTCGTCGAGCAGCCGCAGCGCCGCCGGGACGTCACCGGAGCGGAACGCCGCCAGCCCCCGGCTCTCCACGGCGTCCGCCTTGTCGTGCTCCTGGCCGGTGGTCTCCCACAGGGCCTCCGCCGCCGCGAAGTCGGCGTCCGCCCGGTCGACCGAGCCCAGCGCCAGATGCACCGTCGCCCGCAGCGTCAGCGCCCGCGCCGTCCAGATCACGTCATCGGCCTGCCGCAGTACGGGGATCGCCCGCCGTACGTCCTCCAGCGCCTCCTTGTGATGGCCCAGCACCCAGTACGAGTACGCCCGCCGGAACAGCACCCGCGCGCGGGTGTGCCCGGTACCGCGCTCGACACCCCGGCGCAGGGCGTCCATGCCCTGCCGGGTGCGCCCCGCGTGCACCAGCGCGACCCCGAGGGTGGCGAGGACGTCCGCCTCCCGCTCGGCCGAGTCCGCGCGCGCCGCCCAGGCCCGCGCCCGTCGCAGATGGCTCAGGGCGAGCCGCATGTCGCCGAAGTCCCGCTGCCAGATACCGATCACCTGATGGGCGACGGAGGCGCGCAGCGGCGCGGGACGGTCGCCCAGGACCTCTTCCGCCCTCGCCCGCGCCTCACCCGGGGCGGCGAACACCATCGGCAGCAGTTCCAGCACCGTGTCGCTTCCCGCTGTCACCCCACGATGGTAGTGGTCCACCACCACACCCCACAGGTATGACGTTGTATCAAATGACCGCCCCACGACTCTCTATCACGACAGCTCCGCGGCCCCGGCCGCCGTCGCCCGAGTGGAGGACATGCCATGGCACCACAGCGATTCCGTGAGCAGTTCGCGCAGATCCAGCGCTCCATGCCCGACGTCCCCCTGGCGATGGGGCCGGACGACGCGGGCGAGTTCCTCTACGAGAAGGGGGTCGTCCTGGCCCGCGACGGGGAGGAGGCCCGCGTCGTCGAGGACACCGTGCGACAGCACTTCACCACCTTCGCCGGCCTCACCCCCGACCGGGTGCGCCGGGCGGGCCCGGAGACCAACCGCTCCGGCATCACCCGGATCCAGGTCGCCGACCCGGGAGAGGGCGACGGCAGCGGCGACCCGGCGGTCGTGGGCGCCCTGCGCGCCCTCTCGGCGACCGAGGGCCGGGCCGGACGCCGGCTGGTCAGCCGCAACCACGTGGTGTCGATCGCCGTCAACGCCTGCCCCGGTGACGAGCCCGTGCCCGTGGCCCCCGGCACCCGCCCCAACCCGGGCGCCGCCGATGCCGCCCACGACCCGGACAGCGCCGTCGGCGTCCTCGTCATCGACACCGGCCTCATGCGCGACCACCGCTCCTACCCGCTGCTCGCCCACACCCGGGGCGACGCGCAGGTCGCCGAGTGCGACGACGACGGGATCCTCCAGCAGTACTGCGGCCACGGTACGTTCATCGCCGGACTCGTCGCCGCCGTCGCCCCCAACACCGACATCACCGTCCGCGGCACGCTCAACGACGCCGGGGCCATCCTGGAGTCCGAGTTCGGCGAGAAACTCTTCGAGGCCGTAGACGAGGACGGCTGGCCCGACGTCATCAGCCTCTCCGCCGGCACCTCCAACGGCCGCACCGACGGCCTCCTCGGCGTCGACGCCTTCATGCGGGAACTCCGTGAGCAGCGCTCCCTGTTGGTCGCCGCCGCCGGCAACAACGGCAGCGCCACGCCCTTCTGGCCCGCCGCCTACGCCGACCTGCCCGGCTACGAGAACGCCGTGCTGTCCGTCGGCGCGCTGCGCGGCGACGGCGAGTTCGGCGCCTGCTTCAGCAACCACGGCGGCTGGGTGAAGGCGTACGCGCCCGGCGAGCGTCTCACCAGCGCCCTCACCGGCTTCGACACCCCTGTCCCGTACGTGTACCAGCACTCCACCTACGACGCCTGCCGCTACGGATTCGCCTACTCCTGCACCTGCCTCCACCCGCGGCACACCGGTGTGCTGAGCGAGGACGGCGGCTCCGCCAAGCCGGACCAGGTGATGTTCGAGGGGCTCGCCCAGTGGAGCGGGACCTCGTTCGCCACCCCCGTCGCCGTCGGCCTGATCGCCGCCCACATGACGGGGCGGGCGGAGGCCGACCCGCGCAAGGCACGCCGGCAACTGATGGACAGCAACACCGAGTTCGCCGAAGTGCGCGGAGCGCACGTCCCCGCGCTGCTGCCGCCCACCTGGCGCCCCGTGCGGGTCGCGCCACCCTCGGCGCGGGCATGAGGGCCGGAGCCGTCCCCTCCACGGCGTACCATGACGTGCCGTACACGAGGGGTGGGACCGTGGAGCGTAGTGAAGTCGGCGCGTTGGTCCGGTCCGCGGTCGACGGCGACGCGGCGGCCTGGAAGGCGATCGTGGAAGGGCTGGGCCCGCTGGTGTGGTCCGTGGTGCGCGCGCACCGGCTCTCCGACGCCGACGCGCACGAGGTCTGCCAGACCGTGTGGTTCCGCTTCGCCCAGCATCTCGGACGGATCCGGGAACCGGAGAAGGCCGGCTCCTGGCTGGCCAGCACCGCGCGGCACGAGTGCCTGAAGGTGCACCGCAACGCGCGCCGGCTGATGCTGACGGACGATCCGCAGCTGCTGGACCGCGTCAGCGAGGACGGCACCCCGGAGCAGTCCCTGCTGGAGGCGGAGGAGACGGCCGCACAGAGCGAGCAGGTCCGGCGGCTGTGGCAGGAGTTCGATGAACTCGGCGACCGGTGCAGGCAGTTGCTGCGCGTGCTGATCGCCTCGCCGCCGCCCAGTTATCAGGAGGTGTCCGCCGCGCTCGGTATCGCGGTGGGCAGCATCGGGCCGCTGCGCCAGCGCTGTCTGCGCCGGCTGCGGGCCCGGCTCGAGGCACGGGGGGCGGCGTGAGCGACATGAGCGGCAGGGACGGCACGAGCGGCGACGCGGAATGGGAAGCGGACCTCGACGGGGACTTCGGGAGCGGGCTGCTGGAGGAGGAACTCCGGCAGGCGGCAGCCGTCCTGGACCCGCTGCCGCCCGCGCTGCTGCAGATCGCCGTCGACGCCTACGCGCTGCACGACCTCGACGCCCGGGTGGCCGAGCTGACCTTCGACTCGCTGGTCGACGCCATCCCGGTCAGGGGAGCGACGGATCCGCCGCGCATGCTGACGTTCAGCGCCGGCGAGGTGACGCTGGACGTGGAGGTGAGCGGGCAGGGCCTGATGGGCCAGGTGCTGCCGCCGCGGGCGGCCCGTATCGAGATCCTGGGCGGCTCGCGGCCGACCGCCGCGCTCACCGCCGACGACATGGGCCGCTTCACCGCGGACACCGCCCCCTCGGGCCCCTTCGCCCTCCGCCTGCGCACCGGCGACGAGGTGGTCACCACGGAGTGGCTCCGCGTCTGATCCTCCCGGGAACGGGGAGAGGCCCGACGGGGCCGGTGCCGCATCCGGTACGTCCCCGCCCCGGGCCCCGTGTCCGGACCGGCCCCGACCGTCCGTACGGGGGCCGGCTGCTCCGCGTGCGTCCGCGCACGGACGAGGGCGGGCCGCCCGCGGGACGTCGTGCCGCGCCTCGTGCTGAGCGCGCACCTGTCGGCCAACGGGCGTGGACCGACGAGGGCTTCCCTCGTGCGGATG
>NZ_NEUB01000081.1 GCF_002910825.1 Streptomyces sp. SM1 | reverse complement strand
GCGGTAACGCCCGGCGCCGCCACGTGCTCCCCACCTGTCTCCTCCTCTCAGCTCTTGAACGTGAGCACGGTGGTGAAGCCCGCCGTGCCGTCGGTGAAGCCGGTGCCGATCAGCGTCGTGGCGGGTTCCCTGCGGCCGAAGCCGGGGGAGTACCAGCCGAGCGGCGGGTCGCTCTCGCCGCGGTGCGCCTGCCAGGACAACCGGGAGGGCAGGTCCAGCTCCGCGGAGCGGGCCTCGCCGTCCCGGGCCCAGGTGAGGACCGCCCGGTCGCCCACCAGGTCCGCGGTGACCGCGGGGCCGAGATGGAACGCCAGGCGCACGGCCCGGCGCGGGCCGCGCACCTCGTCGGTCACCCGCAACTCCTGCCGGGAGGCCGTCAGTTCCACCCGGCGGCGGTGTACGGACGGCCGGTAGCCGTCGTGCTCGGCGCACCAGCGGGCCACGTCCTCCCCGGAGGTGTCCACGGTCAGGACGCGGCTGCGGGCCTGCCGGGTCCACAGGAACGGGCCGCCGGAGACGGACTGGTCCGAGCCGTCCAGCTGCAGGGTGTTGTGGCCGAGGGTCGAGCGGAAGTACCGCCGCCACTCGGGCTGCCCGTGGTAGCAGTACGTCCCCGGATCGGCGAGCACGTCCACCCCGTCGTGCCGTACCTCCAAGGACAGCGCGTCCGCGTGGGCGTGCGCGGCGATGGACAGGAACCCGTGCGGACCGCCGTCGCAGCGGCACCAGATGCCCCCCGGGCCGCGCAGGACGGTGAGCCCCGCGTCCGCGAAGTGGGCGGGCCGGCTCGCCGGACGGGACACGGCGGGGGCGGATCCCGTCCGCAGCGTCCCGCCGTCCGTCCGGAGGCCGGGAACGGCGGCGTCCGCCGCCTGCCCCCGCCGGTCGGCTCGGCCGGTCGTGCCGCGCAGCCATCGGCCCAGGGCTGTCGTGAGGCCGGGGCGTGTGCCGGACGTGGGGCGGAGCCATCGGTCGAGGGCTGTGGCGGGGCTGGGGTGTGTGCCGGGTGTCGGTTGGTGCGGGCTGTCCGTGTTCGCCGCGAGGCCGGGGTGTGTGCCGGGTGT
>NZ_NEUB01000080.1 GCF_002910825.1 Streptomyces sp. SM1 | reverse complement strand
CGCCGGTGCGCGAGGAACCGCTGCTGCGGGTGGACGGGCGCGGCCGCACGATGGTGCTGTCCTTCGACGACGGGCCCGACCCCCGCTACACCCCGCACATCCTGGACACACTGGCCCGCTACGACGTACGCGCGATGTTCTTCGTGTGCGGGGAGATGGCCACCGACAACCGGGACCTGCTGGCCCGGATGGCCGACGAGGGGCATGTGGTCGGCAACCACACCTGGACCCACCCCCTGCTCACCCGGCTCGGCCGCCGCCGGATCCGCTCCGAGATGGAACGCACCTGCGACATCGTCGAGAAGGCCCACGGCGAACGCCCCGAATGGTTCCGCGCACCCTACGGCGCCTGGAACCGCGCGGCCTTCCAGATCGGCGCCGAACTGGGCATGGAGCCCATGGCCTGGACGGTCGACACCCTCGACTGGACCACGCCGGGCACCGCCACCATCGTCGACCGGGTCGAGGACGGCGCCGCCCCCGGCGTCGTGGTGCTGTCGCACGACGCCGGGGGCGACCGGTCGCAGAGCGTGCGGGCCCTGCGCGCCTATCTGCCCGAACTGCTGGACTCCGGCTACCACCTCACCGTGCCCCGCCGGCAGTACACCTGAGCGCCCCCGCCCGCCCGGACGGGGGACCGCTCAGCGGACCTCGGCCAGGCGGGCGAAGGCGACGACGTTCCCGTCGTACCCGTTCTGCTGGGTGAAGCCGCCGCCGCAGGTGATGACCCGCAGCTCCGCCGTCCCCTTGGAGGCGTAGACCCGGTCACCGGGGAAGTCGTTCTTCGCGAAGACCTCGATGCCGTAGATCTCGAACACGGCCGTCTTCCCGTCCTTCCGCACGATCTCGACGCGGTTTCCCTTCTTCAGCGCCCCGAGCCCGTAGAACACCGCCGGGCCCTGCGCGTTGTCGACATGGCCGACGACGACCGACGTGCCCTTCTCGCCCGGTGAGACCGCGCCGGTGAACCAGCCCGCCAGGTTCGGGTCCTGGGGCGGTGGCGCGTCCACCCAGCCCTCCGCGTCCAGACCCACCGGCAGCACCGGCGCGTCCACCTGGATCGCCGGGATCCGCACCCGTTCCGGTACCGCGTACGGCAGCGGAGGCACCGTGCCGGCCACGATGCCGGGAGTCCGGCTGTCGGCGGCGGCGCCGGCCGGCTGGGGCGGGCCCACGTCGAATTCCCCCGAGCCGTTGCGGATGAGCGCGAGGCCGGTCAGCAGCACCAGCGCTATCACGCCCCACGGAGCCCGCCTCCTGGGCCGCGCCTCCCATTCGGCTTCGTCCGGCTCGAAAGCAGACATTCGCCTTCCCCTCTCGCCACGGCCGTCGCCGTACCACTCGCGCATGATCGGAACGCTAGGCGGCGCGCGCGCAACCGGCGACGGGGCGGTGGCGAACGGGTGGCGCGGACAAGGACGGGTGCGCCATCCGGGGCAGGTTCCGACGAAGATCTTCTGACGGTCCGTGACCTGCGGCGATATCCCCGGCGCGGTTTTCCGCGGGGGACCGTGATCACCGGTACGGACCATCGCCGAAATGCGGCTCGGCGCAGGGCAACTGAGGGTCTATCTGGGAGGCGCTTTCTCGCCGATCGGACCGGGGACGGGACCCGGGGCGTCTTCCGCGGAGGATCACATGCGCAACTCACGTGCCCTGGCGGTCGCCGGAGCCGCGGTCGCCGTCCTCGGGGTCGCCGCCCCGGCGGCCGTCGCGGACTCCGGCCGGGTTCCCAACCCGTCCAACATCGTCGCCCTGCCCAGCGTCATCGCCCGCGGCGGCCAGCTGACCATCACGGTGGACGGCTGCCCCAACGGCGGAACGGCGACCTCCAACGCGTTCCAGCGGACCAATCTGACGCCCGTCAACGGCGCCAACGGCACCTCCAAGGGCACCGCCACGGTCGACCACGACGCCCGCGCCGGTTCCTACGACGTCACGGTCCACTGCTCCGGCCGAAGCCTGACCCGCCCGGCGGCGTTCACCGTCATCGGCGGCGTCCGCGGCGGTATCGGCGGCAGCAGCACCAGCGGTGCCACGCCCACCGACATGGCGATCGGCGGCACGCTGGTGGCCGCGGCGGTCGCCGGCAGCGGCGTCTTCTGGATGCGACGCCGCGCCGAGAAGCGGATCTGATCCGCTGTTCCCCTCGGCCCCCGTTTCGCATCTGCTCGAAAGGCTTCGCCCCGGATCCCTCGGGATCCGGGGCGAAGCTCTGCCCTCCTAGGATCCGAGGTGCGGGAAGAACCTCAGGAACGGGTCCGCGGACGCGGCGAGACCACGGCTGTACGGCGCGTCGAAGTCCCAGATGAGGAAGAGCAGGAAGGCGATCAGCGCGGAGAAGAGTCCCGCGAGGACCATCTCCCGGGCGGTGCGCCGGATCTGCAGCGCGAAGATCATCCCGATGGTGATGACGGCCCCGGCGACCAGCCCGAACCACACCACGCCCGGCATGGTCTCCCCGGTCGACGCGGCCCGCGCACTGCGCGCCTCGTCCGCGGCGGCCACCTGGTCCACCAGCGGCTGGTAGGCCTGCGCCTCGAAGTCCGTGCGCGGCTCGTAGTCGGTGACGTCCCGGCGGAGCCGGTCCAGCAGCTCCGTGCCGCGCGCGGTGACCTCGCCGTCGTCGGCCATGGCCCGCCACTCGGTGGTGACGACGTGTCCGACATAGGCGTTGACATCGTCGCGGATGCGGTCGCGCACCTCCGCGGGGTAGACCCGTACCCGCTCGGTGACCTCGTGCAGCGCCACCGCCTCCGCCCGTACGTGCTCCTCGGCGGCGCTGCGTCCCTCCCAGACGCCCGCGATGGCGAGGCCCAGGACGATGGCGTACACCACACCGATCCACATCGTCATGTACTCGATGACGTCCGGGGTCTCGCTGGTGTCCTCGTCGTCGGCCGCCCTGCGGTGCCGCAGGAGGGTGATGACCACCACGACGACACACGCGGCGAGCATCGCGAGGGTGAGAACAAGCCATTCCGGCAAGAGGTGCCTCCAGAAGGGGTCGGGGCGGTTCGGGCCTCAGCGCGGACGCAGCGCGGCGATGGCGACCACCGCGGGCGTCGTGATGAGCAGGACGAAGGTGAGCGGCGACGTGGCGCCGCCGGCCGGCTTACGGACCGGGGCCGTGCGGTACGCCGGG
>NZ_NEUB01000079.1 GCF_002910825.1 Streptomyces sp. SM1 | reverse complement strand
GGTGTCGTCGGGCCGGGGGAAACCGGCGGCCTCGGCGAGGTCGAGCGCGGCCCCGGCCTCGTGGGCGTGCGGGTCGCGGTGGTGGCGTACGTCGAGGAGGGAGCCCGGGTGGTCCTCGCTGTCGGCGGCGACGAGGCGGACCCCGGCCAGGCGCAGCAGCAGGGCGGTGGGCAGGGGGGACTGGTGGAAGGAGGTGAGGATCAGCGCGGTGTCGGCGTCGACGGCGGTGATGAGCGCGTCGACCTGCTCGCGGCTGACCTCCGGTGGCTGGAACCCGGTCCAGGGGGAGTCCCAGACGAGCACGTCGTCGACGCCGGGCAGCAGCCGGGCGGCGGGTGCACCGTGCGGGCCGCACAGCACCGTGACATGGCCGGCCCGTGCGGCGACGGCACGCACGGCGGGCCCGGCGAGCAGGACGTCGCCGAAACTGTCGAGCCGGGTGACGAGGGCCTTCACACGCCCCTCCTCTGCGGAGACCGTCCGGCGTAGTCCGCCAGGACGGGCGGGGAGCCCGAGGGGCGGTCACCGGGCGGGGTGCCGAGGAGTAGACGTACCGCTGCCGGGAGGTCCGGGGCCACGCAGGGGGCCGCCGACATCTCCTCGGGGCGGGTCTGCGGGGTGGGGACGAGGATGCCGTGGGCGCCGGCCCGGCGTGCCGCCTCCACGTCGGTGCCGATGTCGCCGATGACGACGCAGTCGGCCGGGTCCGTACAGATCCGGCCGGCCGCCCACAGCACCATCCCCGGGCGGGGTTTGCGGCAGTGGCAGCCGTCGTCGGGGCCGTGCGGGCACAGGGCCCATACGTCGAAGGGGCCGAGGAGTTCCTCGACGCGCCGGTTGACGCGGCGGGCGTCGGCCTCGGTGAGCAGCCCGCGTGCGATACCGGACTGGTTGGTGACGACGCCGGTGCGGATTCCGTGTGCGCGCAGCTCGTCGAGTGCCTCGCGGGCACCCTCGACGGGGCGTACCCGTGCGGGGTCGGCGTTGTAGGGGACGTCGTGGACCAGGGTGCCGTCGCGGTCGAAGAGGACCGCCTTCACCGGGCTCACCGGGCCGCCTCCGGCCAGACGGGGGCGTTGCGGTGGCGCCAGGCCCCGGCCAGCCGGTGCCAGGTCGCGGCGGGCGGTATGGCCACGCTGGTGGCCAGCACGGTCGTCACCTCGTGAGGGGTGCGCGGTCCGGGGACGATGCGGGCGCGGGCGAACTCGGCGGTTCCGGCGGCCCAGCCGAGCGCGCAGGCCGTGGCCGCCCCGCGATGGCCGGTGGCCCCGAGAAGGCAGGCGGCAGCGCCTGCGGCGGTGATCGCGGCGTGTCGGCGGATCCGGCCGCGCGGTGCGACCGCCTTGTCCCACCAGTCGGGGCCGTGCAGCCGGCACATCAGCGCGTCGTCGGCGTTGCCGCGTTGCTGGGCCAGCGACGCCCAGCGGGACGCCGGGCGCACGGGGTGCAGGGTGGTGCGGCGGCCCCTGCGGATGCGCCAGCCGGCGTCGAGCAGGCGCAGCGCGAGGTCGGCGTCCTCACGGAAGGGGCGGGGGAAGCGTTCGTCGAAACCGCCGACCTGCTTCAGGGCCTCGGTGCGGTAGGCCATGTCGGCGGTGATCCAGCGGGCCCGGGCGAGCCCGGCGGTGCCGCGTTCCCAGTCGGTGGGTCGGCGCCCGCCGGGCAGTGGCACGGTGATGACGCCCTGGACGCCGGCGGTGTCGGGGGACGCCTCGTCGAGGTCCCGCAGGAGCTGTGCGCACCAGTGCGGCCCGACCTGGACGTCGTCGTCGAGGAAGGCGACCCAGGGCGCGGTGACCGTGCGCAGCCCGGTGTTGCGTGCGGCGGCGGGCCCACGACCGCCGCCGTTCAGGACGGTGGTGCGTTCGCGCAGGTCGCCGAGGACGCTCAGTGCGTGGCCCATCGCGTCGGGTGCGGGCGCCAGATCGGGACGGTCGTCGACGAGAACGATCTCGTCGGGGCGCGGCCCGTGCGCCGCGGCCAGCGCGGCGAGGCAGTCGGCGAGGGTGTCCCGCACCAGGGTGGGGATCACGACGGCGTACGACGTCATCCGAACGCCCTCCCCCGGGCTCTGGTACCAAGGATGCGCATCGGGGCTGTGCTCCGTCCCTGAGAGGCCTGAGGCGCTACCGGGACGCGAGTGCCGCGTTCGCGGTTGTCTCAAACACTTGGACACAATTTGTCCCACAATGACCCGTCCAGGCATGTTTTGACGCCGCCCGAGGACACGTCCCCCCATGCCGGGTCTGCCGGTGCGGCCGACCGCACCGGGAGACCACCGCGTCCTGACGGAGCGGCTGCGGCAGACGCCGCCACAGGTGGAGTCACCATCGCCGGGAGGGCCGGCCCCTCGCCCTAGACACCCTCGTAGAGCCGTCGGTGCCACCATCGGTACGGATTCCCGCTCCAGTCCACCCAGCGGCTCGGGTCGGGATCGTGCAGTGTCCTGCTGCGGAACTCCGCGTCGAGGCCGGTGAGCAATCGCCGCAACTCGGTGCGTGCCGGAAGCGGGAGCATGCCCACGATCTCCTCCAACGTGTCTCTGACCACCGCGACATCGTCGTACTGGCACCCAGGACAGGCCGGGCACTCCGAGGCGATCAGCATCAGCTTCCGGCCGGGCCGGCGCAGGAAACTCCGGTAGAGGGAGAGGCATTGAGAGGTTCGACCGGACTCGACGTCAAAGCTGCGAGAGCAGTGCTCCACCCAGCGGATCGCGGCACTCGTGTCGGCCGACAGACGGTCGACACGGGGCAGTTCACGCGCCCATGCGGGCGGTCGGCGCTCGTGCACGGCACGGAGCGCACCCGGACGCCTACGCGGCATGAGCCTTTCTGGTGATCATCATGGAGGCCATCCTGTCATCAGCGGTGCCCGATGTGCCAGAGCCGTGACCGCGGTATCCCGACCACGGTGGCCGCGTCGGAGGTCGCCGGTCACGGCGCCGCCCACGCCGGGAACGCTCGCGCGCGACCCCCGCCGGGCCTGCCGCCGATGGGCCGGACGGGTGAGCCGTACCCGGACATGCCGCCGGGCGTCCGCTGTTTCCTAGGATTCCCCTGTGGCCACCTTCCAGCTCCAGCGCACCGCACCACTCCCCCTCGACGAGGCCTGGCGTCGGCTCACGACATGGCCCCGCCACGGCGACGTGGTCCCGCTGACCCGGGTCACGGTGACCACTCCCCCGCCCACCGGCGAGGGCACCGTGTTCGTCGCCCGCACGGGCCTGGGCCCGCTGTCCTTCGACGACCCGATGGAGGTGACGGTGTGGCAGCCCCCGGCGGGCGACACCCCAGGGTTCTGCCGCCTGGAGAAGCGGGGCCGGGTCGTCACCGGCTGGGCGGAGATCGAGGTGCGGCCGGGTCCCGGGGGCCGGTCGCGGGTGGTGTGGCGGGAGGAGATCCGGGTCCGGTTCCTGCCCGCCTCCGCCGAGGCCGTACTGGCCCGTGCGGGACGCCAGGTGTTCGGGCGGGCGGTGAACCGGCTGCTCCGGCAGGCGTGAGCCGCCGGGCGCGTCTCTCGGTGGCGGCCGGTGCCTGATGCCGCGGGCAACGAGACCTCGCTCCCCGGCGCCCGCGACGTTCCCGCGTCTCGTACTGCTCCCGTAGGCCCGTAGGCCCGTAGGCAGGCAAGCCGTGTGTGTGCCGGGCACCGCCGGGCGGGGATGAGGAGCCGTGCGGAGTGCCGGCAACGGGCGGACCCAGGCGCGGGCGCGGGGGAGGTCCTCGGAGGCCTCCCTCTGGGACCTCCGTGTCTCCGGTGTCCTGCCGGCTGCACGGCCGACCGGGCATCTCACCTCTCCGCGGACCCGGTACGCGGGGAGGTGCCGCACGCCGGGAGGTGCCGCCTCGCGTCACGCCACCGAGCCGATACGGCCCGCCGGTCCCGTGGTGCCGTCGTGGTGGATCGGGGTGTGGGCGCCCGTGAGGGGCACCCCGGTGCCGCCGCGCCGGTCGGCGACGATCTCCGCGGCGATGGACAGGGCGGTCTCCTCCGTCGTACGGGCTCCCAGGTCCAGGCCGATGGGGGACCTGAGGCGGGCGAGTTCCAGGTCGGTAACGCCGGCCTCGCGCAGGCGGGCGTTGCGGTCCAGGTGGGTGCGGCGGGAGCCCATCGCGCCGACGTAGGCCACCGGCAGGCGAAGGGCCAGCTTCAGCAGGGGTACGTCGAACTTGGCGTCGTGGGTCAGGACGCACAGGACCGTACGGGCGTCGACGGAGGTGCGTTCCAGGTAGGTGTGGGGCCACTCCACGACGATCTCGTCGGCGTCGGGGAAGCGTGCCCTCGTGGCGAAGACGGGGCGTGCGTCGCACACCGTGACGTGGTGGCCGAGGAACCTGCCGACCCGTACCAGGGCCGAGGCGAAGTCGATCGCGCCGAAGACGATCATGCGGGGCGGGGGCACGGAGGACTCGATCAGCAGGGTGAGCGGTGCTCCGCAACGCGAGCCCTGCTCTCCGATCTCCAGGGTGCCGGTGCGCCCGGCGTCCAGGAAGGCGCCGGCCTCGGCGGCGACCGTGCGGTCCAGTTCCGGGTGGGCGCCGAAGCCGCCCTCGGACGAGCCGTCCGGGCGGACCGTCAGCGCGCGGCCCAGCAGTTCCGCCGGACCGCTCACGATCCGCGCCAGTGCCGCGGCCCGCCCCTGTGCGGCGGCGGCGAGGGCGGCGGCGAACACCGGACGGGCGGGGTCCGCCGCCCGTACCGGCGTGACCAGGACGTCGATGACGCCCCCGCAGGTCAGACCCACGGCGAAGGCGTCCTCGTCGCTGTAGCCGAAGCGCTCCAGCACGGGTTCGCCGTCCCTCAGCGCCTGCGCGCACAACTCGTACACCGCGCCCTCGACGCAGCCGCCGGAGACCGAGCCGACGGCCGTGCCGTCGGCGTCGACCGCGAGCGCGGCACCGGGCGTGCGGGGCGCGCTGCCGCCGACCCCCACCACGGTGGCGACCGCGAAGTCACGTCCCTGCCCGACCCACCGGTTCAGCTCCTCGGCGATGTCCAGCATGTCTCGGTCTCCTCGGCTTCGGTTGCGTGGAAGGTGCGGTGCGTCCCGGGCCCGGTCAGTGCACGCCGAGCCAGCTCTCGATCGGGGCGAGGGCGAAGTAGACGACGAAGACCAGCGTCAGGACCCACATGAAGGCACCGATCTCCCGGGCCCTGCCCTGGCCCGTCCTGATGGCGGCGTAGGAGATGACCCCGGCCGCCACGCCCGCGGTGATGGAGTAGGTGAACGGCATGACCACCACGGTCAGGAACACCGGGACGGCGGTGGCGCGGTCGGCCCAGTCGACATGGCGGGCGTTCATCATCATCATCGCGCCGATCACCACCAGGGCCGCCGCGGCGACCTCGCCCGGCACGATCGCCGTCAGCGGCGTGAAGAAGAGGCAGGCGGCGAAGAGCAGGCCGGTGACGACGGAGGAGAGACCGGTGCGGGCGCCTTCGCCGACCCCGGTCGCCGACTCGACGAAGACCGTCTGCCCGGAGGCCCCGGAGACACCGCCGATCGCACCGCCGGCGCCGTCGATGAACAGTGCCCTGGACAGGCCCGGCATCCGGCCCTTGCCGTCGGCGAGCCCGGCCTCCGTACCGACGCCGATGATGGTGGCCATGGCGTCGAAGAAGCCGGCGAGGACGAGCGTGAAGACGATCAGGCCGACCGTCATCGCGCCGACCTCCCCCCAGCCGCCGAACTCGACGGCGCCGAAGACCCCGAAGTCGGGCATCGAGACGGTGCCGCCGTGCAGTTCGGGCGCTCCGCTCGCCCACTGCTCCGGGTCGACGACCCCGAACGCGTTGAGGGTGACGGCGAGGACGGTGCCGCCGGTGATGCCGATCAGGATCGCGCCCGGGACACCCCGCGCCTGGAGCACGAAGACGGCGAGGAGGGTGACGGCGAACAGCAGCACCGGCCAGCCGGCCAGTTCGCCCGCCGGGCCGAGGGTGACCGGCGTCGCCTCGCCCTGGTGCACGAAGCCGGCCTTGTAGAAGCCGATCAGGGCGATGAACAGGCCGATGCCCATGGTGATCGCGTGCTTGAGCGCGAGCGGGATCGCGTTCATGATCATCTCCCGCAGGCCGGTGACGACCAGCAGCATGATGACCACGCCGTACATCACGCACATGCCCATCGCCTGCGGCCAGGTCATCACGGGCACGACCTGCGAGGCGAGCACCCCGGAGACGGAGAGGCCGGCGGCCAGGGCGAGCGGGACCTTGCCGAAGAAGCCCATCAGGAGGGTGGTGAGGGCGGCGGCGAGGGCGGTCGCCGTGATCAGGGCGGTGCGGCCGAGGGCGTTCCCGGCGGCGTCCTCGCCGGACAGGATGAGGGGGTTGAGCAGGAGGATGTACGCCATCGCCATGAAGGTGGTGACGCCGCCGCGCACTTCACGCGCGACGGTGGACCCCCGGTGCGAGATGTGGAAGTACCGGTCGAGCCGGGACCGGCCGGCCGGGACGCGGGTTCCCGCGCCCGCGTCCTCGGCGGTGGCCGCCGGCTCGAGGGATTGCTGGGTCATGTGGGCCTGCTCCCAAGGTTCACAGGGACACCCGGGCTGTGCTTGCCGCGACAGCACGGGTTTTGGGGAGGTGCACGACCCGGGGGACGGCCCGAGACGAACAGGATGCACCGGCGCCGGGGCGACCGTGGGGTGGGGCCGCCCGCCCGCGACGGCGGGGGTGTTGCGACGTGCCGCTGTCGCGGCACGCCTCGGCCGCTACACGGTCCCGGTGAGGTGTTCCGGGCGGACCGGGGTTCTGTTCAGCTCCAGGCCCGTGGCGTCGCGGATGGCCGCCAGGACCGCCGGAGTGGAGGACAGGGTGGGGGCCTCGCCGACGCCGCGCAGACCGTACGGGGCGTGGTCGTCGGCGAGTTCGAGCATGTCGACGGGGATGGTCGGGGTGTCGAGGATGGTGGGGATGAGGTAGTCCGTGAAGGACGGGTTGCGTACCTTCGCGGTCCTCGGGTCGACGACGATCTCCTCCATGACCGCCACGCCCAGGCCCTGGGTGGTGCCACCCTGGATCTGGCCGATCACGGACAGCGGGTTGAGCGCTTTGCCGACGTCCTGCGCGCAGGCCAGTTCGATGACCTTGACCAGGCCGAGTTCGGTGTCGACC
The DNA here is from genome assembly GCF_002910825.1 of Streptomyces sp. SM1. GTDB lineage: Bacteria > Actinomycetota > Actinomycetes > Streptomycetales > Streptomycetaceae > Streptomyces > Streptomyces okerensis. The sequence continues at coordinate 4,341 of NZ_NEUB01000079.1, read as the reverse complement.
TCGACGACGGCGCGGTGCGCGGCGAAAGAGTACTGGACGTGGCCGTTGCCCTGGCCGGTGCGCAGGTCGAAGGGTTCGGTCGGCCGGTGCCGCCACTCCTCCTCGATCTCGACGGCCTCGCCGCCGAGGACGTCCACCAGGTCGGCGAGGACCTCGCCGCCGTCGGTGACGACCTTGCCCCCCTCCAGCAGGAGTTCGGCCGTGGCCCAGGCGGGGTGGTAGGAGCCGAACTTGCGCCGGCCGAGGTCCAGCACCCGCTCGCGGACCAGCTCGCAGGCGTTCCTGACCGCGCCGCCGGTGACGTACGTCTGCCGGGACGCGGAGGTCGAACCGGCCGACCCCACCTCGGTATTGGCCGGGTGGATGGTCACCTGGCCGACGCCCAGTTCGGTGCGCGCGATCTGCGCGTGGACGGTGACCCCGCCCTGGCCGACCTCCGCCATCGCGGTGTGCACGCCGGCGACCGGCTCGCCTCCGGCCACCTCCAGGCGGACCCGGGCTGTCGAGTAGTCGTCGAAGCCCTCGGAGAAGCCGACGTTCTTGATGCCGACCGCGTAGCCGACCCCCCGGACGACGCCTTCGCCATGGGTGGTGTTGGACAGACCGCCCGGCAGCTGGCGTAGGTCGGCGCCCTCGCTGGACTCCCACTGGCGCTCCGGCGGCATGGGCATCGCCTTGACCCTGCGCAGGAGTTCGGCGACCGGCGCCGGGGAGTCGACGGGCTGCCCGGTGGGCAGGAGCGTGCCCTGCTCCATGGCGTTGAGCTGTCTGAGCTCCACCGGGTCCATGCCGAGCCGCGCCGCCAGCCTGTCCATCTGGGCCTCGTAGGCGAAGCACGCCTGGACCGCGCCGAAGCCGCGCATCGCGCCGCAGGGCGGGTTGTTGGTGTAGAGGGCGATGGCCTCGATGTCGACGTCGTCCACACGGTACGGGCCGACGCCGAGCGAGGAGGCGTTGCCGACCACCGCCGGTGACGCGGAGGCGTACGCGCCGCCGTCGAGGACGATGCGGCACCTGACGTGGGTCAGCCTGCCGTCCGCCGTGGCACCGTGCTCGTAGAACAGCCTGGCCGGGTGGCGGTGGACATGGCCGAAGAAGGACTCGAAGCGGTTGTAGACGATCTTGACGGGTTTGCCGGTGCGCAGGGCGAGCAGACAGGCGTGGATCTGCATGGACAGGTCCTCGCGGCCGCCGAACGCGCCGCCGACACCGGCCAGGGTCATCCGCACCCTGTCCTCGGGCAGGCCGAGCACGGGCGCGATCTGGCGCAGGTCGGAGTGGAGCCACTGGGTGGCGATGTACAGGTGGACGCCGCCGTCCTCCTCGGGCACGGCGAGACCGGACTCGGGGCCGAGGAAGGCCTGGTCCTGCATGCCGAAGGTGTACTCGCCCTCGACGACGACGTCCGCGCGGCGCCGGGCCGCCTCCACGTCGCCGCGCACGATGGGCTGGCGGTGGACGATGTTCGGGTGGGGGACGTGTCGGCTGTGGGGGTCGTCGCGGTTCTCGTGGACGAGGACCGCGCCGGGAGCGGTGGCGGACGCCTCGTCGGTGACGACGGGCAGTTCGCGGTAGTCGACCCTGATCCTGGCGGTGGCGCGGCGCGCGGTCTCCGGGTGGTCGGCGGCGACGATCGCGACCGGCTCGCCGTGGTGGCGGACCTTGCCGTGGGCGAGGACCGGGGTGTCCTGGATCTCCAGGCCGTAGTTCCTCACCTCGGTCGGCAGGTCGTCGTACGTCATGACGGCGTACACGCCGGGGAGCGCGAGGGCCTCGCTGGTGTCGATCGACACGATCTCGGCGTGGGCGACGGTGGAGCGCAGGATCTGGCCCCAGAGCATGTCCTCGTGCCACATGTCCGAGGAGTAGGCGAACTCGCCGGTGACCTTGAGGGTGCCGTCCGGGCGGAGGGTGGACTCGCCGATGCCGCCCCTGGTGCCCGAGCCCTGAGTGATCCTGGTGGGAACACCGTTCGTCGGCATGGTCAGACCTCCTCGGACCGGCGGGCGGCCGTCAGGCGGACCGCGTCCATGATCTTCTCGTAACCGGTGCAGCGGCACAGGTTGCCGGACAGGGCCTCGCGGATGTCCGCGTCGCTCGGATCGGGGTTGCGCTCGAGCATCTCGTCGGCGGCGACCAGCAGTCCCGGGGTGCAGAACCCGCACTGGACGGCGCCGGCGTCGATGAACGCCTGCTGGACGGGGGCCAGTCCGCTGCCCTCGCCGGTGCCCGGGCCGGCGCCGTGGGGTTGCCACCCCCTGGCCTCGTCGGGCGAGGTGCCGCACGCGTCACCGGTCCCGCCGCGGGAGCGCCGCGCGGCGAAGTCCGCCAGGCCCTCCACGGTGACGACCTCGCGGCCCTGGGCCTGCCCCGCGGCGACCAGACAGGAGCACACGGGCACGCCGTCCAGGCGGACCGTGCACGAGCCGCACTCGCCCTGCTCGCAGGCGTTCTTGGAACCCGGCAGCCCGAGCCGCTCGCGCAGCACGTACAGCAGGGACTCGCCCTCCCAGACGTCGTCCGCTTCCTGGGGGCGTCCGTTGACGGTGAGGTCGAGGCGCATTACGCGGCTCCCTCCGTGAGGCGGTGGGCGCCGCGGTACGACTCCCAGGTCCAGGTCAGGGTGCGTCGTGCCATGACGCCGACCGCGTGGCGGCGGTAGCCCGCGGTGCCCCGGACGTCGTCGATGGGGTTGCAGGCCGCGGCGCACAGGTCGGCGAACCGCTTGGCGACGGAGGGGGTGACGATCTTGCCGCTGTCCCAGAAGCCGCCCTCCTCCAGGGCCGCGTTCAGGAACTCCTCGGCGGCCTGTGCGCGGATGGGCGTCGGGGCGGCCGAGCCGATTCCCGTACGCACCGTCCGGGTCTCCGGGTGGAGCGCGAGACCGAAGGCGCACACGGCGATGACCATGGCGTTGCGGGTGCCGGCCTTGGAGTACTGCTGCGGGCCGTCGGCCTTCTTGATGTGGACGGCGCGGATCAGCTCGTCGGGCGCCAGCGCGTTGCGCTTCACGCCGGTGTAGAACGCGTCGACCGGGATGCGGCGCGTTCCGCGCACCGACTCGGCCTCGATCTCGGCGCCGGCGGCGAGCAGTGCCGGGTGGGCGTCGCCGGCCGGGGAGGCGGTGCCGAGGTTGCCGCCGACGCCGCCGCGGTTGCGGATCTGCGGGGAGGCGACCGTGTGGGAGGCGAGGGCGAGGCCGGGCAGCTCGGCGCGCAGATGCTCCATGATCTTCGCGTACGGGACGGAGGCGCCGAGCCGTACGCTGTCCTCGCCGACCTCCCACTCCTCGAGGTCGCCGATGCGGTTCAGGTCCATGAGGTGTTCGGGCCTGCGGTGGTCGAAGTTGATCTCGACCATCACGTCGGTGCCACCCGCGATCGGCACAGCGGCGGGGTGCTCGGCCTTCGCGGCGAGCGCCTCCTCCCAGCTGGCGGGGCGAAGGAAGTCCATGACCGGCTCCCTTCTTCGTCTCGGTGGGCGTACAGATCGAGCCAATCCGAGTGCGGCGGGCCCGGCTCGTTCCTGCGGTGTTCACGTGGAGTGGACCCAGTACACCGCCGTGTGCTCCGCATGGGTCAGTCACGGAAACCATGAAGGAGTTGGCTGGCCAGCAAAGGCATCTTGTAGATTCGTATGAACGGAGGCCGTCTGTGTCCTCCCCACCTTCCTCCGGCGACGGAGGACACGGTCCAGGAATCGGCCGACACCGCTGATCAGCCACCCGACGGGCGCTCACCGGGCGATTTCCGCACGGTCCGTCCCAGATATCGAGACAGAAACGGCGGCGACGAGAAATGCGGCTGCGCGCACTGCTGGACACCGACGCGCTGGGCCTGGAGCTGCTCGGCGGCGAGGACGAGCTGGACCGTGGTGTGCGTGGGGTGATGACCACCGACCTGAGGGACCCCAGCCGCTATCTCTCGGGCGGGGAACTGGTGCTCACGGGCCTGGCCTGGCGCCGGGACGCCGCCGACTCCGAGCCGTTCGTACGGCTGCTGGCGCAGGCCGGGGTGGCCGCGCTGGCGGCCGGCCGGGCGGAGCTGGGCGAGGTGCCGGACGACCTGGTCGCGGCCTGCGCGCGGCACCGGCTGCCGTTGTTCGCGGTGCACGAGTCGGTGGCCTTCGCGACCATCACCGAGCATGTCGTACGGCAGGTCTCGGGCGAGCGCGCCGGGGATCTCGCGGCCGTCGTGGACCGGCACCGGCGGATGATGACGTCGGGCCCGGCGGGCGGCGGCCCCGATGTCGTCCTCGACCTGCTCGGCTCCGACCTGGACCTGCGGGCCTGGGTGCTGTCGCCCACCGGCCGGCTGATCGCGGGACCGAAGACGGCGGGGG
>NZ_NEUB01000078.1 GCF_002910825.1 Streptomyces sp. SM1 | reverse complement strand
GGTCCGGGGCGGAGCCCCAGGTTCGGGACGGGAAGGGGCGGCGGGGGCGATGCGCGGTGGTTCAGGGTGATGTCAGGGCCCGGCCCAGCGCGGACAGGAAACCGTCCGTCGTCTCCCGGTCCCGTACCGCCAGGCGCAGCCACTCCTCGTCCAGCCCCGGAAACGTGTCCCCCCGGCGCACCGCGTACCCGAGCGCGCGCAACCGCCCTCGTACCGTCGCCGCGTGCGGCAACCG
>NZ_NEUB01000077.1 GCF_002910825.1 Streptomyces sp. SM1 | reverse complement strand
GCCGACCGGGTCACCGACGACACGGTGATCTGCCGCTGCGAGGAGGTCACGGCGGGCGCCGTCCGCGAGTCCCTCGCGCTCGGCGCCGGGGACACCCGGACGGTCAAGCTGCTCACCCGGGCCGGTATGGGCTGGTGCCAGGGCCGGATCTGCGGACCGGCCGTCGCCGGGCTCACCGGAGGCGCGCCCGCCCCCGACCGCCGCCCGTTCGCCCGGCCCGTCCCACTGGGGGTGCTCGCGGCGCAGCACGAGCGGAACGAACCGTGCTGACGGCACGGACGGCACATCCTGCACGGACGGAAGGATCAGCGCGCCCGCGCAGCACCGGCAGCACGGACAGCCGTACCAGCGCGACCGGCACCGGCGGCACGCACCGCACGCACCGCACGCACCGCACGCACCGCACGCACCCCACGCACCCCACGCACCCCACGCACCGCACACCGAGAAGAGGGCCCTCATGACCGACCACCGCCCCTGGCGCGGCGTTCTCGTCGCCACCGCGCTGCCGCTGAACGACGACCTCTCCGTGAACCACGACCGCTACGCCGAGCACTGTGCCTGGCTGGTGGAGAACGGCTGCGACGGCGTCGTACCGAACGGCTCCCTGGGCGAGTACCAGGTGCTCACCCCCGAGGAGCGCGCCCGGGTCGTCGAGACGGCCGTCGCCGCCATCGGCGGGGACCGCGTCATGCCCGGCGTCGCCGCCTACGGCTCCGCCGAGGCCCGCCGCTGGACCGAGCAGGCCGCCGAGGCAGGCTGCCGGGCCGTGATGCTGCTGCCGCCCAACGCCTACCGCGCCGACGAGCGGTCCGTGCTCGCCCACTACGCGGAGGTCGCCCGGAGCGGGCTGCCGGTCGTCGCCTACAACAACCCGATCGACACCAAGGCCGACCTCGTACCGGAACTGCTCGCCCGGCTGCACGGTGAGGGACACGTCCAGGCGGTCAAGGAGTTCTCCGGAGATGTCCGCCGCGCCTACCGGATCGCCGAACTCGCCCCCGGGCTCGACCTGCTGGCGGGTGCGGACGACGTCCTGCTGGAACTGGCCGTCGCCGGTGCGAAGGGCTGGGTGGCCGGCTACCCGAACGCCCTGCCCCGGTCCTGCGTGGAGCTCTACCGCGCCGCCACCGGCGGCGACCTCGAGACGGCGCTGCCGCTCTACCGGCAGTTGCATCCCGTGCTGCGCTGGGACTCGCGCGTGGAGTTCGTCCAGGCCATCAAGCTGTCCATGGACCTCGTGGGCCGCCACGGCGGGCCGTGCCGTCCGCCCCGCGTCCCGCTGGAACCGGGGCAGGAGGCGGCCGTCCGCGCGGCCACCGAGAAGGCCGTCGCGGCCGGACCGGCGTAGGGGAGGAGCCCGATGCGCAGCAAGCTCGTCCTGCACGCCGTCGACTCGCACACCGAGGGCATGCCGACCCGCGTGATCACCGGCGGAATCGGCACGCTCCCCGGCGCGACCATGAACGAGCGGCGCCTGTACTTCCGTGAACACCGCGACCACATCAAGCAGTTGCTGATGAACGAGCCCCGTGGGCACTCCGCGATGAGCGGTGCGGTCCTCCAGCCGCCGACCCGGCGCGACTGCGACTGGGGTGTCGTCTACATCGAGGTCTCGGGCTACCTCCCGATGTGCGGGCACGGCACGATCGGCGTCGCGACGGTACTCGTCGAGACGGGCATGGTCGAGGTGGTCGAACCGGTCACCACCATCCGTCTGGACACCCCCGCCGGGGTCGTCGTCGCCGACGTGGCGGTGAGCGACGGCGCCGCCACCGCGGTGACCCTGCGCAACGTCCCCTCCTTCGCCGTCGGCCTCGACCGCGAGGCGACGCTGCCGGACGGGCGGACGGTGACGTACGACCTCGCCTTCGGCGGCAACTTCTACGCCATCCTGCCGCTGGACCGGCTCGGGCTGCCCTTCGACCGGGCCCGCAAGGACGACATCCTCGCGGCGGCCCTGGCCCTGATGGACGCCGTCAACGCCGCCGGCGAACCCGTCCACCCGGAGGACCCGACCGTCCGGGGCTGCCACCACGTCTATCTGGCCGCACCCGGCTCGACCGCCCGCCACTCACGGCACGCCATGGCGATCCACCCGGGCTGGTTCGACCGCTCGCCGTGCGGGACGGGCACCAGCGCGCGCATGGCGCAGCTCCACGCCCGCGGCCGGCTCCCCCTGGACGCCGAGTTCGTGAACGAGTCCTTCATCGGCACCCGGTTCACCGGGCGGCTGCTCGGCACCACCGAGGTGGCAGGACGCCCGGCCGTCCTGCCCACCATCACCGGACGCGCCTGGATCACGGGCACCGCCCAGTACCTGCTGGACCCGCGGGACCCCTTCCCGACCGGGTTCGTGCTGTGAGTTCCGCAGCCGACGCCGAACACGCCGAGTCCGTCCCCCACACCGAGAGCATCATGAACACCGCGAACACTGCGAACACCGCGAACACCGCGAACACCGCGAACACCGAGACCGCCATGAAGGTCATGAAGTCCATGAACGCCGGGAACAGCCCCGGCCTGCCCCCGCTGGGCGGCCGTACGCCCAGCTTCCGCGAGCGGGTCGCGGACGCGCTGCGGGCCGCGCTGATCGCCGGGGAACTGCGCCCCGGCGAGGTGTACTCGGCGCCGGGGCTCGCCGCCCGCTTCGGGGTCTCCGCCACCCCCGTGCGCGAGGCCATGCTCGACCTCGCCAAGGAGGGACTGGTCGACACCGTGCCCAACAAGGGGTTCCGGGTGACCGCCGTCTCCGACCGGCAGCTCGACGAGTACACCCACGTCCGGTCCCTCATCGAGATCCCGACGACGGCGGAACTGGCCGCCACCGCGGACCCGGTGGCGCTTCAGGCGCTGCGCCCGGTCGCCGAGGAGATCGTCACCGCCGCCGCGGCCGGTGACCTCATCGCGTACGTCGAGGCCGACCAGCGCTTCCACCTCGGGCTGCTGGCCCTCGCGGGCAACGGCCACCTGGTCGAGGTCGTCCGGGACCTGCGCCGGCGGGCCCGGCTGTACGGGCTGACGGCGCTGGTGGAGCAGGGGCGGCTGGAGGCGTCGGCCGAGGAGCATCTGGAGATACTCGACGCGCTGCTGGCCCGGGACAACGAGGCGGTACGGGCGGTGATGACCCGCCACCTCGGACATGTCCGGGGACTGTGGGCGGCCCCCTGACCGGAAATGTGCGCCGTTACGCAAGCAGCTTGCGTTTCTTGCGCTAATCTTGCGTCCATGACACGACGACTTGCTGTGGTGGCGAAGAAGGTCGGGGTCAGCGAGGCCACGGTCAGCCGGGTGCTCAACGGCAAGCCGGGAGTCTCCGACGCGACCCGGCAGGCGGTGCTCTCCGCCCTGGACGTGCTCGGCTACGAGCGGCCGACCCAGCTGCGCGGTGAACGCGCCCGGCTGGTCGGCCTGGTCCTGCCCGAGCTGCAGAACCCGATCTTCCCGGCCTTCGCGGAGGTCATCGGCGGTGCGCTGGCCCAGCTCGGTCTGACACCGGTGCTGTGCACCCAGACCCGCGGCGGCGTCTCCGAGGCGGACTACGTCGACCTCCTGCTCCAGCAGCAGGTCTCCGGCGTCGTGTTCGCCGGCGGCCTCTACGCGCAGGCCGACGCGCCCCACGAGCACTACGACCGGCTCGCCGAGCGCAACATCCCGGTCGTCCTCGTCAACGCGGCCATAGAACACCTCGGCTTCCCGGCGGTGTCGTGCGACGACGCCGTGGCGGTGGAGCAGGCCTGGCGGCACCTGGCCTCGCTCGGGCACGAGCGGATCGGGCTGGTGCTCGGCCCCGGTGACCACGTGCCCTCCGCGCGCAAACTGGCCGCCGCCCGCGCGGTCGCCGGCGAGATCCCCGAGGAGCACGTGGCCCGGGCCATGTTCTCCATCGAGGGCGGTCACGCCGCCGCGTCCAGGCTCATCGACCGGGGGGTCACCGGCTTCCTCTGCGCCAGCGACCCCCTCGCCCTCGGCGTCGTACGGGCCGCCCGCCGCAAGGGGCTCGACGTGCCGGGACGGATCTCCGTCGTGGGCTACGACGACTCGGCCCTGATGAACTGCACCGAGCCTCCGCTCACCACCGTCCGGCAGCCCATCGGGGCCATGGGCAAGGCGGCCGTGGAACTGCTGAACGCGCAGATCAGCGGCAGTGCGGTGGCCCCCGAGGAGCTGCTGTTCGAGCCCGAACTGGTGGTGCGGGGGTCGACCGCGCAGGCGCCCCGTCCCTGAGATCCGACCGACTGTCGAATAATTTCAGATTGCGCGCGACATTTTGCGGACGGATGTCGTCGGTGCTTGAGTGTGCCCCGCCCACCGCTCCTGTTCCGAGGGGTTCACTCGTTCCTGTCCCTTAAGGGGGCCGCCGATGAGAAGCACCGGGATCCGCCGCACCGCCGTCGCTCTGGGCGTCGGCGCGCTCGTGCTCACCGCCTGCGGCTCGGACGGCGACGACGCCGCCGGCGGCAAGACCCGTATCACCGTCAACTGCATGCCGCCCAAGAGCGCCAAGGCCGACCGGCAGTTCTTCGAGGAGGACATCGCCGCCTTCGAGAAGCAGAACCCGGACATCGACGTCGTCCCGCACGACGCGTTCGCCTGCCAGGACCCCAAGACGTTCGACGCCAAACTCGCCGGCGGGCAGATGGAGGACGTCTTCTACACGTACTTCACCGACGCGCGGCACGTCGTCGACATCGGCCGGGCGGCCGATCTCACCCCGTACGTCAAGGAGCTGAAGAGCTACGAGACCGTCCAGCAGCAGCTGCGGGACATCTACACCGTCGACGGCAAGGTCTACGGCATCCCGCGCACCGGCTACTCGATGGGCCTGATCTACCACCGGGAGCTCTTCGAGAAGGCCGGCCTCGACCCCGACCGGCCGCCCACCACCTGGGCGGAGGTCCGCGACGCCGCGAAGAAGATCGCCGCGCTCGGCGACGGCACCGTCGGCTACGCCGACTACAGCGCCCAGAACCAGGGCGGCTGGCACTTCACCGCCGAGCTGTACTCCCAGGGCGGCGACGTGGTCAGCGCCGACGGCGAGAAGGCCACCATCGACACCCCCGAGGGCCACGCCGTGCTGCGGACCCTGCACGACATGCGGTGGAAGGACGGGTCGATGGGCAGCAAGCAGCTGCTCGTCATCGACGACGTCCAGCAGATGATGGGCGCGGGCAGGCCCGGCATGGATCTCGCCGCCCCCGACAACATCCCGATCCTGGTCAAGGAGAAGGGCGCCGCGTACCAGGACATCGCCCTCGCCCCCATGCCCGGCGGCGAGGCCACCCTCATAGGCGGCGACGGCTACATGTTCAGCAAGAAGGCCTCACCCGAGCAGATCCGCGCCGGGCTCAAGTGGCTCGACCACATGTTCCTCACCCCCGGCGACGGGTTCCTCGGCGACTACGCCCGGGCCAGGAAGAACGACGCCCCCGTCGGCCTGCCCGAACCCCGTCTGTTCACCGGCCCCGCCGACGCCAGGGACCAGCAGGTCAAGAAGGCCAACGCCAACGTCCCGGTGGGGAACTACCAGTCCTTCCTCGACGGCAACCGGGCCCTGGAGATGAAGATCGAGCCGCCGCACGCCCAGCAGCTCTACTCCGTCCTCGACGGTGTCGTCTCCGCCGTCCTCACCGAGGAGGACGCGGACATCGACCGGCTCCTGAAGGACGCCTCCGGCAAGATCGACGGCATCCTGGCCCGGGGCTGACCGGTGACGAAGACGGCACAGCGGCCGGCCGCGCCCGTGCGGCACCGGCCGGTGAAGGCGCCGTCCCCGGCAGAGGACCGGAGACGGCGCCGGCTCACCGACCAACTGCGCGCCTACGGCTTCCTCCTCGGCGGACTCGTCTGCTTCGCCCTGTTCTCCTGGTACCCGGCGATCCGCGCCGTCGTGATCGCCTTCCAGAAGTACACCCCGGGTGCGGACCCCGAATGGGTGGGCACCGCCAACTTCACCCGCGTCCTGCACGACCCCGAGTTCGGCGCCGCCTGGCGCAACACGCTCACCTTCACCCTGCTCGCACTGCTGCTCGGCTTCGCGATCCCCTTCGTCCTCGCCCTCGTGCTCAACGAACTCCGGCACGCCAAAACCTTCTTCCGGGTCGTCGTCTACCTGCCGGTGATGATCCCGCCCGTCGTCAGCGCCCTGCTGTGGAAGTGGTTCTACGACCCCGGCGCCGGCCTCGCCAACGAGGCACTGCGCTTCCTCCACCTGCCCACGTCCCACTGGACCAACGGCGCCGACACCGCCCTGATCTCCCTGGTCGTCGTCGCCACCTGGGCCACCATGGGCGGCACCGTGCTCATCTACCTGGCCGCCCTCCAGCCCATCCCCGGCGAGCTCTACGAGGCCGCCGAACTGGACGGCGCGAACCTGCTCCAGCGCGTCTGGCATGTGACGGTCCCGCAGACCCGGTTCGTCATCCTCATGCTGATGCTGCTCCAGATCATCGCCACCATGCAGGTGTTCACCGAGCCCTTCGTGATCACCGGCGGCGGACCGGAGAACGCGACCGTGACCGTCCTCTACCTCATCTACAAGTACGCCTTCCTCTACAACGACTTCGGCGGCGCCTGCGCGCTGAGCGTGATGCTCCTCGCGCTGCTCGGCGCGTTCTCCGCCGTCTACCTCCGCCTCACCCGCTCCGGAGAGGAGGCCCTGTGAGCACCCGCACCCTGGTGTCCCCGGCCGTCCTGGCCCGCCCGCGCGGCAGGGCCGTCTACTGGACCGTGTTCACGGGCGTCGCCGTGCTCTTCGCCCTCGCCCTCCTCTTCCCCGTCTACTGGATGGCGAGCGGCGCGATGAAGTCACCGGACGAGGTGGCCCGCACGCCGCCCACCCTCGTCCCGGAGAGCTGGAGCACCGGCGGTTACACCGACGCCTGGGAACTGATGCAACTCCCGGTCCACCTGTGGAACACGGTGGTGCAGGCGGCCGGTGCCTGGATCTTCCAGCTGGTCTTCTGCACGGCCGCCGCCTACGCCCTGTCCAGGCTCCGGCCCGCCTTCGGCACGCTGATCCTCGGCGGCATCCTCGCCACCCTGATGGTCCCCGCCCAGGCCCTCGTGGTCCCCAAGTACCTCACCGTGGCGGACCTCGGCCTCCTCAACGACCCCCTCGCCATCTGGCTGCCGGCCGTCGCCAGCGCCTTCAACCTGTACCTGCTCAAGCGGTTCTTCGACCAGCTCCCCAGGGACGTGCTCGAAGCGGCCCAGATCGACGGCGCGGGGAAGCTGCGCACCCTGTGGTCGATCGTGCTGCCCATGTCGCGCCCGGTGCTCGGCGTGGTGTCGATCTTCGCGCTGGTCGCCGTCTGGCAGGACTTCCTGTGGCCGCTGATGGTCTTCTCCGACACGGAGAAGCAGCCGATCGGCGTCGCCCTCGTGCAACTGTCCCAGAACGTCCAGCTGACCGTGCTCATCGCCGCGATGGTGATCGCCGGCATCCCCATGGTCGCGCTGTTCCTCGTCCTCCAGCGGCACATCATCGCCGGAATCAGCGCGGGCAGCACCAAGGGCTGACATCCGACCCCCGACGTCCACAGCAGAGAGAGGCACGCACCGTGGGACAGCCCACCCCCCACCGCAACGACGACTGGTGGCGCTCCGCCGTCATCTACCAGGTGTACGTCCGCAGCTTCGCCGACGGCGACGGGGACGGCACCGGCGATCTGGCGGGCGTCCGCGCCCGGCTGCCCCACCTCACCGAACTCGGCGTCGACGCACTGTGGTTCAACCCCTGGTACCTGTCACCGATGAAGGACGGCGGCTACGACGTCGCCGACTACCGGGCGATCGACCCGGCCTTCGGCACCCTCGCCGAAGCGGAGAAACTGATCGCCGAAGCACGGGAACTGGGCATCCGCACGATCATCGACATCGTGCCCAACCACGTCTCCGACCAGCACCCCTGGTTCCGGGCGGCGCTCGCGGGCGGGGCCGCGCGGGAGCTGTTCCACTTCCGCCCGGGCCGCGGAGAACACGGCGAACTCCCGCCCTACGACTGGCGGTCGGAATTCGGCGGACCCGCCTGGACCAGGCACCCGGGCGGCGACTGGTACCTCCACCTGTTCGCACCCGAGCAGCCCGACCTCAACTGGGCGCACCCCGCCGTCCGGCAGGAGCACGAGGACATCCTGCGCTTCTGGTTCGAGCGGGGCGTGGCCGGCGTCCGCATCGACTCCGCCGCGCTGCTCGTGAAGGCCCCCCGACTGCCCGACCTCACCGGCCGGGACCCGCACCCGTACGTGGACCGTGACGCACTCCACGGGATCTACCGGGCCTGGCGGGCCGTCGCCGACGAGTACGGTGCCGTCTTCGTCGGCGAGGTGTGGCTCCCGGACACCGAACGCTTCGCCCGCTACCTGCGCCCCGACGAACTGCACATCGCGTTCAACTTCTCCTTCATGACCTGCCCCTGGGACGCGGAACGGCTGCGCACCTCCATCGACGAGACGCTGGCCGAGCACGCCCCCGTCGGCGCGCCCGCCACCTGGGTACTCGCCAATCACGACGTCACCCGCACGGTCACCCGCTACGGCCGCGCCGACACCGGCTTCGACTTCGCCACCAAGGCCTTCGGCACCCCCGCCGACCTCTGCCTCGGCACCCGGCGGGCCCGCGCCGCCGCCCTGCTCTCGCCGGCCCTGCCCGGCGCGGTCTACGTCTACCAGGGAGAGGAACTCGGCCTGCCCGAGGCCGACGTCCCGCTCGACCGCATCGAGGACCCCATGTACGCCCGTTCCGGGGGCACCGACCCCGGACGCGACGGATGCCGGGTGCCACTGCCGTGGACGGCCGACGCGCCGCACGCCGGGTTCGGTGGCGAACCGTGGCTGCCGCAGCCCGCCGGCTGGGCGTCGTACGCGGCCGACCGGCAGGCCCGGGACCCCGGCTCGATGCTCAGCCTCTACCGGGCGGCGATCCGGCTGCGTCCGGCCTTCGGCGACGGTCCGCTCACCTGGCTGCCCGCCGCCGACGGCGTGCTCGCCTTCACCCGCGCGGACGG
>NZ_NEUB01000076.1 GCF_002910825.1 Streptomyces sp. SM1 | reverse complement strand
CCCCGCACACCCCTGGTGCGCCGCCCACCTGCACTGCCCGCCGCTCGCCGTCGCGGCCGCCGCCGACCTCGCGGTGAGCGTCCTCAACCCCTCCCTCGACTCCTGGGACCAGGCCCCGGCCGCCTCCGCCCTGGAAACCCTCCTCACCCGCGCCCTCGCCCGCGAGGCCGGCCACAGCGACAGCCTCGTCACCACCGGCGGCACCGAGGCCAACCAGCTCGCCCTCCTCCTCGCCCGGGAGGCGGACGGCGCCGCCGTACGGCTGGTCCACGCCGCCGGTGCCCATCACTCGCTGCCCCGCGCCGCCTGGCTCCTCGGCCTGCCCGACCCCGTCGAGATCCCCGCCCCCGCCGGCACCCTCGACCCCGCCGCCCTCGACGACACCCTCACCCGCCTGCCGGGACCCCACCTGGTCGCCGCCACGGCGGGCACCACCGACGCCGGCCTCATCGACCCGCTGCCCGAGATCGCCGCCCGCTGCGCCGCCCACGGCGCCCGGCTGCACATCGACGCCGCCTACGGCGGGCCGCTGCTCTTCAGCGACCTCCACCGGCCCAAGCTCACCGGCCTGGACGCCGCCCACACCATCGCCCTCGACCTGCACAAACTGGGCTGGCAGCCCGTCCCCGCCGGCCTCCTCACCGTCCGGGACCCACAGGACCTCACGGCCCTGCACCACCACGCCGACTACCTCAACGCCGACGACGACACCGACGCCGGACTCCCCGACCTCCTCGGCCGCTCCCTGCGCACCACCCGGCGCGCCGACGTCCTCAAGCTCGCCGTCACCCTCAAGACCCTCGGCCGCACCGGCCTCGGCGCCCTCGTCGACCAGGTCTGCGCCCAGGCCGAGGAGTTCGCCCGCCTCGTCCACGCCGACCCCCGCCTCGACCTCCACGCCCGGCCCGTCATCAGCACCGTCCTCTTCCGGCCCGTACACGCCACCGACGCCGGCGTCGCGGAACTGCGCCGGCTCCTCCTCGCCACCGGCCGCGCCGTCCTCGGCCGCGCCGACGGCCGGCTCTGGCTGAAGGCCACCCTCCTCAACCCCGCCACCCGCCCCGACGACCTGGCGGGCCTGCTCACCCTCGTCCACCAGGCCCACGCGGAAGGACCAGGATGACGCCCCCCACCCCGTACGACCTGCTCGGCATCGGCATCGGCCCCTTCAACCTCTCCCTCGCCGCCCTCGCCCACCCCCTCCCCGGCCTGCGCACCGCCTTCTACGACCGGTGCCCCGGCTTCACCTGGCACCCGGGCCTGCTCCTCGACGACGCCACCGTCCAGGTCCCCTTCCTCGCCGACCTCGTCACCCTGGCCGACCCGACCAGTCCCTGGACCTTCCTCAACCACCTCAGAGCCCGCGACCGCCTCTATCCCTTCTACTTCGCCGAGCACTTCCACATCCGCCGCACCGAGTACGACGCCTACTGCCGCTGGGTCGCCGGCCATCTGCCCGCGCTCCACTTCGGCCACCAGGTGGACACGGTCCGCTGGGACGCCCGGCATGCCCTCTTCGAGGCCGAGTTCACCCGGCCGGCCCCCGACGGCCGCACCGCCGCCACCGGCCGCGTCCACGCCCGCAACATCGTGCTCGGCATCGGTACCGAACCCTGGACGCCCGAGCCGCTCCGCCCCCTCGCCGCCACCCCCGGCCTTCCCGTCGTCCACGCCGAGGACTACCTCGCCCACCGCGACACCCTCCTCGCCGCCGGGCACATCACCGTCATCGGCACCGGACAGTCCGGCGCGGAGGTCTACCTGGACCTGCTGCGCCACCGGCCCGCCGGCCGGGAACGGCTGCACTGGATCGGCCGCACCGGGGCCTTCGCCCCCATGGAGTACTCCAAACTCGGCCTCGAACACTTCACCCCCGACCACACCCGCTACTTCCACGCCCTCCCCGAACCCGTCCGCGACCGGCTCGTCCCCGCGCAGTGGCAGCTCCACAAGGGCGTCGACGCCGCCACCCTCGCCGCCATCCACGACGAGCTCTACCGGCGCACCCTCCACGGCGGCTGGCCCGACACCGTCCTCACCCCCGCCGTCCACGTCCGTGCCGCCCGCCGCACGGCCCGCGCGAGGATCGAACTCCACCTCGAGCACATCCACCAGCAGACCCGCACCCGCCTCACCACCGACGCCGTCGTCCTCGCCACCGGCCACCGCGCACGCCCCCTGGACCGGCTGCTCGGCCCCCTCGAACCCCACCTGCGCCGCGACCGCGCAGGCCGCCCCCGCGTCGACGCGCACTTCCGCCTCGGCCTCGACCGCTCCCTCACCGGCGGCGTCTACGTCCAGAACGCCGAACTCCACACCCACGGCGTCGGCACCCCCGACCTCGGGCTCGCCGCCTGGCGCAGCGCCACGATCCTCAACCACCTCACCGGCCGGACGGTCTACGCCCTGCCCGCCCGTACCGCCTTCACCACCTTCGGCCTCCATCCCCGGACACGGCAGGTCCCGCCCGCCCGGCAAGCCGCACGGCTCACCCCTCTGGCGGACGGGACCTGAGTCACCCGCGACGGCGGACGACGGTCAGAACACCGGCGTACCGTCCCGCGTCAGCCTCCAGTCCACCGACGCGAAGTCCGCCGGATCCAGCACACCCTTCTCCGTCGCCCACTCCGCGATCCGCGTCCGGATCTCCGTCGACTCCGCCCACAGCTCCGGCGCCGACGCCACATGCGGGAACGCGCCACCGCCGTTGGCCCGGTAGTTGTTCACCGCGAACACGAACCGCTGTGCGTCGTCGAGGGCGGCACCGTCGTACGTGACGTCGCGGATCCGCGACCCGGCCGGCCGCGCGATGTCGATCTCGTACCGCAGCCCCGACACGTAGTCGTAGTTGTAGTCCGGCCGGCCGCCCGCGTTCGTCAGGGTGCCGACGTCCACCGGCGCCCCCGCCGGCGTCTGCGCGAAGTACTCCGCCGAGTACTCCAGGTACGCCCGGACCTGAGCGCCCGTCATCAGCTTCGCCACCAGCGTGTTGTCGTACACGTAGAGGCCGGACAGGTCCCGGATCGTCACCTCGCCCGCCGGGATCTCGGAGGTCCGGGAGAACGGCGACGCCTGCGACAGCACCGGCACCGACGCGTACTCGGTGCCCGCGAGGGCCGCCCGGACCACGTCCTCCTGCACCTTGCTGATCAGGTCGATGATCGGCGCGTCCTTGTACCGGGCCTCCACCGTCGTCAGCGTCTCGGTCGCCGACCCCACCACCTGGTTGACGTACTCCACCACCTGCGCGTGCTCGTCCCGCAGCAGCCGGGTGATCCTCGGGTCGTCCTCCACGGTCGCCGCGTCGCGCAGCGAGGCCGTCACCGACTCCACCCGCCAGCGGCCCCGTTCGAAGACCAGCTCGAAGTCGAACAGGGACAGCCGTTCCGCGTAGCACAGCGGCTCCGACAGCACGACCTCCCTGCCGGTCTCCTCGTTGGCGACCCGCAGCTCGGGGATCTCCACATGCGCGTGCCCGACCAGGATCGCGTCGATCCCCGGCACCCGACGCGCCACATTCGCCGCCGCGTTCTCCACGTACGGCAACTGGTCCCCGTACGACGAGGTGCCCGACGAGCCGGAGTGCGCCGACACCACGACCACGTCCGCGCCCATCGACCGCAGTTTCGGCACCCATTCGGCCGCCTGCTCCTCCAGGCCGGGGAACGTCAGCTTCCCCTGCACGTACGCCTTGTCCCAGATGGCGATACCGGGGTTGGTCAGCCCGAGCACCGCCACCTTCACCGGGGGAGCGCCCTTCACGTGGAACGTCCGCATGAAGTACGGCGGGAAGGCGGGCTTCAGCGTCTTCGCGTCCAGCGCGTTCGCCCCCAGGAGCGGGAAGTCGCACTGCTCCTCGAACTTCCGCAGCGTCTCGATGCCGTAGTTGAACTCGTGGTTGCCGAGCGCCACCGCGTCGTACCCGATGGCGTTCATCGCCTGCGCCATGGGGTGCACCGGACCGCCCTCGGCGGTGATCGGGTCGACCTTCGCGTAGTAGTACGTCAGCGGGGTGCCCTGGATGGTGTCGCCCGCGTCCAGCAGCAGCGTGTGGGACCGGCCCTTCTCCTTGCGGACCTGGTTCACCAGCGTCGACACCCGCGCCAGGCCCTGCGCGTTGCCGGCCGGGTCGGTGTACTCGGCGTCCTTGAAGTAGTCCCAGTTGAAGACGTGCCCGTGCAGATCGGTCGTCCCCATCACGGTCAGCGCGTACCGCTTCACCCGCTTCCTCCCCTGCCCGGTCCCGGCCGCCTCGGCCGCGGGGGCGGCCGCCGTACCCGCCAGTGCCACCCCCGCCCCGGTGATGGCGGACCTCTTCAAGAACTTCCGGCGGTTCAACGGCATCTCGCCACTCTCCTCGCACAACGACGTACCGCGGCGTGCCGACCGGCGGACAACGCGCGTAGATTCGCCCGACGATTCTGACCTGAACACGCCCACCGGAACAGCGCCCTCTGGGTTGCGATCCGAGGGAAACGCCCGCGCGCGGGGCCGGACATGCTCATCGGAGCACCCCCGCGCACAATTCAGCACTTGTCAATAACCTTTCACTCACGGGACGTTGAGTCGTCACGCGCCGCCAAATCGCTACCCGCCGGTAAGCCATAGGCTCGAGCCATGCGCCGAGCGAAAATCGTCTGCACACTGGGCCCCGCCACCGACTCGTACGACCAGATCAAAGCACTGGTCGACGCCGGAATGGACGTGGCCCGATTCAACCTCAGCCACGGCGAACACGCCGAGCACGAGGAGCGCTACCACCGGGTACGAAAAGCCGCCGACGAGACCGGCCGCAGCGTCGGCCTCCTCGCCGACCTTCAAGGCCCGAAAATCCGCCTCGGCCGCTTCACCGAAGGACCCGTACTCCTCGAACGCGGCGACACCTTCACCATCACCGTCGAGGACGGCGCCGAAGGCGACCGCCACGGCTGCGGCACCACCTACGACGGCCTCGCCGCCGATGTCACCACCGGTGAACTGATCCTCGTCGACGACGGCAGGGTCACCCTCGAGGTCATCGCCGTCGACGGCCCCCGCGTCCGCACCGCCGTCGTCGAGGGCGGCATGGTCTCCGACCACAAGGGCCTCAACCTCCCCGGCGTCGCCGTCTCCGTGCCCGCGCTCTCCAAGAAGGACGAGGACGACCTCCGCTGGGCGCTGCGCACCGGATTCGACGTCATCGCCCTCTCCTTCGTCCGCAGCGGGCGCGACATCAGGGACGTCCACCGGATCATGGACGACGAGGGCCGCCGCCTCCCCGTCATCGCCAAGGTCGAGAAGCCCCAGGCCGTCGACAACATCGACGACATCGTCGCCGCCTTCGACGGCATCATGGTCGCCCGCGGCGACCTCGGCGTCGAGATGCCCCTCGAACAGGTGCCCATCGTCCAGAAGCGCGCCGTCAAGCTCGCCAGGCGCAACGCCAAGCCGGTCATCGTCGCCACCCAGATGCTCGACTCGATGATCGACAACGCCCGCCCCACCCGCGCCGAGGCCTCGGACGTCGCCAACGCCGTCATCGACGGCACCGACGCCGTGATGCTCTCCGGCGAGACCAGCGTCGGCAAGCACGCCGTCGACACCGTCCGCACCATGGCGCGCATCGTGGAGGCGGCCGAGGAGGACATCCTCGCCAAGGGGCTCCCGCCCCTCACCGAACGCAACAAGCCCCGCACCCAGGGCGGCGCGGTCGCCCGCGCGGCGGCCGAGATGGGTGACTTCCTCGGCGCCAAGTTCCTGGTCGCCTTCAGCCAGTCCGGCGACACCGCCCGCCGGCTCTCCCGCTACCGCTCGCCGATCCCCGTCCTCGCCTTCACCCCCGACCCGGCCACCCGCTCCCAGCTCAGCCTCAGCTGGGGTGTGGAGACCTTCCTCGGCCCCCACGCGAACTCCACCGACGCGATGGTCGACCAGGTCGACGACCTGCTGCTGAGGTACGCCCGCTGCGACAAGGGCGACACGGTCGTCATCACGGCCGGCTCCCCGCCGGGCGTCTCCGGCTCCACCAACCTGGTCCGCGTCCACCACATCGGCGAGGACGACAGCCCTCGGTAGCGGTCCGGCGCGCACGATCGCGGCGCATGACAAAAGCGGATGTTCACTGAAAAGGGTGGACATCCGCTCTCAAATAGTGACCTTGAATACAGAGGAAAAGTACCCCGGGTCGGATTCGAACCGACGCTGGATGGTGTTTGAGACCATTGCCTCTACCGCTGGGCTACCGGGGCGCCCTGCAAAACGAAGGTCGACGGTTACCCGCCGTGCCCCCACCTTATCGCAGCTGGGTACGCTCTTGTCAGCAGTACCGGCCTGCCCCGCACCAAGGAGCCCACGTGAGCGCCCCCGAGCCGCCCCAGCCTGTAGACGTGCCCGACGACGACAAGTCGCACGTGCCTCCGATCACCACACGCGTGGTCATCGCCGAGGACGAGGCCCTGATCCGGCTCGATCTCAAAGAGATGCTGGAGGAGGAGGGGTACACCGTCGTCGGTGAGGCGGGCGACGGTGAGCAGGCCATCGAGCTGGCGCGCGAGCACCGGCCCGATCTGGTCATCCTCGATGTGAAGATGCCGAAGCTGGACGGTATCTCCGCGGCGGAGAAGATCGCCGAGGAGAGCATCGCCCCGGTGCTGATGCTGACCGCGTTCTCGCAGCGCGACCTGGTGGAGCGGGCGCGGGACGCCGGGGCCATGGCGTATCTGGTGAAGCCGTTCAGCAAGAGCGACGTGGTGCCGGCCATCGAGATGGCGGTGTCGCGGTTCACGGAGCTGAAGGAGCTGGAGCGGGAGGTCGCGGACCTGAGTCTGCGGCTGGAGACGCGCAAGCTGGTGGACCGGGCGAAGTCGGTGCTGCAGACGCAGTACGGGCTGACGGAGCCGGCGGCGTTCCGGTGGATCCAGAAGACCTCGATGGACCGGCGGATGTCGATGCAGCAGGTGGCCCAGGCGGTCATCGACGACGCCGAGGAGAAGAAGGCGTCGAAGGGCTGACGAGCCGTTCGGGTACGGCGGAGGCCCGCTCCCCTTCGGGGAAGCGGGCCTCCGCGTCTGCCTGCGTCGCCTGCGTCGCAGGCCCTGTGTGCCTGCCTGCCTGCCTCGCCTCAGTCCTCGCCGAGGTAGGCCTTGCGGACGGAATCGTCGTGCAGGAGCTTCTGGCCGGTGCCGGAGAGGACGATGTTGCCCACCTCCATGACGTGACCGTGGTCCGCCAGGGAGAGGGCGGCCTGGGCGTTCTGCTCGACGAGCAGGATGGTGGTGCCCTGTGCCTTCAGCTCGGCGATGGTCGTCATGATCTTCTGCATCATGATCGGCGAGAGTCCCATCGAGGGTTCGTCGAGCATGAGCAGCTTGGGCTGGGACATCAGGGCCCTGCCCATGGCGAGCATCTGCTGCTCACCGCCGGAGAGGGTTCCGGCGGCCTGCTTGCGGCGTTCCCCGAGGATGGGGAAGAGGTCGTAGGCGCGCTGGATGTCCTTGTCGATGCCCGCCCTGTCGCTGCGCAGGAAGGCGCCGAGACGGAGATTGTCCTCGATCGTCATGCGGGGGAAGATGTGCCGGCCCTCGGGGGAGTGGGCGAGCCCCAGGGAGACGATCTTGTGGGCGGGAATCTTCTTGAGGGACTTGCCCTCGAACTTGATCTGGCCGCCGACGGGCTTGAGGAGCCCGGAGAGCGTGCGCAGGGTGGTGGTCTTGCCGGCACCGTTGGTGCCGATCAGGGTGACCACTTCGCCCGCGTCGACGCTGAACGAGATGCCCTTGACGGCCTGGATCTTGCCGTAGGCGACTTTGAGGTCCTCGACCTCGAGGAGTGCGGTCATCGGTCGTTCTCCTTGCCGGGCGCGGCGTCCGTGGCGTCCGTGACGGCCTCGGCCTCCGCCTCTGATTCCGCCCCTGCCTCTGCCCCTGCGTCGTCGGCCCCCGCGGCCCCCGCGGCGGCGGCTTCGGCGGCTTCGACCTCGGCGGCTTCGGCGGCGCCGGGGTCGTTCTCCATGGGTTCACCGATGTAGGCGGCGATGACGCGCTCGTCGCCCTGCACGGTGGCCGGGTCGCCCTCGATGAGCTTCTCGCCCTGGACGAGGACGGCGACGCGGTCGCAGAGGTTGAAGATGAACCGCATGTCGTGCTCGATCACGAGGACGGCGGTGCCCTGGTCGCGGATGGCGAAGATGAGCTCCTCGGCCGCCCGGGTCTCCTGGGGGTTCATGCCGGCGGTGGGCTCGTCCAGGAGCAGCAGGCCCGGTTCGCTGGCGAGGGCGCGGGCGATCTCCAGCTTGCGCTGCTCGCCGTAGGGGAGGTTGCGTGCGAGGTGGTCGGCCTTGGCGGCGAGGCCGACGAACTCCAGGAGTTCCATGGACCGTTTGCGGGAGGCCGCCTCGGCCCGGTGGAAGCCGGGTCCGCGCAGGACGGCCGACCAGAAGCCCTCCTTGGTGCGGGTGTGGCGGCCGACGAGGACGTTCTCCAGGACCGTCATGTTGGCGAAGAGCCGGATGTTCTGGAACGTCCGGGCGATGCCGGCGGCGGTGACCTTGAAGGACTTGGGCGGCAGGACCTTGTCCTTGTAGCGGACCTCGCCCTCGGTGGGGATGTAGAGGCCCGTGAGGCAGTTGAAGAACGTGGTCTTGCCGGCGCCGTTCGGGCCGATGAGTCCGACGATCTCGCCGCTGTTCACGGTGAGGTCGACGTCGCGGACGGCGGTGAGGCCGCCGAAGCGCATGGTCACGCCGCGTGCGTCGAGGACGGGGGTACCGGGGGCGGGTGCGCCCGGGGCGGTGTCCTTGGTGATGATGTCGGTGGTCATGGTGGTCAGGCCCCTGTCTTGCTCAGGACTGTGGGCGCGTCGGCCTCTTCGTGGAACTCCAGTTGGCGGCGCCGGTTCGGGATGAGGCCCTCGGGACGGAAACGCATCAGCAGGACCAGTGCGAGACCGAAGGCGAGGAGCTGGTAGTCGCCCAGGAACTGGAGCTTGTTGGGGATCAGGAAGAGCAGCGCCGCTCCGATGAGGGGTCCGGCGATGGTGCCCATGCCGCCGAGGACGACCGCGGCGAGCAGGAAGGCGGAGTTGGGCGGGGTCGTGCCGGCGAACAGGTACTGCTCGGGCGTCACGGTGTAGGTGACGTGTGCCTGCACCGTTCCTGCGAGGCCGGCGAGGGTGGCGCCGACCGCGAAGGCGACGAGCTTGACCCGGAAGCCGTGGATGCCCATGGCCTCGGCAGCCGTCTCGTCCTCGCGGATGGCGACCCAGGCGCGGCCGATGCGGGAGTCCCCGCTGCGGCGGAAGACGAGCACGACGACGGCCGTGATGAGCAGCATCAGGAAGAAGTAGTTGGCGAACCGGCCGATGGTGAAGCCGCCGATGTCGTGCTGCACCCCGAGGTCGAAGCCGAGGATCTTCAGGTCCGGGATGGACGCGATGCCGTTGGAGCCGTTGGTGAGGTCCGGGCCGGAGGTGCCGTCGGTGTTGTTGACCGCGATCCGGAAGATCTCACCGAAGCCGAGGGTGACGATGGCGAGGTAGTCGCCGCGCAGCCGCAGGGTCGGCGCACCGATGAGCACGCCGAAGACGAGCGAGGCGACGGCTCCGACGAGAACGGCGGCCCAGAAGGGGAAGTGGACGCCGAACGGCGAGCTCGGGGAGCCGGAGACGAGCGCGGCCGCGTAGGCGCCGACGCCGAGGAAGGCGACGTAGCCGAGGTCGAGCAGGCCGGCGAGTCCGACGACGATGTTCAGACCGAGGGCGACGGTCGCGAAGATGAGGATGTAGACGCCGAGGGTGGCGTACTGGTCGTCGGTCTGCGTGAAGGGGAAGCAGGCCGCCGCGATGAAGGCGCCGCACACGGTGATGTTGGTGTGCCGTGCCGTGATCTGCGAGGCGTGGCTGATCAGGCCCGAGCGGTGCAGGGCGGTGAACCCGAAACCGGCGGTGATCAGGAAGCCGACGAACAGCTCGTCGTACTCGGTGCCGATGCCGTACGTGAAGACGACCAGGGCGACGGCCAGGATGCCGACGATGATCAGGATCTCGGCGTAGGACGGCAGGGCGCGCACGGGGCGCGGGCGGCCGGCGGCGAAGGCCGCCCGCAGGGTGGCCCAGAGGTGGCCGGCGTCGTGCTTGAAGTGCTCCCAGGCGTTGTCGTCCGGGTCGATGGGGTCGGGCTCGGGCCGCTGGAAGGGGAGGGCCAGGGCGCCGACGAGGGCCGCCAGCGTGGCGGCGGCGACGACGTACCCGCCGGGTTCGAGGTTGACCACGCCGCCGAGTTTGATGCTGATCGCGAGGACCGTGTACCAGGCGGTGGCGAAGGTGCCCAGCACGGCGTACTTGAGGGCCGCGTCGGCGCCGCCCGGGGTGAGCCAGCCGAGTCCCCTGACGCCGTAGGAGGCGACCGCGAACAGGGTGGCGAGCAGGGCGCCCACGAGGACGAGGACCTGCAGTCCGCCGGGGTAGCCGTAGAAGGTGAGGTCGCCGGGGAACTCGTCGGTCCAGGTCCATGCGAGGAAGGTGGAGACGACGGCCAGGGCGCTGCCGCCGGTGGCGAGGGCGCGGCCGAGCTGCGGGGGGATGCCGATGAGGCCGGTGGGGGTGCTCGCGGCCGGGGCGGCCGCGGTGGTCGAAGCGGTGGTCTGTGTCGTCATCGGTGTCACGCCCTGTCCGCAACGCGCTCGCCGAGCAGGCCCTGCGGCCGGAACAGGAGCACGAGGATGAGGAGAATGAAGGCCCAGACGTCGGCCCAGGACTGGCTGCCGAACTGGTCCAGGCCCGGAATGTCGGAGATGTAGGCGGTGGCCAGGGTCTCGGCGACGCCGAGGACCACACCGCCGATCATGGCGCCGTAGATGTTGCCGATGCCGCCGAGGACCGCCGCGGTGAAGGCCTTGAGGCCGAGGATGAAGCCCATCTTGAAGTCGATCTGGCCGTACTTGAGCCCGCTGGCGACGCCTCCGATGGCGGCGAAGACGGCACCGAGGGCGAAGGCGACCACGATGATGCGGTCGGTGTTGACGCCCATGAGCTTGGCGGTGTCCGGGTCCTGGGCGGTGGCCTGCATGCCGCGTCCGGTGCGGGTGCGCATCACGAAGTAGGCGAGGAAGGCCATGCTGGCCGGGGCGGCGATGAGCAGGAAGATGTCGCCGGTCTGGACCGTCGCGCCGGCGAAGCTGAAGGGGCCGCCCTCGATCTGCGGGAAGGCCAGCTTGGACTTCGCGTTCGGGTAGAACGCCCAGATCGCCTGCTGCAGCGCGAGGGAGAGGCCGATCGCGGTGATGAGCGGGGCGAGGCGGGGGGCGCCGCGCAGCGGGCGGTAGGCGAACCGTTCCGCCCCGATGGCGACCAGCACGGAGACGATCATGGCGCCGAGCAGCATCAGGGGGAGGGAGACCCAGATGGAGGTGCCGTCGGGCAGGAGGTACATGTGTACCGTGAGCGCGCCGAAGGCACCGACCATGAAGATCTCGCCGTGCGCGAAGTTGATGAGCTGGACAATGCCGTAGACCATCGTGTAGCCGATGGCGATCAGCCCGTACATGGATCCCAGTAGCAGGCCGTTGACCAGCTGCTGCGGCAGTTCGTTCACCGCATGTCCTCCGAGACTTTCGGAATGTTCGACGGATGGGGTCGCGAAACCGGTCCGCGCGGGGCGCCAGTGGAACAGCGCCCCGCGCGGCTCGTGCGTGTGGTGCGTGCGGCGGTCAGCCGGTGAAGGTGCCCGACTTCACCGTCGTCCAGTCGCCGTCCTTGACGGAGTACACGGTGAGCTGCTTGTTGGTGGCGTCACCGAACTCGTCGAAGGAGACCTTGCCGGTCACACCGTCGAACGAGACGTCCTGCATGGCGTCGACGACCTTGGCGCGGGCGTCGTCGGGGAGCTTCCCGTCGTTGCCCTCGACGACCTTCTTGACGGCCTCGATGATCGCCCACGCGGAGTCGTACGAGTAGCCGCCGTACGCCTCGAAGTCCTCCTTGTAGCCGCCGGCCTTGTAGTTGGCGACGAACTCCTTGGCGGAGGGGAGCTCCTCGACGGGCGAGCCGACGGAGGTGGCGAGGTCGCCGGTGCCCGCGGCGCCCGCCAGCTTGATGAAGTCGGCGCTGTAGATGCCGTCGCCGCCGACCAGCGGGATCTTGGCGCCGGCTTCCTTGATCTGCTTGCTCAGCGGGCCGGCCTGCGGGTACTCGCCGCCGTAGTAGACGACGTCGGCGCCGGAGTTCTTGACCTTGGTGGCGACAGCGTTGAAGTCCTTGCTGTCGGGGTTGATGTGCTCGGTGCCGACGACCTGGCCGCCGAGCTTCTTGAACTCGTCGGTGAAGGTGGCGGCCAGACCGGCGCCGTAGGTCTTCTTGTCGTCGATGACGAAGACCTTCTTCTTCTTGGCGTCGTTGAAGACGTACTGCGCGGCGAACGGGCCCTGGATGGCGTCCGTGGTCGCGGTGCGGAAGTACGACTTGTACGGCCGGACCTTCTCGGTCTGCCACTTCACGCCCTGGGTCAGGGCGGGGTTGGTGTTGGCCGGAGAGACCTCGACCAGCTTGGCGGTGTCGAAGACCTTCTGCATGGACTCGCCGACGGAGGAGTTCAGCGGGCCGACCACGCCGAGGACGTCGTCGTTGGCCACGAGCTTGGTGGCGTTCTGCTGGCCGACGGAGGCCTGGCCCTGGTCGTCGAGGGCTTCGATCTTGAAGGTGATGCCCTCGACGTACTTCTCCTTGTTGGCGGTCTTGGCCGCGAGGTCCACGGAGTTCTTGATCCCGAGGCCGAGCGCGGACAGGTCGCCGGTCAGCGGCGCGTCGACGCCGATGACCACGGTGGTGCCACCGCTGCCGGAGTCCGAGCCGCCGTCGTCGTCGCGTGAGCCGCAGGCGGTGAGGGTGAGTGCACCCGCCGCCAGGGCGGCGGTGATGGCTATGAGCGAACGTTGACGCACGATCCAGTCCTTTCCCCTGACAGCCGCCTCCCGGTGGAAACGGCCGAGTCGAGCGCTGGGCCGAAGTGAGAATCAGGCGGCGCGGTGACTGGCCGTGACTCTAAGCGCGGGTGGGGAATGCGGAGGAGACTCTGGCCAAGGCTGTGACGCTCTTGTTATGACACGACGTATTGCTGAGCGGTACTGAGTGGGGGGAAGAGCAGAATTCTCGCCGTTTTGCCCTGTCCGGATGGTGAGAAACCGCAGGACCTGGAGGGGTGGGTTCAGGCGTCTCGGCGATTTTGGTGATTACCTCGTTTCGTTGCTGCAGGCTGCTTGCAGGGCCCGGGAGAGGTCCCGTGCGTACCGGGAGCCGAGGATGAAGCTGTGTACCTGCCTTGCGCGCGTATTACGCAGAGTTACATCCAGGAAAGGGAGTCCGGCATTCCGTGGCACTTTTCCGCATTCCGTCACCCGTATGGTGATGCTGATCTTGCGGGGGGATCCCGCTTTTGTCCGGAAAGGGGCGCGCGGGCTGGAGGACACGGACAGTCCCGCGTACGGCTGGGATATTCGGGTGACGGTGACCGGAGGGCCGGATTCCGTTGTCATCTCCACCTCGAAAGTGAAGCCGCGCGGAACGGTGTTGGGGTCCGCGGTCCGCGCTTTCAGGTAGGCGACGGCGGTCACCTGGCTCGGGTACGGCGGGGCCGGCGGCGGCTCCGGGCGGGGCCGGGTGACGTAGAGGTAGCCGCCGCCGGTGAGTACGGCGCCGGCGAGGAACCCGGCGGCCACGGTCCTGCGGTGCCGCTCGAACGCCCTCGCGCGGCGCCCTCGTTGGGGGAGGGGCGCGGGGAAGGCGTCCAGGGCGTGGGTGCCCTCCTCCGGCTCGACGGGGCCGATGCCGCTCATCGCCAGGGCCCTTCGCCCGGCCCGCCGCCGCGGTACCACGCGAGACACCCCTCGTGCGCCTGACGGTCGATCAGCCGGCCGGTTGCCGCCGCGCCTTGGCGTTTCGCGGCCCGTGCGGTGTCGACCACCTCGCGCAGGATCTCGTACTGGCCACCGGACAGCCCCATGGACTGGTAGTCGCCGTAGCCGCGGCCGTCGAGCACCTCGCGCGACCAGTGGCCGACGATCTTCGTACACAGGTCCACGTCGGAGGTCACTCGGGGTGACGGCACGGAGTCGTGACCGTCGCCCGGCCCGTTCCCGGCGGCGGGGTCTCCCCGCGTGTGGCCGGAATCCGCCGCACCGCACCCGGCCACCGCCGAGCCCGTCAGCAGCGCGGCCACGAGGGCCACACCGGACGCCCCCGCCCACGCCCGAGAGCCGCCTCCCCGTCGCATGCCCGAACGCTAAGGCGCCCGTGTGCCGGAGGCAATGCCGAAACCCGCCGGAACGACCGGGGACGGGGCTGTGGCGGGGGGCACCCGTGGGGCGGGGCGTGGAGCCCGCACCACGGGCGGGGGCCGTCAGCCCGCCGTCTGCTCCGCCTCGCCGGGCTTCACGTCCCGCAGCAGGCAGGTCAGCCGGGCGGTGCACACCCGCTTGTCCGCCTCGTCGGTGATGACGATCTCGTACGTCGCCGTCGACCGCCCCCGGTGCACGGGCGTGGCGACCCCCGTGACCAGGCCGGAGCGCGCGCCCCGGTGATGCGTGCAGTTGAGGTCGACACCGACCGCGATCTTGGTGCTCCCGCCGTGCAGCATCGAGCCCACCGACCCCAGCGTCTCGGCCAGTACGGCCGAGGCACCGCCGTGCAGCAGCCCGTAGGGCTGGGTGTTGCCCTCCACCGGCATCGTCCCGACGACCCGCTCCGCCGAGGCCTCCAGGATCTGCACGCCCATCCGCGTGCCCAGGTGGCCCGCGGAGAACAGCGCCGGCAGATCGACACCGAGCGCGGCGTACTCGTCGATGACCCCCTGCGGGAACTTCACCTGCTGCTGCTCTCCCATGGGCCGGCTCCATTCGTCTCGTCGTGCGTCGTACGGCTGTCTGCTGAGCGAACGCTCAGTCGGTCGCCGATTGTTCCAGACGCACCACCACGGACTTGCTGGCCGGGGTGTTACTGGTGTCCGCGGTGGCGTCCAGCGGCACCAGGACGTTCGTCTCCGGATAGTACGCCGCCGCGCAGCCCCGGGCCGTCGGGTAGTGCACGACCCGGAAGCCGGGAGCCCTGCGCTCCACGCCGTCCCTCCACTCGCCGACCAGATCGACGTAGGCGCCGTCCACGAGCCGCAGCTCCCGCGCGTCCTCGGGGTTGACCAGCACCACGCGGCGGCCGTTCCTGATGCCCCGGTACCGGTCGTCCAGGCCGTAGATCGTGGTGTTGTACTGGTCGTGCGAACGCAGCGTCTGCAACAGCAGCCGGCCCGCCGGCAGCTCGGGGTACTCCACCGGCGCGGCGGTGAAGTTGGCCTTGCCGGTGGCCGTCGGGAAGCGGCGCTCGTCACGCGGGGCGTGGGGGAGCGCGAAGCCCCCGGGACGCGCCACACGCGCGTTGAAGTCCTCGAAGCCCGGGATCACCCGCGCGATGCGCTCGCGGATCGTCGCGTAGTCCCATCCGAACTCCTCCCACGGCACCGTGCTGCCCTCACCGAGGACGCGGCGGGCCAGCCTGCACACGATGGCCGGCTCGGACAGCAGCTGCCCGCCCGCCGGTTCCAGCCGGCCGCGCGAGGCGTGCACCATGCCCATCGAGTCCTCGACCGTCACGAACTGCTCGCCCCCGCCCTGCACATCGCGTTCGGTGCGGCCCAGCGTCGGCAGGATCAGCGCACGCGCGCCCGTGACGGTGTGCGAGCGGTTCAGCTTGGTGGACACGTGCACCGTGAGCCGGGCCCGGCGCATCGCGGCCTCGGTGACCTCCGTGTCCGGCGAGGCGGAGACGAAGTTGCCGCCCATGGCGAAGAAGACCTTCGCCTTCCCGTCCCGCAGCGCGCGGATGGCCCGTACGACGTCGTACCCGTGCTCGCGCGGCGGCGCGAAGCCGAACTCCTTCTCCAGGGCGTCCAGGAACGCCGGCGCGGGCCGCTCGAAGATGCCCATGGTGCGGTCGCCCTGCACGTTGGAGTGACCGCGCACCGGGCACACCCCCGCACCCGGCCGGCCGATGTTGCCGCGCAGCAGGAGGAAGTTGACGATCTCGCGGATCATGGGCACGGAGTGCTTGTGCTGGGTGAGGCCCATCGCCCAGCAGACGATGACGCGCTCGGACTCGAGGACCATCCGCAGGCACTGCTCGATGTCCCCGCGCGTGAGACCGGTCGCGGTGAGCGTCTCCTCCCAGTCGGCGGCGCGCGCGGCCTCGGCGAACTCCTCGTAGCCGTGCGTGTGCTCGCGGACGAACTCCTCGTCCACCGCGGCCGGCGTGTCGAGGATCAGCCGGTTGAGGAGGCGGAAGAGGGCCTGGTCGCCGCCGAGGCGGATCTGCAGGAACAGGTCGGTCAGGGCGGCGCCGGTGGCGAGCCCCTTGGCGGTCTGCGGGTTCTTGAAGCGCTCCAGGCCCGCCTCCGGCAGCGGGTTGACGCTGACGATCCGCGCGCCGTTCGCCTTGGCCTTCTCCAGGGCGGACAGCATGCGCGGATGGTTGGTGCCGGGGTTCTGGCCGGCGACGACGATCAGATCGGCCTTGTAGAGGTCCTCCAGCAGGACGCTGCCCTTGCCGACACCGATCGTCTCCGACAGGGCCGAGCCGGACGACTCGTGGCACATGTTGGAACAGTCGGGCAGGTTGTTGGTGCCGAGCTCGCGGGCGAACAGCTGGTAGAGGAAGGCGGCCTCGTTGCTGGTGCGGCCCGAGGTGTAGAAGACGGCCTCGTCGGGGGAGCCGAGGGCGGTGATCTCCTCGGCGACGATGTCGAAGGCACGCTCCCAGGTGACCGGTTCGTAGTGCTCCCCGCCTTCGGGCAGGTACATGGGGTGCGTCAGCCGCCCCTGCTGCCCCAGCCAGTAGCCGCTGCGGCCGGCCAGATCCGCGACGGGGTGCGCGGCGAAGAACTCCGGGGTGACCCGGCGCAGGGTGGCCTCCTCGGCCACCGCCTTCGCACCGTTCTCACAGAACTCCGCCTTGTGCCGGTGCTCCGGCTCCGGCCAGGCGCAGCCGGGGCAGTCGAAACCGTCCTTCTGGTTGACGCTGAGCAGCGTCAGCGCCGTGCGCCTCACGCCCATCTGCTGGTGGGCCATCCGCAGGGTGTGGCCGATCGCGGGGAGCCCGGCAGCCGCCCGCTTCGGCTCGGCGACCTGCGGGGCGTCCTGGACCGGATCACCCTTGGGCGGCTTCGTGGCCATCGCACACTCCTGTTCACGCACGTGTGAGGTACGTCTCCGATCCTGCCACGCGACGCCGGCGGCGACGGGGGCCGGACAGACGGAGACCGCGGGGGGAACCCGCACCCGAACCGTGCCCACCGGCCCCGCCCCGGACGCGAGACGTGGCCCGCTCCACCGCACCCCCCGGGCCGTCGCCACCTCCCCCCGGGCCGACCCGCGCCTGTCGACGGGAACGGAAAGGGAGGGAAGCGGGGAACCAAGCCCGTCGCCCGCGGCCGGAACCACGGCCGGGACCGACTGTCAGTGGCGCATGGCAGGATCGGACATGTGGCAGACACAGCATCGAAGAAGACCGACCAGTCCCCCGGCGGTCCCCGCCCCCGCCTGATGCTCATGGACGGGCACTCCCTCGCGTACCGCGCGTTCTTCGCGCTGCCCGCGGAGAACTTCACCACCGCGACGGGCCAGCCGACGAACGCGATCTACGGCTTCGCGTCGATGCTGGCCAACACACTCCGTGACGAGGCCCCCACCCACTTCGCCGTCGCCTTCGACGTCTCCCGCAAGACATGGCGCTCGGAGGAGTTCACCGAGTACAAGGCGAACCGCTCCAAGACCCCGGACGAGTTCAAGGGTCAGGTCGAGCTGATCGGCGAGCTGCTCGACGCGATGCACGCGCAGCGCTTCGCCGTCGAGGGCTTCGAGGCGGACGACGTCATCGCCACCCTCGCCACCCAGGCCGAGGCCGAGGGCTTCGAGGTGCTGATCGTCACCGGCGACCGTGACTCCTTCCAGCTGGTCTCGGAGCACACCACGGTGCTGTATCCGACGAAGGGCGTCTCCGAACTGACCCGTTTCACCCCGGAGAAGGTCTTCGAGAAGTACGGCCTGACC
Organism: Streptomyces sp. SM1; assembly: GCF_002910825.1. Classification (GTDB taxonomy): domain Bacteria; phylum Actinomycetota; class Actinomycetes; order Streptomycetales; family Streptomycetaceae; genus Streptomyces; species Streptomyces okerensis. The sequence continues at coordinate 2,267 of NZ_NEUB01000076.1, read as the reverse complement.
CCGGCCCAGTACCCCGACTTCGCCGCACTGCGCGGCGACCCGTCCGACAACCTGCCCGGCATCCCCGGCGTCGGCGAGAAGACCGCCGCGAAGTGGATCAACCAGTTCGGTTCCTTCGCCGACCTGGTCGAGCGCGTCGACGAGGTCAAGGGCAAGGCCGGACAGAACCTGCGCGACCACCTGGAGTCCGTCAAGCTCAACCGCCGGCTCACCGAGCTCGAGCGCCGGGTCGAGCTGCCCCGGGCCGTCCCCGACCTGGAGCGGACCGCCTACGACCGCAAGGCCGTGGCGATGATCCTGGACACCCTGGAGATCAGGAACCCGTCGCTGCGCGAGCGCCTGTTCGCCGTCGACCCGGGCGCGGAGGAGGCCGAGACCACCCCGGTCGTCGCGGAGGGCGTGGAGCTGGACGGCTCGGTGCTGGGCACCGGCGAACTGACCGGCTGGCTCGCGGAGCACGGCACCGGCCCGCTCGGCGTCGCCACGGTCGCCACCTGGGCGCTCGGCACCGGCTCGGTCGCCGAGATCGCGCTGGCCGCGGCCGCCGGACCGGCCGCCTGGTTCGACCCGTCCGAGCTGGACGAGACCGACGAGCAGGCGTTCAGCGCGTGGCTGGCCGACGCGGAGCGCCCCAAGGTGTTCCACAACGCCAAGGGCGCGATGCGCGTCTTCGCCGAGCACGGCTGGACCATCGAGGGCGTCACCATGGACACCGCCCTCGCCGCGTACCTGGTGAAGCCGGGCCGCCGCTCCTTCGATCTGGACGCGCTGTCCCTGGAGTACCTGCACCGCGAACTGGCGCCCGCCGCCGCGCCCGACGGCCAGCTGGCCTTCGGCGCGGACGAGAGCGCGGAGGCCGAGGCGCTCATGGTGCAGGCGCGCGCCGTCCTCGACCTGGGGGAGGCCTTCGAGGGCCGCCTGGAGGAGGTCGGCGCGGCGGATCTGCTCCGCGACATGGAGCTGCCCACGTCCGCGCTGCTGGCCCGCATGGAGCGGCACGGCATCGCGGCCGACCGGGAGCACCTCCAGGCCATGGAGCAGATGTTCGCGGGCGCCGTGCAGCAGGCGGTGAAGGAGGCCCACGCGGCGGCGGGGCACGAGTTCAACCTGGGCTCGCCGAAGCAGCTCCAGGAGGTCCTCTTCGGCGAGCTGGCCCTGCCGAAGACGAAGAGGACGAAGACCGGCTACACCACGGACGCCGACGCGCTGGCCTGGCTGGCGGGCCAGACCGACAACGAACTGCCGGTGATCATGCTCCGCCACCGTGAGCAGGCGAAGCTGCGCGTCACCGTCGAGGGCCTGATCAAGACGATCGCCGCGGACGGCCGTATCCACACCACGTTCAACCAGACCGTCGCCGCGACGGGCCGTCTGTCCTCCACCGACCCCAACCTCCAGAACATCCCGGTCCGCACCGACGAGGGCCGCGCGATCCGCCGCGGCTTCGTCGTCGGCGAGGGCTTCGAGTCCCTCCTGACCGCCGACTACAGCCAGATCGAACTGCGCGTGATGGCCCACCTCTCCGAGGACGCCGGCCTGACCGAGGCGTTCACCTCGGGCGAGGACCTGCACACCACGGCGGCCGCCCAGGTGTTCTCCGTCGAGCAGTCCGCGGTCGACGCGGAGATGCGCCGCAAGATCAAGGCGATGTCGTACGGCCTGGCGTACGGGCTGTCGGCCTTCGGCCTCTCCCAGCAGCTGAACATCGAGGCGGCCGAGGCGCGTGCGCTGATGGACGCGTACTTCGAGCGGTTCGGCGGCGTACGGGACTATCTGCGCCGGGTCGTCGACGAGGCGAGGGCGACCGGTTACACGGCGACGCTGTTCGGCCGCCGCCGCTATCTGCCCGACCTCAACAGCGACAACCGTCAGCGCCGCGAGGCCGCCGAGCGCATGGCGCTCAACGCGCCGATCCAGGGCACCGCGGCGGACATCGTCAAGATCGCCATGCTGAACGTGGACCGTGCACTGCGCGCGGCGGACCTGCGCTCCCGCATGCTCCTCCAGGTCCACGACGAAATCGTCCTGGAACTCGCCCCGGGCGAACGTACGGCGGTGGAGGACCTGGTCCGCCGGGAAATGGCCACCGCAGTCCAGCTCCGGGTCCCGCTGGGTGTCTCGGTGGGCGCGGGCCCGGACTGGGAGTCGGCAGCACACTAGCCCTGCCGGGCGACACCCCCGCGAACCCCGCCGGACACCGTCCGCCGGGGCCGGCCCAGCGCTGTCGCGGCCCTCGCCGGGGGGCTTCCGGCGCGGCCCGAGGGGTG
>NZ_NEUB01000075.1 GCF_002910825.1 Streptomyces sp. SM1 | reverse complement strand
GGGTGGCCGGCCGGCGGGGCGGCCGGTCGTGCGGGGGAGTGAGGGTGCTCCGGCCCGGTCACGTCCTGGCGGGCAGGCCGGCTGACGGGCGATCAGAGGGCCGGTGCCGGCGCCCACTCGGGTGGCCGGCGCCGGCTTTCGTGTGTCGTGGTGGCGCCCTTGACTCGATCATGTTGTGTCATGAGCCTGGCATCTGTTCGCTGCTGTGGCGGACCACTCTCTGGGGGGCTCATGAGACACAGAGCGAGATCGATCCTCGCTGTCGGCACGCTCCTGATCGGCGGAGCGGGCTTCGCACCCACCGCCCAGGCACAGCCCGCCGGCCCCGCGGCCTCCGACCCCGAGGAGGTCAAGGTCTTCCGGGCCGACGTCACCAGGCAGCAGGTGCCCCTGTTGCTGGCGGCCGGCCAGGACGGCCACGAACTCGGTGAGCGGGTGCCCGACCAGGGCACCGCCACCGTCGAGGTCTACCTCACCGACGGACAGGCGCAGAAGCTGGAGAAGCAGGGCGTCGGCCTCACCGAGCACACCCTCTCCACCCGCGCGGAGGCCCGGGTCGAGGACGCCGCCGAGGGCGTGTTCCGCCCGTACGGCGCGAAGGGCGGGCTCAAGGAGGAGGTCTTCCGCACCGCGCGGGAGCACCCCGGCCTCACCAAGGTCGTCTCCATCGGGAAGACCGTGCGGGGCCAGGACATCCTCGCTCTGAAGCTCACCAGGAAGGCCGACAGGACCAGGGACGGCTCCAGGCCGGCCGTCCTCTACATGTCCAACCAGCACGCGCGCGAGTGGATCACCCCGGAGATGACCCGGCGGCTGATGCACCACTACCTGGACGGCTACCGGACGGACAGGCGGATCAAGAGGATCGTCGACACCACCGAACTCTGGTTCGTCCTCTCCGCCAACCCCGACGGCTACGACCACACCTTCGCCGACGATGCCAACCGGCTGTGGCGCAAGAACCTCCGGGACGTCAACGGCGACGGCGCCATCGGCACCGGCGACGGCGTCGACCTCAACCGCAACTTCCCCTACAAGTGGGGCTACGACGACGAGGGTTCGTCCCCCAGCCCCTCCAGCCAGACCTACCGCGGCGCGAGCCCCGGCTCCGAGCCCGAGACCAGGGCCATCGACGCCTTCCAGAAACGCGTCGGCTTCACGTACGGCATCAACTACCACTCCGCGGCCGAACTCCTCCTCTACGGAGTGGGCTGGCAGGTGGCCACGCCCACCCCCGACGACGTCCTCTACGAGGCCCTCGCCGGCACGCCCGGCAACTCCGCGATCCCCGGCTACCACCCGCAGCTCTCCTCGGAGCTGTACACCACCAACGGCGAGGCCGACGGCCACGCGGCCAACGTCAACGGCATGGCGATGTTCACCCCCGAGATGTCGACCTGCCAGACCGTGTCCGAGGCCGACCCCGACGACGAGTGGAACGCGCGCGACTGCCGGTCGGGCTTCAACTTCCCCGACGACGAGAAGCTGATCCAGCAGGAGTTCGCCAAGAACATCCCGTTCGCGCTCTCCGTCGCCGAGTCCGCCGCCCACCCCGACCGGCCGTCCTCCGCGGTCGGTCTGAAGGCCGCGGACTTCACCCCGGCCGCCTTCACCACGTCGTACGCGCGCGGCGCCGGCCAGGAGGTCTCCGTCGTCGCCCGTAAGGCGGTACGCGACAAGGAACTCAAGTACCGCGTCAACGGCGGCCGTACGCACGACGTGGACCTCAGGCGCTTCAGGGGCGGCGAGCGGTACGGCGGTGAGGACAACCTCTACTTCGACGAGTACCGGGCGAAGGTGAGACACGGCGGGCCCGGTGACAGGGTCGAGGTGTGGTTCACCGGCGAGGACCGCCGGGGCAAGAGGACCGCGAGCGAGTACTTCACCTACACCGTGGCCGAACGTCCCCGCGCGGATGTCCTCGTCGTCTCCGAGGAGGGCGCGGCGGCCGCTCACACCGGGACGTACGTCGACGCGCTCAGGGCCGCCGGCCGCCGCGCGGCGGTCTGGGACGTCGCCGAGCGGGGTGCCCCGGACGCGCTGGGCGTGCTGAGCCACTTCCGCACGGTCGTGCACCACACCGGTGCGGGAACCCCGGGCGTCGCCACCCAGCTTCAGCTGCGGGCCTTCCTCAACGAGGGCGGCCGGCTGATCGAGGCGGGCGAACAGGCGGGCGGCAGCGTCGATCTCGGGGGCGGCACCCTCTCCGACGACTTCGGTCAGTACTACCTGGGCGCCTACAGCCGCACCCCGGCCCCGGGAGTCACCGGGTTCAGCGGCGACGGAGGGCTGAGCGGCTTCACCGGCCCGCTGGGTGACGCGCCCGGCAACCCGCTGGACCGGGCCGGCACCTACGGCGTCACCTCCGACGAACTGCCCGCCGAGCGGTACCCGCGGTTCGCGAGCGCCGGTGCCGGAGAGTATCCCGGCACGGTCAACCCGTACGGGCCCCACGCCGGCTCGTACATGGCCGCCGCCGTGCACACCGACGACGGCTACAAGCGCCTCACCCGCACCGTCGACCTCACCGGCACCACCGCGGCCGAGCGGCCCGCCCTGCGCACCCAGCTGCTGTGGGACACGGAGCCCGGTTACGACCATGTCGTCGTCGAGGCGCAAACCGCCGGCGCCGACGACTGGACGACCCTGCCCGAGGCCGGCGGCGCCACCGGCGTCACCGTGCCGGCCGAGTGCGCGGCCGGGTTCTACATGGCCGGGCACCCGTGGCTGGAGCACTACCTGACACTCTCCGACGACGGCTGTGCCGCGACCGGTACCACCGGGTCCTGGAACAGTCTCACCGGGTCCTCCGGTGGCTGGCGGCAGGTCGAGTTCGACCTGAGCGCCTACGCGGGGAAGACGGTCGAGGTGTCCCTCGCGTACGTCACCGACCCGGGCAGCGGCGGCCGCGGCGTCCTCGCCGACGAGGCCTCCCTGGTGCTCGGCGGCACGGCCACGGGGACGGAGGGTTTCGAGACCTCGCTCGGTGTCTGGGAGGCGTCCGGACCGCCCGCGGGCAGCCCGGCCGTACTGAAGGACTGGACCCGCACCGGAGAGCTGTTCCGCACCCATGCGGCGGTCACCACCGACGACACCGTGCTGCTGGGCTTCGGCCTGGAGCATCTGACGTCCGCGGCCGACCGGTCCGCGCTGCTGAGGAAGGCGCTGGCCGCCCTCGACAGGTGATCACGGCATGCCGCGGCAGCACCGCGATCCGTAGCGGAACGAGATGAGAAAGGGGCGCCGGCAAGGGCGGTCCGTACCCTACTGACGGGTACGGGCGGCCCTGCCGGGTATGGGACAACTCGATGTCACGGCCGGGGCCCCGGAGAGGTAGGGTCGACATTGGTCGGGGACATCCCAAATACAGCTCGCCGGCGTCACAGCCGGCGTACCAACGAGGAGATCGGTTCGTGACGATCCGCGTAGGCATCAACGGGTTTGGCCGCATCGGTCGCAACTACTTCCGCGCATTGCTGGAGCAGGGCGCCGACATCGAGATCGTGGCCGTCAACGACCTGGGTGACACGGCGACCACTGCACACCTGCTGAAGTACGACACCATTCTGGGCCGCCTCAAGCAGGAGGTCTCGCACACCGAGGACACCATCACCGTCGGCGACAAGACGGTCAAGGTCCTCTCCGAGCGCAACCCCGCCGACATTCCGTGGGGTGAGCTGGGCGTCGACATCGTCATCGAGTCGACCGGCATCTTCACCAAGAAGGAAGACGCCGGGAAGCACATCACCGGTGGCGCCAAGAAGGTCATCATCTCCGCCCCGGCGAAGGACGAGGACATCACCCTCGTCATGGGCGTCAACCACGACCAGTACGACCCGGCGAACCACCACGTCATCTCCAACGCCTCCTGCACCACCAACTGTGTGGCGCCGATGGCGAAGGTGCTGGACGAGAACTTCGGCATCGTCAAGGGCCTGATGACGACGGTGCACGCGTACACCAACGACCAGCGCATCCTCGACTTCCCGCACAAGGACCTGCGTCGCGCGCGTGCCGCCGCCGAGAACATCATCCCGACCACCACGGGCGCCGCGAAGGCCACCGCGCTGGTGCTGCCGCAGCTCAAGGGCAAGCTGGACGGCATCGCGATGCGCGTCCCGGTCCCGACCGGCTCGGTCACCGACCTGGTCGTCGAGCTCGGCCGCGAGGTCACCAAGGAAGAGGTCAACGCCGCCTTCCAGAAGGCCGCCGAGGGCGAGCTGAAGGGCTACCTCGAGTACACCGAGGACGCGATCGTCTCCTCCGACATCGTCAACGCCCCGGCGTCCTGCACCTTCGACTCGTCCCTGACCATGGTTCAGGACGGCAAGAGCGTGAAGATCATCGGCTGGTACGACAACGAGTGGGGCTACTCCAACCGTCTCGTCGACCTGACGGTCTTCGTGGGCAACCAGCTCTGACCGTGGAGCAGACGGCCTGATATGAGTGCAGGGCTCGGCCGGTGCGGCAACGCGCCGGCCGAGCCCTGACGCACGTATCGGAACAGCCGCTCTCTTTCGATCACGAGCGATCACGAGCGAACACGAGCTCCAGTCGAACACGAGCTCTAGCCAGGGAGCCCCTATGAAGACGATCGACGAACTCCTCTCCGAAGGTGTCGCGGGCCGGCGGGTCTTCGTCCGCGCCGACCTCAACGTGCCGCTGAACGGCACCACCATCACCGACGACGGCCGTATCCGCGCCGTGCTGCCCACCGTCCACGCACTCGCCGAGGCGGGCGCCCGCGTGGTCGTCGCCTCGCACCTGGGACGCCCCAAGGGCGCCCCGGACCCCGCCTTCTCCCTCGCCCCGGCCGCCGCGCGTCTCGGTGAACTCCTCGGCGCCGACGTCGCCTTCGCGACCGACACCGTCGGCGACTCCGCCACCGCCACCGTCGCCGGCCTCGCCGGCGGACAGGTCGCGGTCATCGAGAACCTGCGGTTCAACGCCGGCGAGACCAGCAAGGACGACGCCGAGCGCGGTGCCTTCGCCGACCGGCTGGCCGCCCTCGCCGACGCCTACGTGGGCGACGGCTTCGGAGCGGTGCACCGCAAGCACGCCTCGGTCTTCGACCTCCCGGCGCGGCTGCCGCACTACGCCGGACACCTCATCGCCACCGAGGTCGGCGTGCTGAAGAAGCTCACCGACGACGTCAAGCGGCCCTACGTGGTCGCCCTCGGCGGCGCCAAGGTCTCCGACAAGCTCGCCGTCATCGACCAACTGCTCGGCAGGGCCGACCGCATCCTCATCGGCGGCGGCATGGCGTACACCTTCCTCAAGGCCCAGGGCCACGAGATCGGCACGTCCCTGCTGCAGGAGGACCAGATCCCGGTCGTCCAGGAGTACCTGGAGCGCGCCGAGAAGACCGGCGTCGAGCTGGTACTGCCGGTCGACACCCTGGTCGCGGCCGAGTTCCCCGACATGAAGACCAAGGCGCCGGCCGACCCGGCCACCGTCGCCGCGGACGCCATGCCGGCCGGCCGGATGGGCCTGGACATCGGCCCGGAGACCCGCAAGCTGTACGCCTCGAAGCTCGCCGACGCCGGCACCGTCTTCTGGAACGGCCCCATGGGCGTCTTCGAGCACCCCGACTACGCCGAGGGCACCAAGGCGGTCGCCCAGGCCCTCACCGACTCCCCGGGTTTCACCGTGGTGGGCGGCGGAGACTCCGCCGCCGCGGTCCGTACCCTGGGCTTCGACGAGCAGGCATTCGGCCACATCTCGACCGGAGGCGGCGCCTCCCTCGAATACCTCGAGGGCAAGACGCTCCCCGGCCTCGCCGCACTGGAGGACTGACCCTCACATGACCGCACTGGAAAACGGCCGCACGCCGCTGATGGCCGGCAACTGGAAGATGAACCTCAACCACCTCGAGGCCATCGCCCACGTCCAGAAGCTCGCCTTCGCCCTGGCCGACAAGGACCACGAGGCCGTCGAGGTCGCCGTCCTGCCGCCCTTCACCGACCTGCGCTCCGTGCAGACGCTCGTCGACGGCGACAAGCTGAAGATCAAGTACGGCGCCCAGGACATCTCGGCGCACGACGGCGGCGCCTACACCGGCGAGATCTCCGGCCCCATGCTGGCCAAGCTGAAGTGCACCTACGTGGCCGTCGGCCACTCCGAGCGCCGGCAGTACCACGCCGAGACCGACGAGATCGTCAACGCCAAGGTGAAGGCCGCCTACAAGCACGGCATCACCCCCATCCTGTGCGTCGGCGAGGAGCTGGAGGTGCGCGAGGCGGGCAACCACGTCGCCCACACCCTCGCCCAGGTCGAGGGCGGCCTGAAGGACCTCCCGGCCGAGCACGCCGAGACGATCGTGATCGCCTACGAGCCGGTGTGGGCCATCGGCACCGGCAAGGTCTGCGGCGCCGACGACGCCCAGGAGGTCTGCGCCGCCGTCCGCGGAAAGATCGCCGAGCTCTACACCCAGGAGCTGGCCGACCGGGTCCGCATCCAGTACGGCGGCTCGGTCAAGTCCGGCAACGTCGCCGAGATCATGGCGAAGGCCGACATCGACGGTGCCCTGGTCGGCGGCGCCGCGCTGGACTCCGACGAGTTCGTCAAGATCGTCCGATTCCGCGACCAGTGAGTATGCCGTAGCGGCGATCCGTCGTACCCTTGCGGGGTCCAGCAGTGTGCTGGGCCCCGCGTCGTCCATCCGTATCCGAGGAAGTTGGTCCAGCCGTGGTTATGGGGTTCTCCATCGCCCTGATCGTCTTCAGCCTGCTGCTGATGCTGCTGGTGCTGATGCACAAGGGGAAGGGCGGCGGCCTCTCCGACATGTTCGGTGGTGGCATGCAGTCCTCCGTCGGCGGCTCCTCGGTCGCCGAGCGTAACCTCGACCGGATCACCGTCGTGGTCGGTCTGCTCTGGTTCGCGTGCATCGTCGTGCTCGGTATCACCATGAAGGTGAACAACTGAGCCGAGGGCGAATTCCGCTCGCATTTCCACGTAAGGCCCCATGTTCGGTACGCGCCGCTGAGCGCGGCCTATCATGGGGCTTGCGTCTGGGTGCGAGGGAAGGTAACTCCTATCACTGGACGCGCGTTGGGCCTTACGTAGACTGAGGCGCCCGCGGCGAAGCGGAAGGCCGATTCGCTTCGCGGCACCATCACGCAGGGAGTTACGACCGTGGCAAGTGGCAACGCGATCCGGGGAAGCCGGGTCGGGGCGGGGCCGATGGGCGAGGCCGAGCGCGGCGAGTCCGCGCCGCGGCTGCGCATCTCCTTCTGGTGCTCCAACGGGCACGAGACGCAGCCGAGCTTCGCGAGCGACGCGCAGGTGCCCGATACCTGGGACTGCCCCCGCTGCGGGTTCCCGGCCGGGCAGGACCGCGACAGCCCCCCGGACCCACCGCGCACCGAGCCTTACAAGACCCACCTCGCCTATGTGCGGGAGCGCCGCAGCGACGCCGACGGCGAGGCGATCCTCGCCGAGGCGCTCGCCAAACTGCGGGGCGAGATCTAGGGCCTCTCCGGCCGCGGCGCACCCAGGACCTGCGGGCAGGTCCTGGGCCTCTCGGCGGGCCGGTTCCGGACTCCGGACTCCTCCGGCCTTCTTCACCGCTGATCAATTAGGTTGGGAACAGCCGGCACAGCGGGGACACCCAAGGAAGAAGGCTGAAGTCCGAGATGAACGCAGACGGCCGTACGAGGCTCAACCAGACGCCCGAATGGACCGCACTGGCCAAGCACCGTGAGGAACTCGGCGAGGTGCGGCTGCGCGAGCTGTTCGCCGCCGACCCCGGCCGCGGCACCGGGTACACCCTCCGGGTCGGTGACCTGTACGTCGACTACTCCAAGCATCTGGTCACCGACGAGACCCTGCGGCTGCTGCGGGAGCTGGCCGCCGCCACCGACGTGTCCGGGCTGCGCGACGCCATGTTCCGCGGCGAGAAGATCAACACCACCGAGGACCGGGCCGTGCTGCACACCGCGCTCCGGGCCGCCCGGGACGCGGTGACCGAGGTCGACGGGGAGAACGTCGTACCGGCCGTGCACGCCGTCCTCGACAGGATGGCCGACTTCGCCGACCGGGTCCGCTCCGGCGAATGGACCGGCCACACCGGCAAGCGCATCCGCAACGTCGTCAACATCGGCATCGGCGGCTCCGACCTGGGCCCCGCCATGGCGTACGAGGTGCTGCGCGCCTGGACCGACCGTGACCTCACGGTCCGTTTCGTGTCCAACGTGGACGGCGCCGACCTGCACGAGGCGACCCGGGACCTGGACCCGGCCGAGACGCTGTTCATCGTCGCGTCCAAGACGTTCACCACCATCGAGACGGTCACCAACGCCACCTCCGCGCGGACCTGGCTGCTGAACGGCCTGGGAGGTGAGGAGGAGGCGGTCGCCAAGCACTTCGTCGCCCTGTCGACGAACGCCGGGAAGGTCGCCGACTTCGGCATCGACACGGCGAACATGTTCGAGTTCTGGGACTGGGTCGGCGGCCGCTACTCCTTCGACTCGGCGATCGGGCTGTCGCTGATGATCGCCGTCGGCCCGGACCGCTTCCGGGAGATGCTCGACGGATTCCGCATCGTCGACGAGCACTTCCGCACCGCCCCCGCCGAGTCCAACGTGCCGCTGCTGCTGGGCCTGCTGGGCATCTGGTACGGCAACTTCCACGACGCGCAGTCGCACGCGGTGCTCCCGTACTCGCACTACCTGGCGAAGTTCACCGCCTACCTCCAGCAGCTCGACATGGAGTCCAACGGCAAGTACGTCGGCCGGGACGGGCGCGAGGTGGAGTGGCAGACCGGCCCGGTCGTATGGGGCACCCCGGGCACCAACGGGCAGCACGCCTACTACCAGTTGATCCACCAGGGTACGAAGCTGATCCCGGCCGACTTCATCGGTTTCGCCGAACCCGTCGCCGAGCTGAGCGACGAACTCAAGGCGCAGCACGACCTGCTGATGGCCAATTTCTTCGCCCAGACCCAGGCCCTCGCCTTCGGTAAGACCCCGGACGAGGTGCGCGGAGAAGGGGTGCCGGAGGAACTCGTCCCGCACAAGACGTTCAAGGGCGACCACCCCACCACCACGATCCTCGCGCGCGAGCTGACGCCGTCCGTGCTCGGCCAGCTCGTCGCGCTGTACGAGCACAAGGTGTTCGTGCAGGGCGCGGTCTGGAACATCGACTCCTTCGACCAGTGGGGCGTCGAACTCGGCAAGGTCCTCGCCAAGCGCGTCGAGCCCGCGCTCACCGAGGGCGCCGACGTCCCCGGCCTGGACGCGTCCACCAAGGCCCTGGTCGCCACCTACCGGGAACTGCGCGGGCGGCGGTGACCCTGCGCGGGTGAGCGAACCTGGGGCCCCGCCCCGGACCCGGAGACGGGAACGGGAAGGGGCGGCGGGGGCGAACTCAGGCCACCGCGCTCAGGGTGTCCGCGAGGCGGTGGCGGGCCGCTCGCGCGGCGGGGAGGGCGGCGAGGGCGGCGGCGCCCAGGACGGCGGCCGTCCCGAGCAGCAGCAGGAGCACGGGGGAGGGTCCCTGGGCGATTCCGGCGCCGATTCCGCTGGATCTCCCCTGCGCGTCGATCAGCCAGTGCGCCAGCGGCAGCCCGACGGCCATGGCAAGCAGCACGGCCCCCAGGGCGGTACCGGCGGTGGCCGTGACCGTGACGGCGGTGATCTGACGGGGGGAGAGTCCGATGGCCTTGAGCGCCAGCAGATCGCGTTCGCCCTCACGGACCGTGCCGCCGATCGCCGTCAGCAGTTCGATCAGCCCGATCAGCGCGAGGATCGCGATCAGCCCGAGCACGACCGCGCGCAGCGGGGACAGCCCGTCCGCCGGATTGGCCACGGTGTGCACGTCCAGATGACCGCGGCCCGCCGTGGCCAGCCGGGCGGCGACCGCGTCCGGGTCGGCGCCGGGGTGGAGCCGCAGCTGGTACAGGCTCGGCCGCAGGTCCGGATCGTTGGCGCGGAGGGTGTCGAGCGAGGTGGAGATGACCCGTCCGGCGTTCTCCGGTTCGATGCTGCGGCCGACGATGTGCAGGATCTGCGGCTGGTCGCCGACCGTCATCCGCACCCAGTCGCCCACCCGGACGTGCAGCAGGTCGAGCAGCCCCTGCCCGGCCACCGCCTCGTCGGGCCCGCGCGCGGCACGGCCCTCGGCCAGCGTGAACGGGTACGGCTCCCGGTGGGTGCCGAGTCCGCGCAGCGCGATGGTGGCGGTCTGGCCGGGGACCAGCGCGGCCACCTCCACGCCCGGGTAGGCCGCGGCGACCTGCGGATCGCGCTCCAGCAGGGCACGGGTGGCCAGGTCGCCCAGTGAGGTGTCCGCGCGGACACCGAGCGCGGTGGGCAGTCCCATCCGCTCGGGGCTGCTGTGGAAGCGGTCGATGGTGGTCCAGGCGCTCAGCGCCACGACGATCAGCAGCAGCGGCAGCGCCAGTCTGCCCACCGCGCCCAGCGAGCGGGGCCGGCGGGTG
>NZ_NEUB01000074.1 GCF_002910825.1 Streptomyces sp. SM1 | reverse complement strand
GCCGTAACCGCCGGGGCCACCCGGGCCACCGGGCGGCGGGAATCCGTAGCCACCGCCGGGCGCCGGCGGCGGGGGCGGGGGAGGAGGTGGGGGCACGGCACCCGCCATGCGGTGACCGCACACCTCGCACCAGTCGTCGGAACCCGACTGGTGTCCGTTCGGGCAGGTCGGCATGTCGGCGCTTCCCCCTCTCCTTGTCCGGTCGCTTCCGACCGGATTTCTCCAACCCCGAGGGGCCAGGCTCGATTACTTACAGATCACTTCTTCACACGAACGGTCTTGGTCGACCGCGTCTCGAGCGTCATCTCGTCGGCCTCCTCCACCTTCGCCTTCAGTCGCACAGTACCGGTCGCGGCGTCGACGACGTCCACCACCTTCGCAAGCAGTTTCGCAGTATCCGCGTTGCCCGACGCACTCGCGAGCTGAACGGCACGGCCCAGTTTGGCCGTTGCTCCGGCCCTATTCCCCTCTTTGCGTAGATCCAGACCCTGTTGGATGACTTGTGCCAGTTCGGCCTGTCCGGTGTAGTGGGCGACCTGGGGGTTGATCGACGTCGAGGCGGCCATGTCGTCCGTCCACACGGCCCGCACCAGACCCTGTGCGCCGAGGTTCCGCACGCCGCCGTCGGGCTGCGGAATGACCAGCGACAGCCGGGCCGCGAGCATCTCCTGGCCGAGGCCGGCGGCCGGCACCTCGACGCAGACGTGGTAGTCGCGGGACTCGTCTCCCCAGGAACCAAGGGGGTAGTCGCCCGCTCGCGGGCCCGACTCGGTGCGGCGGCCGGTGAGTTCCTCGACCGTCGGCGCGACCTGTTTGACGAACCGCACCGTCGCGCCGGCCGGGGCCCACAGCCGCAGCGAGACGTCCGCGACCTCCTTGCCCATCGCCGTCTCCATCATCCGCGTGAAGTCGGCGGCCAGGCCGGCCGGGTCGGCGACGATGTCGGCGCTGCCGAGGAGCGCGGAGGCGATGCCTGTGACGTCTTTCACTTCCCAGTCGGTGCCCACTCCGCGGGCGTCACAGGTGAACCGTCCGGCGCAGGCATCGAGGGCCGCCTTCAGATCCTCCGGCGACTCGTGCTCGTTGCGGCCGTCGGTGAGCAGGATGCCGTGCCGGATCGCCACGTCCGCGGAGGCCAGCAGCCGGTCGGCGAGACCCAGCCAGGTGCCGATCGCCGTACCGCCGCCCGCGCTCAGCTTCCGCAGCGCCTGCTTGGCCTGCTCGCGGGTGGCGGCGTCGGCCACCGCCAGCCCGCCGTCGCCCGGGTACACCTCCTTGGCCACATGCGTGCCGCCGACCACCGCGAAGTGCACGCCGTCGCGCAGCGCGTCGATGGCGGCGGCCGTCGCGTCCCGGGCGTTGCGCATCTTGGTCGGCGGATAGTCCATCGAGCCCGAGCAGTCGACCATCAGGACCACCGCCGCCGACGGCCCCTCGCCGGGCGCGTAGAGGTGGGGCGCCGCAACCGCGCTGCCGATGGTGCCGCCGCCGGTCGCCGTCACCGTGACGATGGCGTTGACCTCGCGTCCGCCTTCCGGCAGGTACTCGTTCTGGTACACGTCCATCGAGAACTGCGGCACGTTCGGTTTCGAGAAGATGGCCATGCCTGTTCGCTCCCCCTTGGATGCCCCGGCGGCGCGGGGCGACGACGGATGACGGACCGGTCCCCTCCGGTCCGTCGCGGCTTGCCCGTAGGATTTCCGTACGAGACTTCGTAAGACCCCGTAAGAGGCTTCCCGTACGCGGCCTCAGGCCGATCCTGCCCCCTGGGGGACGGCGGGGAACGGCACGAGGGCCACTGTTACGTTGTCGTGGCCCCCGCCGTCGAGCGCGTGACCGACCAGGACCCTGGCGCTGTGCAGGGGGCGCACGGCGGCGTCGGCGGGGACGATCCCGGCCAGCTCGTCGGCCGACTCCGCGTAGTTCCACAGGCCGTCGGTGCAGACCACGACCACTCCGGGCCGGTCCGGCTTGAAGGACGCGGTGTGCGGTTCCAGTTCGTAGGCGTCGGCGCCGAGCCAGCCGGTGATGGCGTGGGCCCGGTGGTCGGCGTACGCCTCGGCCTCGCCCATCAGGCCCGCGGCGACCATCTGCGCGGCCCACGAGTCGTCCTCGGTGAGCCGGGCCGCCGGGGCGGAGCGGTCCACGGGGACCCAGTAGGCGCGGCTGTCGCCGACCCAGCCGACGACCAGCAGACCGGCCGCCACGACCGTGCCGACGATCGTGCACGCGGGGGCGTTCTGGTGCGGGGCGTGCTCCCGGGCGGCCGTGTCGGGCTCGTCGGCCAGCGCGTTGACCGCGTCGGAGGCGGCGATGATCGCGTCGTGCATCGCCTGCTGCGGGTGGGTGCCGCGCGGCAGGGCCGCGAGCAGGGACTCGGTCGCCGCCCGGGACGCGGCGAGCGAGGCCTCGTCGGGACGGGTCGCCGAGGAGACGCCGTCACAGACGATCGCCACGGAGACGGGCGAGCCGTCGGGCAGCGTGGTGGTGCCGACGCCGAAGGCGTCCTCGTTGCGGTGGTGGCGCAGTCCGCGGTCGCTGACCGCGGCCAGGGGGCCGCATTCCTGTTCCATGTGGTCCCGTTCGCGCGGCTGGGCGTGGCCGCAGTTCTCGCAGTAGCCGTCGTCGTCCACCCTGCCCGCACGGCAGGCGACGCACACCGCGCCGCCGGTCTGACGCTCCGGCCCGGCGGTCGCGCGCGGGTCGGGCGCCTGGAGCGGGTACTCCTCGGG
>NZ_NEUB01000073.1 GCF_002910825.1 Streptomyces sp. SM1 | reverse complement strand
GGGCCCGTGCCCCGGCCGTTCCACTCCCGCAGTACCTGCGCTGCGCGAACCGTTTCACTCGGAAGGACTCGCATGACCGAGAACCATGACGCGATCGTCACCGAACCCAAGGCGGAGGAGGCGGGTGGCTGCCCGGTCGCGCACGGACGCGCCCCGCACCCCACCCAGGGCGGAGGCAACCACCGCTGGTGGCCCGAGCGTCTCAACCTGAAGATCCTGGCCAAGAACCCGGCGGTGGCCAACCCGCTCGGCGAGGACTTCGACTACGCCGAGGCGTTCCGGTCCCTCGACCTGCCGGCGGTGAAGCGGGACATCGCCGAGGTGCTGACCACCTCTCAGGACTGGTGGCCGGCCGACTTCGGCCACTACGGACCGCTCATCGTCCGTATGGCCTGGCACAGCGCGGGCACCTACCGCATCAGCGACGGCCGCGGCGGCGCCGGGGCCGGCCAGCAGCGCTTCGCCCCGCTCAACAGCTGGCCGGACAACGCCAACCTCGACAAGGCGCGCCGCCTGCTGTGGCCCGTCAAGAAGAAATACGGCAAGAGCCTGTCCTGGGCCGACCTGCTGATCCTCTCCGGCAACGTCGCCCTGGAGACGATGGGCTTCACCACCTTCGGCTTCGCCGGCGGCCGCACCGACGTCTGGGAGCCCGAGGAGGACGTCTACTGGGGCCCCGAGTCCACCTGGCTCGGCGACGAGCGCTACACCGGTGAGCGCGAACTGGAGAACCCGCTCGGAGCCGTCCAGATGGGCCTCATCTACGTCAACCCCGAGGGCCCGAACGGCAATCCGGACCCGATCGCCTCCGCCCGCGACATCCGCGAGACGTTCCGGCGGATGGCGATGAACGACGAGGAGACGGTCGCCCTGATCGCCGGCGGCCACACCTTCGGCAAGACCCACGGCGCGGGCCCGGCCGACCACGTGGGCGACGACCCCGAGGCCGCCGGCCTCGAGGAGCAGGGCCTCGGCTGGAAGAACACCTTCGGCACCGGGAAGGGCGCCGACACGATCACCAGTGGTCTCGAGGTGACCTGGACCGACACACCGACCACCTGGGACAACAGCTTCTTCGAGATCCTCTTCGGCTATGAGTGGGAGCTGTTCAGGAGCCCCGCCGGCGCCCACCAGTGGCGGCCGAAGGACGGCGCCGGGGCGGGCACCGTGCCCGACGCCCACGACCCGTCGAAGAGCCATCAGCCGACCATGCTGACGACGGACCTCGCCCTCCGCCTCGACCCCGTCTACGGCCCGATCTCCCGGCGCTTCCTGGAGAACCCGGACCAGTTCGCGGACGCCTTCGCCCGCGCCTGGTTCAAGCTGACCCACCGCGACATGGGCCCCAAGTCGCTCTACCTCGGCCCGGAGGTGCCCGCCGAGACGCTGGTGTGGCAGGACCCGCTGCCCGAGCGGACGTACGACCTCATCGACGCCGCGGACATCGCCGCCCTCAAGACACAGGTCCTCGCCTCGGGTCTGCCGGTGTCCGAACTGGTGTCGACGGCCTGGGCGTCGGCCTCGTCCTTCCGCGGCAGCGACAAGCGCGGCGGCGCCGACGGCGCGCGCATCCGCCTGGAACCGCAGCGCGGCTGGGAGGCCAACGACCCCGACCGGCTGGCGACGGTGCTGCGCACGCTGGAGGGCATCCGGGAGTCCTTCAACTCGGCGCAGACCGGCGGCAGGCAGGTCTCGCTCGCCGACCTGATCGTGCTGGCGGGCGCCGCGGCCGTCGAGAAGGCCGCCAAGGACGGCGGCTTCGACATCGACGTTCCCTTCACACCGGGCCGCGTGGACGCGTCGCAGGAGCAGACGGACACGGAGTCGTTCTCCGCCCTCGAGCCGACCGCCGACGGCTTCCGCAACTACCAGGGCAAGAGCAACCGCCTGCCGGCCGAGTTCCTGCTGCTGGACAAGGCCAACCTGCTGACCCTGAGCGCCCCCGAGATGACGGTCCTCGTCGGCGGTCTGCGCGTCCTGGGCGCCACTCACCAGCAGTCGTCGCCCGGTGTCCTCACCACCGCCCCCGGCACCCTGACGAACGACTTCTTCGTCAACCTGCTCGACCTGGGCACCACCTGGAAGGCGACGTCCGAGGACCGGACGATGTTCGAGGGCCGCGACGCGGGCACCGGAGAGGTCAGGTGGACCGGCACCCGAGCCGACCTGGTCTTCGGATCGAACTCCGAACTGCGCGCGCTCGCCGAGGTCTACGCGAGCGACGACGCCGGGGAGAAGTTCGTGACGGACTTCGTCAAGGCGTGGGACAAGGTCATGAACCTCGACCGGTTCGACCTCG
>NZ_NEUB01000072.1 GCF_002910825.1 Streptomyces sp. SM1 | reverse complement strand
CCGTACGGGCCGTGCCCGCGCGGCACGACGGGCGGCGGCTGCCGGTCGGCCCGCACCGCGCACCCGCGCTCGGCTACGTCGTCGAGGGTGAGGCGCGGACGTACTTCGCCGGGGACACCGGGCTGTTCGAGAGGATGGCCGAGGAGGTGGGGCCGGTCGACGTGGCGCTGCTGCCGGTGGGCGGCTGGGGACCGTACCTCGGTGAGGGGCATCTGGACGCGGGGCGCGCGGCCGAGGTGCTGGCGCTGCTGGGCGCGCCCAGCGCGGTGCCGGTGCACTACGGCACGTACTGGCCGATCGGGATGGACGCCGTACGCCCGCACGAGTTCCACTCGCCGGGGCACGAGTTCGAGCGGCTGGCGGCCCGGCACGCCCCCGGAGTGAACGTGCACCGGCTCGGACACGGGGAGAGCGTGCGCCTGGAGGGCGCACGGTGATCCTTCCCGCCGCCCTGGGCCAGGCGGCCGGTGCGTCCCTGCCGTCGATGGCCCTGCCGGCGGCCCTCCCGGTCGTCGCGCCCGACTCCACCCAGCAGGCGGTCGGCTATCCCTCGCTGTTCCTGCTGGTGCTGATCGGGGCGCTGGTGCCGGTGGTACCGACGGGCGCGCTGGTCAGTTCGGCGGCCGTGGTGGCCTTCCACCGGACGGCGCCGTTCTCGATGGTGCTGCTCCTCGTCACGGCGTCGCTGGCCGCGTTCCTCGGGGACGTGGCGCTGTACTGGCTGGGGCGGCGCGGGATGAGGTCGAGGAACGGCTCGCGCTGGCTGGAGGCGATCCGGCGGCGGGCGCCGGAGGACCGGCTGGAGCAGGCGCGGCGGAAACTCACCGACCACGGCGTGGCCGTGCTGGTGCTGTCCCGGCTGATGCCGGCCGGGCGGCTGCCGGTGATGCTGGCCTGTCTGCTCGCGAAGTGGCCGATGCGCCGCTTCGTGCGCGGCAATCTGCCGGCCTGTGTCGCCTGGGCGGCGACGTACCAGCTGATCGGCGTCCTCGGCGGTTCACTGTTCAGGGAACCGTGGGCGGGCGTCCTCGCGGTGATCGTCCTGACCGTGCTGATCAGCACGGCCCCGGGCCTGTGGCGGCGCGTGCGGGGAACGGCGGCCGGCTGACGTCCGTCAGGGGGACGGCGGGTCACGTCAGGGTGCGGGAGGCGCCTACCGGGAGGTCCCACAGGTTCTCGCGGGGCAGCCCGGTTCCCTCCCAGGCGGCGCGCACCCGGACCAGGGGCTCCATGACCGGTTCCGCGGAGAGGACGAACGTGCCCCAGTGCATGGGTGCCATGCGACGCGCCCCGAGGTCCTGGGCGGCGCGCACGGCCTCCTCCGGGTCGCAGTGGACGTCTGCCAGCCACCAGCGGGGGTCGTAGGCGCCGATGGGCAGCAGGGTGAGGTCGATGCCCGGGTAGCGGCGGCCGATCCGGGAGAACCAGTGTCCGTAGCCGGTGTCACCGGCGAAGTGGAGGCGCCGGCCCTCGCGGTCGGTGAGCACCCAGCCGCCCCACAGGGAGCGGCAGGTGTCGGTGAGGGTCCGCTTCGACCAGTGGTGGGCCGGTACGAAGTCGAAGCGGACGCCGTCCAGTTCGGCGGCCTCCCACCAGTCGAGCTCGGTGACCCGGGTGAACCTGCGGCGGTGGAACCAGCGGGCGAGCCCGGCCGGGACGAACACCGGGGTGTCGCGCGGGAGCCGGCGCAGGGTGGGCGCGTCCAGGTGGTCGTAGTGGTTGTGGCTGATGACGACCGCGTCCACGCGCGGCAGTGCCTCCCAGGCGACGCCGACGGGGGTGACCCGGGCCGGGGTGCCGAGGATACGGCGGGACCAGACCGGGTCGGTGAGCACGGTGAGCCCTCCGATCCGCAGGACCCAACTGGCGTGCCCCGCCCAGGTGACGGCGATCGTGCGGGCGTCCACGCGGGGCAGCGGGCCGGGGGCGAAGGGCAGCCGGGGGATGTCGGCGAGGCCGTCCGGGGTGGGCCGCACGGCACCCTCGCGGGCGAAACGGGCGAGGGCCCTGAGGCCGGGCAGCGGTGCCGTCAGCCGGTCGTGGAAGGCGCGCGGCCACACCCGGTGTTCGGCGAGCGGCCGGGGTTCGGCCAACGGCGGGTACGGGCGGGCGGAGGGGGACGGGCCGCCGGCTCCCGGGCTGCCGGATTGCGGGCTGCCGGATTGCGGTGTGGCCTCGCCGGGGGCCGTGGTCGTCGTCGTGGTCGTTCTCCCGGTCGGCCCGGGCCGCTGCGTCATCGAGGGGACTCCCGTCGCCGAGCGTCGTCACGGAGATCGTCGAAGACCGAGGTCAGGTGCGCCAACGCGTCGCGCACGTGGGGCAGTTCCAGGGGCTCGGACGTGCGCAGGCACTCCGCTCGCAGGCCGGCTGTGCCGCCCAGCAGGGGGGCGGTGGACAGGCGTACGCGAGGTGCTTCGAGCTCGTCGCCGAAACGGTGGCCGCCCGGGGCGGGCATGCCGAGCCGGACGGTGAGGAAGTCCTCCAGTTCCTGGGCGTCGCCCACACCCCGCGCGGTGAGCGCGGGCGCCAGCGGGGTGAGGTCGACGTACAGGTGGCGGCCGCAGGACGGGGGCCTGGACACCGCGCCGGCGGCGACGACGGCACGGTGCGCGGCGGCGGCCAGGAGCGCGTGCAGACGTACGGAGTCGGCGACGCGGGCGGTGACCGGTTCGGGCTCGGACAG
>NZ_NEUB01000071.1 GCF_002910825.1 Streptomyces sp. SM1 | reverse complement strand
GATGTCCTCGTCGAGCAGCACGTCCCCCACCACGACGACGGGCTTGGGTGCGGTCACGACATCCTCCCCGGCACGGCCGCCGCACGCCGCGCGAAGGGCGCGGACAGCACGGCGGCGTCGAACGACTCGCAGAGCAGGTGTACGGCGACGAGATGCGCCTCCTGGACGGTCGCGGTGCTGCCCGCCTCCACGCACAGCGCCTCGTGGGCGGCCTCCACCAGCGGGTTCGGGCCGGGCCCGGTGAGCGCCCACACCCGCAGCCCGGCCCGCCGGGCCGCCACGGCCGCCGCGATCAGATTGGGGCTGCGCCCCGAGGTGGACAGCAGCACCAGGACGTCGCCGGGACGTCCGTGGGCGATCACCTGGCGGGCGTACACCTGGTCGAAGCCGTAGTCGTTGCCGATGGCGGTGACGCTGGAGGTCTCCGCGTGCAGGGCGAGCGCCGAGTAGGCGCGCCGCTCCTGGCGGTACCGTCCGACCAGTTCGGCGGTCAGATGCTGGGCCTGGGCGTCGCTGCCGCCGTTGCCGGCGGCCAGCAGCCGTCCGCCGTCGGTGAGGACGGGGGCGAGCCGGCCGCCCCAGTCGGCGATCCGTGGCAGTCCGTGCAGGCGGAGGCCGTCCAGGGCCTCCTGGAGCGACCGGCAGTGCAGTCGCGCGGCGTCGAGCGCGGGGTGTTCGGTCATCCCGTTCGGGCGTACCGCCTCGGTGAGGACGGCGGCGGGACCCGCACCTCCTTCCAGGTTCGGACGTCGGCGGGCATCGGGGGGCGGCCCGTC
>NZ_NEUB01001057.1 GCF_002910825.1 Streptomyces sp. SM1 | reverse complement strand
GGCCTGTTGGGGGACCACGCCGTTGCCCAGCGCTTTGAGCTGTGCGGAGCGGGACAGGCCGGGGACGGCGGTGACGTGTCCGGCGGGCAGGCCCATGAGCCATTCGACGAAGGCGGGGCTCAGCCGTCCCAGAGCGTCAACTGGCCCGGGGGCGGGGCGCTGGAGGACCGTTTCCCACCGCGTGACCGCTTCGGCGTACTCGCCCCATTCGACGGCTCCGCCGGGAACGTGCTCACCGCCGTCTCGGGCAGGTTCGCCCTGCCCGACCGGACCCGCCGGTCCGTCGCTTCCGTGCGCGAGACCGCGCCCTTCGTGCCGTCCGTGGCCCTCGGGGTCGGCAGGAGCGAGCCCATCTCGGCGGCCAGGCTCTTGCCGTGCGTGCCCGCTTCCTGCGAGGGGCTGCGTTTGGTCTGCCGGTTCTCGTTCTCCGACGCGCGCGGGGTGGGCAGCAGCGAGACGACGTGCCGCAGATTCATCCCGCCCTGCGCCGCGTGCCCGGCTCCGGTGTTCTCCGAGGTCGACGGGGTCGGCAGCAGCAAGCCGACGGCGGTCGGAAGCTGCCCGCGCTGCCCACCACCCTTGAAGTCCCGTGCCGCCGGAGTCGGCAGGCCAGGCGAGGACGAACAGCCGTTTGCGCTGGTGAGCCGCTCCCACGTCAGATGCGCGAAGAGTGCACCACCGCGCATCGAACCCGAGGGCGGCAAGGTCTCCAAGCACGGTGTCGAATCCGAGAGAAAGGTGCCCTGCGACGTTCTCAAACACCGCGAGACGGGGTCGTAGAACCCCAAGGGCACGGGCGATGTCGGGCCAGATGTGCCGCTCATCAGCGGTCCCCTTCCTCTTGCCGGCGGAACTGAACGGCTGGCACGGATAGCCGCCGCACACCACATCGACCGGCCCGACGCGCGCGAAGTCGACGGCGGTGATGTCCCCCAGATTCGCCACCCGCGGGTAGCGGTGGGCCAGGATGCGGCTCGCACCGGGGTCGTTGTCCGCCACCCACACAAGCTCACCACCGAGCACGGCCTGGACGGCCATGTCCAGACCGCCGTACCCGGTGCACACGGAACCGATCCGCAGCGACGTCATGCCACGACCCGCTTCCACGCCGCCCGCAAACGCACCTCGGAAGCGGCGTGCCCCGACGCCCGGAACCGGGCCGACATCTCCCGGTACGACAGCGCGGGCGACTCGCTGTGCCGGATCTCGTCAACGACAACGTCCAGCGCCTCATCGGTGAGCGCCGGAACAGCCTCCAGCGAACGGGCCGTAAGCGGCTCCGTCGGCCCCCACACCGGCAGCTCCCACCGGGGCGTGACCCCGGGCGTGACGCGGCTCGTCACACTGGTCAGCGCCCTGCCCGTCTCCTCACCCGCGCGGGCCGTCTCCAGCGTCGACCACGCCCCGGAAAGAGTCTGTGCCGTCCGTGCCTGGACACGTGCGACGCGCGCCCCGGCCTCCGTCACGGCCGTCAGCCGCGTCTCCTCCGTCGCGGCTTCCGCCCTCAGTCGGGCGCGGGCCACGGCCGCCTCATCCCGCGCTTCCTGCTGAATCCCGCGGATCGCGTCCAGCGCGACGGGAGTGAGCGCGGTGCGCTCCCACAGGCCATGGACCAGCCACAGGGCTTTGGCCGCGATCGGCAGCCACGCCACCGCCAGCCACGCCCCGACGGCATGGTCGGCAGTCAGCGCGTGCGCGACCAGCACACCGGTAGCGACGAAGCCGAAGGACCAGCCGACGGCGGTCACGGCCCGGTTGTGGTCACCCTGCGCGGCCAGACGGCGTTCGTAGGCGAGGGTGGCCAGCCATCCCCCGTCAATCCCGAGACCCACGACCAGAGCGACCAGCCACGGCATCGCGGTGCCCAGCCACATCACCACCACGGCCAGGGTGAGCACCATGGACACGGCCGTCATCGCGACGGCCGGAAGAACGGTCTTGGCCCTCATGCGGTGGCCCCTTCCTGCTCGCGCACGTCCACGGCCGCGATCAGCACGACCGGAGTGGAGTCGTCGCCGAGGTCCCGGCTGTCCTCGATCCAGGACCACACCGCGCCCGGTACCACCTCGTAGCCGAGGGCGGCCAGCACGCGCCGGCGCTCCGCCACGGTGGGCACCGGGCCCGTGCGCTCCCACCGGAAGGTGGGCCACTCGGTCCCGCCGTACACGACGACGTACAGGCGCCACGCCCGGCCGTCGCTCGACATCTGCGCGGTCAGCGTCCTCACGCGGCACCCCCGGGCAGGCTCGCGCCGGCCGCCCGGTTGAGCAGCGCGATCCGCGCGGCGAGCGCGCGG
>NZ_NEUB01000070.1 GCF_002910825.1 Streptomyces sp. SM1 | reverse complement strand
CCGCGCGCAGACCGCCTGGGCCGCCCTCGCCCCCGGTGACCGGGCCCGGCTGCTGCGCCGGTTCGCCGCCACCGTCGAGGAGCACATCGACGAGCTGGCCCGGCTGGAGGTCCGCGAGGCCGGCCACACCCTCGGCAACGCCCGCTGGGAGGCGGGCAACGTCCGCGACCTGCTCGACTACGCGGCCGGGGGAGTGGAACGCCTGACCGGCCGCCAGATCCCGGTCCCCGGCGGGGTGAACGTCACCTTCCTCGAACCCCTCGGCGTCGTCGGCGTCATCGCCCCCTGGAACTTCCCCATGCCCATCGCGGCCTGGGGCACCGCGCCGGCCCTCGCCGCCGGCAACGCGGTGCTCCTCAAACCCGCCGAGGCCACCCCCCTCACCGCCCGGCGCCTGGCCGAACTCGCCCTGGAGGCAGGGCTCCCCGAGGGCCTGTTCCAGGTGCTCCCCGGACCCGGCCCGGTCACCGGCAACGCCCTCGTCGAACACCCGGACGTCGCCAAGATCGTGTTCACCGGATCGACGGCCGTGGGGAAACAGGTGTGGGCCCGGGGCGCGGACCGCCTCAAGCGCGTCACCCTAGAACTCGGCGGCAAGAGCCCCAACATCGTCTTCGCCGACGCCGACCTGGAGACCGCCGCCGCAGCCGCCCCCATGTCCTTCCTCGACAACGCCGGGCAGGACTGCTGCGCCCGCACCCGCATCCTCGTCGAGCGTTCCGCGCACGACCGGTTCCTCGAACTGCTCGCCCCCGCCGTCGAGGCGGTCCGGGTGGGCGACCCGGCCGACGGCGACGTGGACATGGGCCCGCTCATCTCCGCCGCCCAACGCGACCGCGTCCGCTCCTACGGCACCGACGGCCTCGACGGCATCCGAGGCAAGGCACCCGAGGGTCCCGGCTACTGGTTCCCGCCCACCGTCCTCACCGGCGTCGCCCCGGACGCCCGGGTCGCCGTGGAGGAGGTGTTCGGCCCCGTCGCCGTCGTCCTCCCCTTCGACGACGAGGCCGACGCCGTACGCCTGGCCAACGCCACCGACTACGGCCTCTCGGGCTCGCTCTGGACCCGGGACATCGGCCGCGCCCTGCGCGTCTCCCGGGCCGTGCGGGCCGGCAACCTGTCCGTCAACTCCCACTCCAGCGTCCGCTACTGGACCCCCTTCGGCGGGTTCAAACAGTCCGGCGTCGGCCGTGAACTCGGCCCCGAAGCGCTGAGCGCCTTCACCGAAACCAAGAACGTCTTCATCAGCACGGAGGCCTGACCGCACATGAGCGAAGAGATCATCTGCCGCCGACTGGCCGGCCGCACCGCCGTCGTCACCGGGGCCGGCAGCGGCATCGGCCTCGCCACCGCCCGACGGCTCGCCTCCGAGGGCGCGCACGTCGTCTGCGCGGACGTCGACGAGACACGCGGGAAGGCCGCCGCCGAGGAGACCGCCGGCCTCTTCGTCGGCGTCGACGTCACCGACCCCGATCAGGTCGAAGCCCTGTTCCAGGCCGCGTACGACACCTACGGCAGTGTCGACATCGCCTTCAACAACGCCGGCATCTCCCCGCCCGACGACGACTCCATCCTCGAGACCGGACTCGACGCCTGGAAGCGCGTCCAGGAGGTCAACCTCACCTCCGTCTACCTGTGCTGCAAGGCCGCCATCCCTCACATGCGGCGCCAGGGCAGGGGCTCCATCATCAACACCGCGTCCTTCGTGGCCCGGATGGGCGCGGCGACCTCGCAGATCTCGTACACGGCCTCCAAGGGCGGCGTCCTCGCGATGTCCCGGGAACTCGGGGTGCAGTTCGCCCGCGAGGGCATCCGCGTCAACGCCCTGTGTCCCGGACCCGTCAACACCCCGCTCCTCCGTGAACTCTTCGCCAAGGACCCCGAGCGCGCCGCCCGCCGCCTCGTCCACATCCCGCTCGGCCGGTTCGCCGAGGCCGACGAGATCGCCGCCGCCGTCGCCTTCCTGGCCAGCGACGACTCCTCCTTCGTCAACGCCACCGACTTCCTGGTGGACGGCGGCATCTCGGGGGCGTACGTCACACCCCTCTAGCGTTCGCCCTACAGTGCCCGGATGAGCATGACGCCCCCGCCCGGCTGGTACCGCGACCCGCACGCCCCGCACCTGGAACGCTGGTGGGACGGCACGGCCTGGACCGAGTACCGGCGCGCCCCCGGGGCTCCCGGCACGCCGCCGGCCCCGTCGCCGGGAGGCACGGGAAACACGGGCGGCGGGGGCGGCCCGGGAAGCAAGGCCGGTACCGGTCGCGCGAGGACGGTCGCCCTCACCGCCGCCGGGGCCGTGCTCGTCGCCGCGATCGTCACCGGCGCGGTGGTCCTCGGCGTGGACGGCGGCGGCCCTGAGACGGGAACCGGCCCGGCCACCACCACCGCGACCGACGCCCCGTCCCCGCCCCCGTCCACGCCGGAACCCACCACCGACGACGGTCCCGGCCTCGTCGAGGACCAGCTCAACGGGATCACCTTCCCCCTCCTCGACGGCTGGGTCCGGCCGGAGCACGTCGCGCAGGACGACGTCGTCATGACCACGGACGGCACCTACGACTGCCCCGGTGAGGGCTCCCTCTGCCGCCACGGACTCGTCGTCTCCCGCACCGTGACCGTCAGCGACACGGCCTCGCCCGAGGAGATCGCCAAGGACGACATCGCCGACGCGGCCGACGCCGCCTTCGACGAGGACGCCCTCGGCCGGCGCCCGTACGGCGGGCTGGAGTCCCACGAGGTCGTGAAGTCCGGCCCGGTCGCGGTGGCCGGCCGCGCCGGATACCTCGTGCGCTGGCGCGTCACCACCGCCAAGGGCCCCGGCGGCTACGTGCAGTCGATGGTGTTCCCCTCCAGCGTCGGCACCGAGTCACCCGTCCTCGTCCGGTACGTCTTCGACGCGGGGGAGGACGGCCCGCCGCCGGCCGACATGGACCGCATCACCAGGGGCATCCGCCCAGTCACCGACGAGGCCTCCGGCGGTGGCGTCGGCAGCAGCATCGGACCGGCGGACTGAGCCGTCACAGGAACGTGTGACCCTCGCCCCGGTACGTCGGAACCGTCGCCGTCACCGTGTCGCCCTCCACCAGCCGCAGCGCGTCGAACCGCTCGCACAGCTCGCCCGCCTTGGCGTGCCGGAACCACACCTTGTCGCCGATCAGCAGATCGTCGGCGGGCGGACCCAGCA
Organism: Streptomyces sp. SM1; assembly: GCF_002910825.1. Lineage (GTDB taxonomy): Bacteria > Actinomycetota > Actinomycetes > Streptomycetales > Streptomycetaceae > Streptomyces > Streptomyces okerensis. The sequence goes on along the minus strand of NZ_NEUB01000070.1, from coordinate 1,299 downwards.
GCGGCGTCTGCACCTCACCGGCCCCCTCCTGGGGGTCGTACCGCAGACCCTCCGGCAGATACGGCACCGGCAGCCGGTCCGCGCCGGGCGCGCCCGAGGCCGGATAGCCCCCGCCGAGCACCGTCACCACGCCGACCCCCGGCCGCCGCACCACCGGCAGGGCGAACAGCGCCGCCGGACGCCCGCTGAACGACGTGTAGTTGTCGAACAGCCGCGGCACGTAGAGACCCGAACCGGCCGCGATCTCGGTGACCGCGTCCTCCGCGGCGGTGTGCTGCACACTGCCCGTGCCCCCGCCGTTGACGAACTCCAGATCCGGCACCACCTCCCGCACCGCCCGCACCACGGCGGCCCGCCGCTCGGCAAGCTCGCGGCGCGCGGCGGCCTGCATCAGCCGCACCGCGCGGGACCGCAGCGGCCGTCCGGCCACCGCGTCACCGACCCCGGCGACGTGGCCCTCGTACGCCATGATCCCGACGACCCTGAAGCCGGGCCGGCGGGCCACCGCGCGCGCGACCTCGGCGACCTGGGCGGGGGAGTGCAGCGGGGAACGCCGGGCACCGACCCGCACGCGTCCGCCGAACAGCTTCAACGCGGTGTCCAACTCCAGGCACACCCGCACCACTTCGTCACCACCGGCGCGCGACGCGTCGATCAGGTCCAGCTGCGCCGGATCGTCCACCATGACCGTGACGGCGGCGGCGAGCTTGGGACCGGCGGCGAGTTCGGCGTAACCGGCCCGGTCGGCGGACGGGTAGGCGAGGAGGACGTCGTCGAAACCGGAGCGGGCCAGCCACAGCGACTCCGCGAGGGTGAACGACATGATCCCCGCGAAACCGTCCCGGGCCAGTACCCGTTCCAGCAGCGCACGGCAGCGGACGGACTTGCTGGCGACCCGGACCGGTTTGCCTCCGGCCCTGCGGACCAGATCGTCCGCGTTGGCGTCGAAAGCGTCCAGGTCCACGATCGCGAGAGGGGCTTCGAGCTGGGCGGTGGCCCGGTCGTAACGGGCCCGGTCGGCGGCGCGCGCAGTCATGCCCGCAGCCTGCCAGACAGGATTACCGCAGGGTAGGGGGACGTTCCGGGCAGATGCCGCGGGCCTGCGGACTGGTTCCCGTCCGACCCGGATCACGCCGTAGAGTGACGCGCACGCACGGCGGAACAGGGCCGGCCCGGGTCCGGGCCGGATGACGCGCCGTCCGTGCGGGTATCTGTGCCCGGGACGAGTCCGTGCCGGGCCCCTGGCAGCGGAGACGCCCGCGCAGGCGGAAACGGCCCGGGCACGAGGGAACGGGGGGT
>NZ_NEUB01001056.1:3077-3636 GCF_002910825.1 Streptomyces sp. SM1 | reverse complement strand
AGATACAAGCCCTCGGCGGTGTCGGACTGTGCCAGGTGGCGGTGCATCTGGCGGCGGTCACCGCGACGACGAAGGTGCTGATCGATCGCGCCCTGTATCTCCCGGCGGACTGGGCCGCGGACGAGGAACGCCGTGAGATGACCGGGGTGCCGGAGGAGATCGCCTTCGCGACGAAGCCGCAGCAGGCCCTGTCCATGGCCGCCGACGCACTCGCTGCCGGGATCGAGGCCCGCTGGTTTGCGGGCGACGAGGTGTACTGCGGGCGCGAACTGCGCCGGGGTATACGGGCGCTCGGGCTCGGCTACACGGTCGGCATCGCCGCTACGTACCAGGTCACCGACGGTTCCGGCCGCCGGTGGGAGGCCCGCAAGCTGATCAACAAGGTGCGGCCTGGGCAGTGGATGCGCCGGCAGACCGGACACGGCACCAAGGGCACCCGCGAGTACGACTGGGCCTGGCTCGACGTCCGTCCCGACGACGCTCCCGACGAGAGCGAGAACGTGAACGGGGCGGGGACGAGTGTGCTGGTCGCGCGGCGGCACCGCTACACCGGCGAAGT
>NZ_NEUB01001056.1:0-3027 GCF_002910825.1 Streptomyces sp. SM1 | reverse complement strand
GAAGTGTCCTGCTTCCGCTGCTGGGCACCCGGCGACATCGCGCTCGGCACGCTGGTAGAAGTGATCTCCCGCAGGTGGCGGATCGAGGAGACCTTCCAACTCGCCAAGGGCTTCACCGGCCTCGACCAAGGCCAGGTGACCTGCTGGAACTCCTGGATGCGCTGGTCACTGTTCTCCCTGATCGCCACCGCCGTCCTCTCCCTCACAGCCGCCGCCGTCCACGAGGCCGCCGAGCAACAGCCCGACCTCGTCCCGCTGACCTGCCCCGAACTCATCCGGCTCCTGCGAGCCCTCGTCCTGCCGCCGCCCGTCCGCGACCGCGAGCACATCCTGCACTGGACCGCCTGGCGGCGCCGCCACCAAGCTGTTGCGACCGCCTGCCACCAGCAACGACACCGACGTCACGACCAACCGTGATCAAGAACTACAGCTGCCGTGACTGTGCCGGACGGTTCTCACGTCCGGGCCCTCAAAGACATCTCAGAGGGCTAGGAAGTCAAGCCGGCCTCCTGGGAGATCGGCTTGTGGGCAAGGAAGCTGGCGATCTTCCATGTCAGCATTTCGTCGGGCTCCTGCACCAGTTGAGCGTCGATGGTGAACCCGGCCCGGTTCAGCAACTGCGCAAGCTGGCCTGGAGGGAGGCGATAGGACTCGAAGGACACGGGAAGGCCGCCGTAGGCCTGTATAGGACGACGGTGCTCACCGGAACCGACGTGACCCACGAGGAGAAGATGTCCACCGGGTGCCAGGGTGCGGTGGAACTCGGCAAACACCAGCGGCAGCAGTTCGGGAGGCGTGTGATGGGTGGAGTAGAAGGCCAGGATGCCGCCGAGCGCTTCGTTTGCGAACTCCAGGGCGGTGATGGAGCCCACCGAGAACGGCAGGTCCGGAAAGGCGGTGCGCGCCAGTTCGATCATCTTCGCGGACACGTCGATGCCGATCGGCGACACCCCGAGCCCGGCAAGGTGCGCCGTCACTTTGCCCGGGCCGCAGCCCAGGTCTGCGACCGGTCCGAGGCCAGATGCCTGCACGAGTTCGGCGAACGCGGCCAGCATCGAGCGCGACAACGGGTCCAGCTCTGATGGGGGCTTGACGAGGGCGGCGTAGGCATTGGCCACGGTGTCGTATGACTCCCGGACCTCAGACAGGTAAGAAGGCTCAGTCACGCGGGGACTCTGGACGGATGCAATGACATCGCCGCTACCTGGGCTTCCGGGTCCCGCAGGAGCTTGGAAGAGGGGTGCGAAGGCATGTTGTTCGTCGAAGAGCTGCCGGGTCTTGAGGCAGTGGTGGAGCTGGTCGAGGAAGCGGTTCAGCAGGTGCCGTTGTGCGGCGGCGTGCCAGTCACCGTGGTCGCGTCGGCGTCGGTAGTGTGCGTTCGCTTCTGGTGAGGCGGTGAGGCGGTGAGGCGGTGAGGCGGTGAGGCGGTGAGGCGGTGAGGCGGCGAAGGCGGCGAAGGCGGCGAAGGCGGCGAAGGCCCAGAGGAAGCCGGCGTTGATGAGGCGGTTGTTCTTGACGAACCGACGGCCGACGGAGCGGTTCTTGCCGGAGGCCCGGGTGATGGGGGCGGATCCTGCGTATGACTTCAGCGCTCTGGCGTCGGCGAATCGTGCCCGGTCGTCGCCCAGCTCTGCGAGCACGTGGGCGCCGAGCATGGGCCCCAGGCCGGAACCTGTCAACGTGATCAAGGCAGGTAGTTCGTTCTATCGCTGTGCCGGGATCGTTTGATCGTCGTGTCGGAGGTCGGCCGGCTTGTTGATCCAGGCGGCCTCGGGCAGTTTCGGTGGCTGGGGTGGCTTTCGGACGAACCGTTCGGGGTGTTGTTGGTAGACGCTCGTGAGGACGTCGGCTCGCATCTCGCGGAGCTGGTCGGCGAGCCCGAAGTGCACGTCGAATGGGGCGTGCATCGCTATCCCGGAGTGTCGGTGGGCGAGGTTGTACCAGTCGAAGAAGCCGGTGCACCAGGTGCGGGCGTCCTCGATGCAGCCGAACCGGTCGGGGAAATCGTGCCGGTACTTCAAGGTTTTGTACTGACTTTCCGAGTACGGGTTGTCATTCGACGTTTTCGGTCTCGAATGGGACTTGGTGACGCCCATATTGCTGAGCATCTGCGCGACGTTGTGGGCGATCATCGGCGATCCCCGGTCGGAGTGGATCGTCAGCTTCCCTTGCTCAACGGGGTACTTGGTGATGGTGGAGGACAGGAACTGCTCGGCGAGGTCCTTGTTCTCGGATGCGGCGATCATCCAGCCGACGGTGTAGCGGCTGTAGATGTCGATGATCGTGTAGAGGCAGAAATAGCTTCCCCGATACGGGCCCTTCAGCTTCGTGATGTCCCACGACCACACCCGATTCGGAGCGGTCGCGATCAACTCAGGCTTCTTGCGGGGCGGATGCGTGGCCTGCCGACGGCGCTCGCGGACCTCGCCGTGTCGGCGCAGGATCCGGTACATCGTCGCCTCCGAACACAGATAGGTGCCCCGGTCCAGCAGCACCGCGTAGATCTCGGCCGGTGCCATGTCGACGAACTCGGCCGACCGCAACACCGCCAGGACCTCCGCCTCCTCAGCCTCGCTCAGGGCCCGCGGATGGCGCTTGCGCTCCAGCGTCGGCTTCACCGGCGGCGGGGACGTGCGGTGGTGGCGGTACCAGGTCGCCCGGCTCACGCCGAGCGCGGCGCATGCCTTGACCCGGCCGACCAGGAGGGACAGCTTGCCCAGGGCAACCGTGCGGGCCGCCTCGAAGGCCGACTCGCCCTCGCCGACGGGCACGCCAGCGGACGCCGCTTCCGCCAAGGTCACTTGCTCTCGCCGTTGTTCGTCGTGGCGCTGTCCGTGGCGAACTGGTCGAGCAGCGCGGAGAGTTTTGACTGCACCTCGATGACGGTGCGTGCCTTGCCCAGCTCGGCTCCCAGCTTGGCGTTTTCGGACTTGAGCCGGGCGATCTCCTTGTCCCGCGGATCGGTCTTCGGCCGACCCGCCGATGCGGCGAGCGCCGCCTCGGCACCCTTGTCCCGCTGCTGACGCC
>NZ_NEUB01001055.1:16508-17581 GCF_002910825.1 Streptomyces sp. SM1 | reverse complement strand
GCGTCCAGGTCGAGGGAGTCGGCGCCGGTGTCCCCGAGGCCGGTCCGGGCGGCCAGGAGGGCCCGCAGGGCCCGGTCGCGGGTGAGGACGCCGCCGGCGCGCGGCCAGCCGCCGGAGGGTTCGGCGTCGAGGAGGGCGTCCAGCAGCCACGCCTCGCGGACCATACGGGTGTCCAGGTTCTCCGCCCCGAAGAGCTGGGTGATGATGCCGGCCCGGTCCACGGACAGCGGGCGGCGCCGCACCGCGTGTCCGCGCAGGTCCCAGCCGAGCTGGTCGGCGGGCACCCTGCCGGTGACCACGAGGACGCCGTCCCCGTCGGGACCGGTGCCGGCGAGGCGCTGCTGCCAGGCCTCGGTGATGCCGAGCGGCGAGTCCTGGTCGGTGACGTGCACGCGGCGCGCGGTGCCGTCGATCTGGACGGTGAAGTCCCGCTCCCCGTCGCCGTCCGCCCAGACGGCGTCGACCAGCACCAGCCGCCGCCCTTCGGCGTGCGGCAGTTCCGCCTCCAGCAGGACCTCGATGGCGCGCCGCCCCGCGGCGGGCCGCGTCGGCATCAGCGTGCCTCCCCGGCGTCATCGGCCGCCGGGGCGCCGTCGGCCTGCCCTCTGTCCTCGGCCGCCCGACCGCCCCCGGCGGCTTCGGAGGCGCCGGCAGCCCGGGTGCCGTAGGCCGCCCTGGGGTCCTGGGCCGGCTCCGTGACGTCTGCCGTCTCCGGGCCTGTGGTGGGTGCTGCGGTGTCTGTCGCCTCGGAGTCTCCGGCCGTCCGGCTGCCGTGGACCGTCCTGGCCCTGTGGTCGGCCCTCGTGACGTCTGCCGTCCCCGGGCCTGTGGTGGGTGCTGCGGTGTCTGTCGCCTCGGAGTCTCCGGCCGTCCGGCTGCCGTGGACCGTCCTGGCCCTGTGGTCGGCCCTCGTGACGTCTGCCGTCCCCGGGCCTGTGGTGGGTGCTGCGGTGTCTGTCGCCTCGGAGTCTCCGGCCGTCCGGCTGCCGTGGACCGTCCTGGCCCTGTGGTCGGCCCTCGTGGCGTCTGCCGTCTCCGGGCCTGTGGTGGGTGCTGCGGTGTCTGTCGCCTCG
>NZ_NEUB01001055.1:15684-15797 GCF_002910825.1 Streptomyces sp. SM1 | reverse complement strand
CGGCCGTCCGGCTGCCGTGGACCGTCCTGGCCCTGTGGTCGGCCCTCGTGACGTCTGCCGTCCCCGGGCCTGTGGTGGGTGCTGCGGTGTCTGTCGCCTCGGAGTCTCCGGCC
>NZ_NEUB01001055.1:0-15626 GCF_002910825.1 Streptomyces sp. SM1 | reverse complement strand
CCGGGCCTGTGGTGGGTGCTGCGGTGTCTGTCGCCTCGGAGTCTCCGGCCGTCCGGCTGCCGTGGACCGTCCTGGCCCTGTGGTCGGCCCTCGTGGCGTCTGCCGTCTCCGGGCCTGTGGTGGGTGCTGCGGTGTCTGTCGCCTCGGAGTCTCCGGCCGTCCGGCTGCCGTGGACCGTCCTGGCCCTGTGGTCGGCCCTCGTGGCGTCTGCCGTCCCCGGGCCTGCGGCCGGTGCTGTGTCGTCTGCCGCCCGGGAGGCCTCCGCCCCCCGGTCCGCACCCGGCACCTCGGCCGGCCGCCAGACGATCTCGACGCCGGCGTCGGGGTGCGCGGCCCGGAAGGCGCGGATCTCCTCCTGCACGGCCGCGAGCTGCACCGCGAGCCGCTGCTCCAGCGCGGTCGCGTCGCCCCCGGCCGGGATCAGCCGACGCCCGGAGCGGCGCGGCGGGGCACCGTCCCCGGCCGTGTCCACGGACGAGTCGGACGAGCCGGCCGGAGTGCCCGGCACCGCCTCCGGCCGGGGCGGGACGACGGGGTGCGAGGTGGCCACCTCCGGCTCGCTGACCCGCACGTCCTGGGCCGCGGGCTGCGGCGGCCCAGGGGGTGCGGGGGTGACGCTCTCGACCTTCAGCGCCGCGTTGATGATCGCGTTGGCCTGCTCCCGGACCCCCGAGAGCACCTGCGCCAGGGGCCGTTCGAACTCGGAGGCCCGCGCGGTCTGCGCGATCTCGGTGAACAGCCGCCGGGCCCGGTCGCCGACGCCGTCCTCGCGGCCGGTCAGCCCGTGCACGTTCCGCAGCGCGGGCCAGTCCGTGCCGTCCAGTGCCGCCAGTACCTCGCCCGCGCTGCCCATGGCGGTGTTGAGGTCCCGCTCCCCGGAGGCCGGGGAGAAGGCGGCCAGTTCCCGCACCAGGGCGGTGGCGTCGCCGCCGTGCCGGGAGAGCCGGGCCAGCAGCCCGGCCGCCTCCCGCAGGAGCACGGTACGGGGGGCGCCCGGCCCGTCGAGCCCGAGCAGCGCGGCGTGCCGGTCCAGCGAGGACCGCACCCCGGCGACGTCCTTCTCCCACGCCTCGGCGCGGGCGCGGAGGTCCTCGGCGAGCCGGTTGACGTTGCGCGCGTACAGGGCGGGCTTGGCGGTCACCCCGAACAGCCGTGCCGCCCGGTCCCGGGCCGCCGCGTACTCCTCGTCGCCGGGCAGCGGCTGCGCCCGCAGCGACCAGCCGGGCCCGATCTCCTGGAGCGCGGGCGCCTCCCGCTCCGGGCCGCCGCGCAGCACCCAGGCGCGGTCGTCGAGCAGGGCGTAGGCGGCGACGAGGAGGTTGCCGGTGAGCCGGTCGAGTCCGGCGTAGCCGAGATCCTTGGTGATCCAGCTCCGGATGTCCTCGATGTCGAGGTCGCCGCGCTGCTGGTGCCCGGCCGCGGCCTGGTTGACGCGGGTGCGCCAGTCGCTGCGCATCACCAGCGGCCCGTCGTGGACGGTGCCGAGTTCCAGCGGTTCCACGATCCGCTTGACGGTCTTCAGGTGGTGGCTGTCGACGTTGTTGGCACGCCCGCCCTCGTCCATCGCACGGGTGATCCACTCCAGCGCGGTCCGCAGCTCGCCCGGGGTCACCGCGTTGCGCTTCCCGGTGCGGTCGGGCCCGAAGTCCGGGTGCTTGGGGTGCAGCGCGGAGAACATGCCGTCGGCGAGGTGCAGCGCGTTGGCCTCGAAGCCCTTGCCGCCCTCCTCCCTCGGCTGCGCGAACTCCGGCTGGAGCGACAGCACGTGGCGCCCGTCCGGCACCTCGGGCCCGGGGTTGGCGTCGGTCGGCCGGGCCAGCCCGTACACCTCGGTCAGTGCCCCGGTGAGCTGGTCGGTGAGGGTGTCGCGGGCCACCTCCAGCTGCCGCCGCACCTTGGCCCGGTCGTCGGGCGGGAAGGTGCCGGTGTAGTCGGCGAGCCGGTCCCGCTCCAGCAGGAAGGTGATCCGCATCAGCCGGCCGAGCTGGGCGCGGCGCTGGTCGGAGAAGAAGTCGGTGAGCCACACCAGCGTCGGCGCGGTGACGCCGGACTTCCGCAGTTCCTCGACGCGGTGGTAGTCGTCGCTGGGGTAGTGGTCGCCGTCGTCGAAGGGGTAGTCGACGACGAACCGCACGTTGCCCGCGGTCGCCGGGGTGAACTGCTCGTCGGGCAGGTCGGCCCGGTCGCGCACGTTGCCGAAGACGAACTCGGCGACGCGCCGGGTGCCCCGCCAGACGATCTCCTTCTCGGCGACGAACTGCCCGTCGCGGACGCCGATCGCCTCCCACAGCCGGTCCCGCAGCCACACCCGCCGCACACCCGCCTTGTCCTCCTCGGCGACGGCGTCGAGCAGCGGCTCGATGTCGAGGTCGGACAGGTGCAGCGAGAACACCGGGTCGGCCTCGCCGTCGGAGCGGATCTCGGACGGGAACGCGGCCTGGAGGTCCCGCATCCGCCGCACGACGACGTCCCCGGCGGGCACGGTCCGCGAGCGCACCGAGCCGTGGTTGAGGGCGGCGAGGCGCGCGCCCGTCAGCCGCCGCAGGGCGGGCACGTCGGGTGCGAGCGCGCCGAGCAGCATCGTCTTCACGAACCGCTCGTCGGCCCGGAAGTCGGCGTGCGTGTCCGAGCCGTACTTCTCCAGCAGGTGGGTGCGTGCCTTCGCGGCGAACTTCACCGCCGCCTCCGACTCGCGCTTCAGCTTGTCGGTGAAGGCGGCTCCCGTGCCCGTGCCGTCCACGAGGACGTCCCACAGGTCGCCCAGCGGGATGAGCCGGCCGACGGCGGCGTCGGCGTTCCGCTCCAGCAGCTGCTGCACCAGCTTCAGGCCGGTCCGCTCCCGCTGGAGCGCCCCGGACAGTGCGACCAGCACGTTCAGCAGGGCCGGGGAGAGCGGGTACACGGCCCGGAAGTCCGTCCAGCCGGCCTGGGTGGCTCCGCTGCCGTCGAGCAGGATGTCCTTGACCTGCTGCCCGGTCCGGTCGATCTTCGCGAACTCGGCCTCGAGGACCGCGTCCTTGCCGGGCAGCGGCTTCAGCACCCGCTCCTTGATGATCTCCGGCAGGTTGCGGTCCTCCAGGTCGACCGTGTCGAACCGCTCGTTGAGGTATTCGAGGGCCTGCTCCATCGCCTTGACGTCGGCGCCGAGCACGTCGGAGCCGACGAGCTGGGACAGGTCGCGCTGACGGGAGATGAACGACACGATCGGCACCGGCCGGTCCGCGTCGCCGGACTCGATCAGTTTCACCAGCTTCTGGATCTCGCTGTTGACGAAGGTCCGGTCCCGCATGTGCGCCTGGAGCCACAGCACCAGCTCGTCGAGGAACAGCACCACGCCGTCGTACTCCAGCGAGCGGGCGTGCCGGCTGATCGCCGCCAGCCCGTTCTCCAGCGGCACGTACTTGGCCGCGTCGCCGCGCGCGCTCTCCGCGTACGACCGCATCGGCCCGGTGAGCAGCGCGGACTCCAGCCGCTCCCGGCGCGCGTCCCCGGCGGGCGCGGCGAACGCCTCGTCCAGCTCGGCCGCGGTCCAGGCGCCGCCCGCGCCGATGACCTGGAGCTCGTCGTCGTCCTCGTCCACCCCGCCGTCACCGGCGTCGGCGGGCAGCAGCCGCACGAAGGCGTCGTCGCCGAGCTGCTCCCGCATCCGCCGGGCGTCGGCCAGCATGGCGTCGGAGCGGAACACGGTCGGCGTCGGCGCGTCCGGGTGCTGCTCCCGCACGGCCCGCACGTACCCGCCGAGCAGCGCCTCGTCGAGGTTGGCCGCGCCCACCAGGTGGTACGGCACCATGAGGAAGCGCCGCCCGCGCAGCCACTCGTCGTGCTCGGCGATGACCTCCCGAAGGCGCGGCTTGGCGCGCGCGGCGGGCTCGCCGTTGAGCACGGCGTGCAGCACGGTCAGGAAGTGGGACTTACCGGCACCGAACGATCCGTGCAGGTAGGCGGCGTACGAGGCGTTCTTGCGGACGGCGCCGCGGATCAGTTTCAGCGCCTTGTCGAACTGCTCCCGGAGCTGCGGCGTGACCACGTACTCCTCGACCCGCCCGGCGGACCGGCCGCTGAACCCCTGGGACAGCTCGACCTTGAAGTCGCCGGCGTAGACGTCCTCCTTGATGTCGAGTACGTCCCTCAGTACGACCGTCCCGCCCGCGCCCCTGGCCATCGCCTGCTCCCGCTCCCCATGGTCCCCGTGTGTCCCTCATACGACCCATTCATCCTGCCAGGTCGCGGCAGGCGGCTGGAGGGGTCTGCGGGGAGCGGCCCCGAACGGGCGGGCCGGGCCGCCGCGGCTACGGTGCGCCGGGCGCCGCGACGACCGCCCACACCGTCTTGCCGGGGGCGCCGGGGCGCGGGACGGTCCCCCACTCCTCGGCCAGGGCGGCGACGAGGAGAAGCCCCCGCCCGCCGTCCTCCTCGCTGCCTGCGTCCCGTGCCTCGGGCAGCCGCTCGCCCCGCGCGTCGCTGACCTCGACGAGGACGTGCCCGTCCTCCTCCCGGCTGAGCCGCAGCTCGGCGTCCCGGCCGGGGACCCGGCCGTGGGTCGCGGCGTTGGCGGCCAGCTCGGCCGCGACCAGCTCGACGGCGTCGTGCGCCGGTGTGCCGTAGCGCCAGCCCCAGGCGTCCATCTGGCAGGAGGCGAGCCGGCGGGCCAGCCGGGCGCCGCGCGGGGACGGGGTGAAGCGGAACGAGAGCACCGTCTGGTCGGCGAGCGGGAGCGGCAGCGCGGACCGCCGCTCCTGGCGGGGGGAAGTGGTCATGCTCCGAAGATCACGTACCCACACCCCTGCTCACCAGGAGCGACGCCCCCACGGCGGTCGTCTGTCGGGGCGGCGGGCGCAGCTGTCGGGTTTGTCGGGGCGGGCGTCCGTCGGTCCGTTCCGACGGCTGTCCGCTGCAGCCGTATGCGCGGTCAGACGGGCTCGAGGAGGTCTACGACGGAGAGCCCAGATTCGCCGTTGACGAGAGTCAGGGCGATGTCGGCGCGAGCGGCCAGGGCGAGCGGATCAAGGCCTTCGACGTAATCGGCGTGGATGATCCGGTCCAAGCCCGCTCCGGCCAAGGGGGCGGCGGTGCGGAGTGAGGCTTCCAACGCCACGCCCTGAGTTGCGCCGCCGTGCAGGATGATGTTCCGGGTCCGGTACAGGCGCCGGAGTGCGATCCGGAAGGCGCCGGCGACATCGTTCAGAACCGGGCGCGGATTCTGCGCCAGGTCGGCCATGCGCTGCGCGGCGGGACGGTCGCTGTACTTCGTGGAGGCGCCGGTGAAGTCCAGCGCCGTGGCCCCGTGGGTGAGAAGGGCCTCTGCGACCACGCGGGCTCGCTCTTGATTCGTGGTGCATCCTGCTACCAACCGGGCTAGTTCGTCCGGTGTGCGTGGCTTGTGTCGGTGTGCGAGGGCAGTGAGCTCGGCCCGGGGCCAGGAACACGCGATGATGACCGCCATCCGGTCTGCGGCCACTGCCTTACCGGACCGTTCGCCCTCTCCCTTGGGGTCATCGGGGTTCGACAGCAATGACTCGATGGCTGCCCAGGCGCCCGCCACGGCCGGGGCCAATGGGCCACGGTTGACCGCGGCTGCCAGCTCCAGGGCATCGTCGGTCCGACTGCGGGCGCCTGCGACCTTGTACAGGTGCCCTTCATTGACCAGGGTCAGGACATCTGCGCCGCGCGCGGGGGGATCGAGTGGGATGGGCCGCGGGTGGCCGGCGACCCAGATGTGAGGGAGGGGTCGCACACCGCCCCGGTCGCGGCGCAAGAACTGGGAGCGGGCTGTCATCCGCTCCAGCATCTGACGAAGCCTGCTCGGCGGCGCTGAAGGGATCGAGGGCCGTGAACCGGTAGACGAACCCGCCGCCGGGCCGGATGCCCGCGGTGTCGTGACCGTACTCACGCAGCCAGGCCACTACCTTGCCTTTGCCGTACCAGTGTTCCAGCGGTTCGGCGAGCTCCCGTCGGGGCACCTTCTCCAGCGCCACCAGGACGTCGTACGTGCGGGCCTGCGCACGGGCCAGCTCGACCGCCGCTGCCGCCGTGTCGGCCGTAGTGGCATGCGCGTCGTACAGCTCCTTCGCCCAGGCCTTCAGGAAGCTGGCGCTGTAGCCCAGGTCGAGGAGGTGAGAGGCCACGGTTCGGGAGAACCTCTCCGGTTTGACGCGCTGATCGACGGGAGCGCTGACCGCCGTCGCCCACCGCTCCAGATAACCGGAGCGGACATGGCCGATGATCTCCTTGAGCCGACGACGCGCGGGACTGGGGTCCGGCAGCGGATGCTTCAGCAGGCTGGTGAGTTCTTTGCGGAGCTCCTTGTCTCCAAGGCCTCGGTCAGGGCCGATCAGAGCACCGAGCTGGATACGCTGCCAGTCACACGCGGCCGGTGACAGTACTCCGTGGGCCTGCCAGTGACCGGCCTCCCAGAGTTCTTCCAGGGCCAGCACCGAACCTATGTCCCAGAGACGACGCGCCCACGGCGTGCCCTCATCGGTGAAGAAGTCCGCCATCCGGGCGAGCACATGCCGGGCATAGGGGTCAGAAGCGGAGGCCGTAACCATCGCAGCACCCTAGCGGAGGACGAGATCTGCCACTGCATGTGAAGCAGATTCGTGTTACCGTTGCCGCAGACTTAAAGGGGCACCCGCCGTTCAGCGGCCGCTGCCCCTTTCTTCTTGTCCTAGTAGAGCCTCAGGCTCCTGCGCCCCCGTCGGTAGGCGCGCTGTCAAGGAGCGGTGAATCCCGGCACTAGGCGTACCCCGTTGTCATCCGTGACCTCGTACACGTCGATCCGCAGCAGCTCGCGGACGTGCGCCGGAACCCGCTCCACGGCCTTGACGGACGAGGACGGCACGACGAGTGCGTACCGTATGCGGGCGTCCTGGCTCGTCATGCGGCGGAGCAGCTGCCCGTAGGCGATGTTCGCGTCGATGCCTTTCTCTTTGGTGCGCCCCTTGGCCTCGCAGATCAGCCGCTCCTCACCGCGCACCGCTTCGAGGTCGGTCCAGCGGTCCGTGGGCTCGACCGGCGTCCACCCCTCGCCGAGCAGCCAGGCGCGGAAGGTGTCGGTGACCCGGTCCTCGTCGCTCTCCCGGGCCAGCATCTTCCGCAGCGTCGCCAGGTCGGCCTCCTCGCTGCGCCGGAGCCGCCCGCGCCCGTCCGCGTCGAGGTCGGCCGGCCGGACCACGACCAGCCGCGGCCCGTGGGCGGGGATCTCGGTGTCGCGGCGGGCGTCGTACAGGGCCCGCTGCTCGCCCCGGTGGACACCGCTCACCGTGAGCCGGTCCGGCTTGTCGAAGTGGGGCACCGGCTGGTCGTGCTGGAGCTCCCGGTACTCGACCACCAGCCGGTGGCCGGGCCAGTACGCGTCCACCGGCAGCCTGACCTGACGGCCCCCTGCCCCCGGGTCACCCAGCAGCCAGTCGAACCGGTGCTGCGTCAGGGCCTGTTCGCCGAGAATGCGGTCGCACAGACCGATCACGTACGCCTCGTCGCTGTCGTCTCTCGATGCCATGGCGCGCATCCTGTCAGGCGCCGCTGACGGCGCCGCCGGAGAGGATGCGTTCCGCCGTGCGCAGGACGTCGAGGATCTCCTGCCGTGCGGCGGGTCGGGACGCGAACACGCGCGGGCTGGGGTGCCAGGTGGGCAGCGTGTGCACCTTCGGCGCGTACGTCTCCTGGTACGCCGCCCAGCCGGCCTGCGCCTTGCGGCCCATCGGCACGACCACCTCCAGCGCGGGCAGCATCGAGACGACTTCGTGCAGGAAGGGGGCCGCCCGCTGTATCTCGGACCGGCCGGGTGCGGCGATGCGGTCGGCGGTCCCCAGGTACCAGGGCACGATGTTCCAGTGCAGGGATTCGGCGTACGGCAGCCCGGCTTCCTCGCGCAGCATCTAGCAGTTCCGGGCCGTCGGGTCGTCGTTGTCGACGGAGATGATCCCGCTGCCGGTCCGCCGCAGCTCCGCCTCCGCTCCCATCGCCTTCCGTCCCGGCGCCTCCAGCAGGAACAGGCTGCGCGCCTTGACGCCGCCGGACGCGGGGTCGAACCACGGCACGGACTCCCCGTCCCCGAGCCGCGTGCGCAGCTTCTCCACCCACTCGTTCAGGGGCCGCACGGCGGGCTCGCCGTGGACCGCCTCCAGCCGGGCGCGCAGGGCTTCGGGGTTCCGCAGGGTCCGGGGAGCGGTGGTGCGGAAACGGTCGTGTGGCGTCATGGCGCGCAGTGTGTCAGGTCCGTCTGACAGCGGTGCCCGCGGCCGCCCGGAGAGGCGGTGGGGTGAGGCAGCGGGGGCACCGCGTCTCGTCGCCGGCCGGGCGGAAGAGGGTCGCTTGTACATGGTCGCCCTCGCACTCGCGGAGGGCGGCGAGGCGGCTGGACGGGCGGGCCGGGGAGGGCTGTTCGGAGGCTGGAGTGATGCCGGGGGCCGGGACGAGGGCGGGGGCGGGCGGCACGTCGCGGAGGAGGTAGCGCAGGAGGCCGCCGGGGCGGTGGACCGGGGTGCCGTCGTGGGGGAGGCCGCGCAGGATGTGGGTGCGGATGGCGGTGGGGGTGTGGCCGGCGGTGAGCCAGTGGGAGACGAGGCGGGCCAGTTCGTCGTGCATGCCCCGGGGGATGCGGCGCAGGTCGGGGGAGAGGCGGGGGAGGGCGGCGACGAGGGCGCGGGCGGCTTCGGAGGGCTCGGGCGTCTCGGACGTCTCCGGGGCGGGCTCGGGCTCCGGGGCCGGGTCCGGCTTCCGCTCCGGCTCGGCGGGACGGTGGGAGGTGTTTTCCCCGGGGTCTTTCCTTGGATAGCCGTCGGTGAGCGGAGGGGTCGGGACACCGACGGCCGGAATGCGGGGACTCGGAACGACCTGCGGTGACGCGTCGGCGGAGGGTGTGTGGAGGGGCATCCGGGCGAGGAGCTTGGCGGCCTCGGCGGCGCTCAACGGCACGTTGGAGACGAGCTGTTGGGTGACCCAGTGGCCGCCGGGCCCCTGGAGCCGCCGCTCGTGCACGAACCCCTCCTCCTTGAGCTGCCGCTTGGCCCGCGTGAAGGCGCACGCCCCGATGCGGGCGCGCCCGGCGGTGCGCGACAGCGACTCGCGCGCCCCGTCGGGGAGGGAGAGCTGCCAGGTCAGCAGCCGCACGGCGTCGGAGGACAGCCGGGGGTGCCGGATCAGGTCGTGGGAGAACTGGGAGAAGGCGCGCGGGGGCGCGATATGGTGCCGGTAAATCACGGTGGAGTCGCTTTCCACTGGTGGTTCAGGCCCTCGCGGACGGCTGCAACCGCCGCGGGGGTCGCCTTCGTTCCGTGCCCGGCGTGGCACGCGGAAGACGTGATGTCGAGGCGACGCTACCGCACACAGCGTGTGCGATTGAACGCATTGAGTGAAGAGAGCTTTCGCGCAAGGGCGGACACCCTGTGGATGCGGTCCGTCACCCGCCCGTCTCGGGGCCGCATGCGGGCAGCGAGCAGCAGGGTTCTCCGCATCGGGTCGTCACGGGACGTCCTTGACTTTCCCGATCAGAACACCGGCCGCCTGTGCCCGCTCCCTCAGCCCGGAACTCAGGTCCACGGCATCCTCGAGTACCACTACCCGTTGGACCTGGCCGTGCCGGGCGGGAGGCCGGGCCGACCTGCCGACGTACTCCACGGCCTCTGCGAGGCGCTTCGCCTCTTCGCCGCCTGATTGCTCGGGAGTCGCGACCCACGCGCCGTACGCGGTCCGTTCGCTGATCCAGCCGAGGTCGAACTGCGGTCCCCGTCGCGTCGGCGCCCGCACGTCGAGTGTCCTCCGGCCGCCGACCCGCTCGATGAGGTGTGACAGCAGCTTCTCGTGACGCGGCGTGCCCCTCCCCAGTACGCCGGCCTCCAGCCGGTTGATGCCCCGAGTGCGCAGGCGAAGCCTGTCGAACGGGCCGCCGAGGAACCCTTCCCCGAACTCAGGCATGACGGTGACGTGCTCGCCCTGCGCCTTGAGATGTCGGCACGGGGCCGGAGCTCCGAACAGAAGATCCGAGTAGCCGGCATTGTCGACCACGTGTATGTGTCGGCCTGCTCGTCGCGACTCGATGACTGTCAGCAGCTTTCTGCTCAGTGCCCGTTCCGCGTCCTTGACGTTGCCCGTCAACTCTCCATGGACGACGAGGGTCACCTTCCTGGAGAAGCTGTTCTGGCAGACGGCTCCTAATGTCTGAGCCCGAGCGAAGCAGTTGTCGCGCACGACCCATTCACCGTCCACCCGGGTCTTGCCGGTGAACATGACGGTCTGTCCTTTGAGTTCGTGTATCCAGCCAGTGCACCGTGCGGACACTCTCGTCAGCCTCCCGCCGGGGCCGAACTTCCCCTTGTCACGCACAGTACTTCGGGTGTTGCGGAGGGGGAGGGATGTTCCGAGGATCGACCTCCGCCCTCTCCGAGTGCCTGGGACAGGGGGTGGCGCAGTTGGCCTGTGCTGCGCGTACCGGCGTCAGGACGGTGGGGACGGCATCTGGGGTGAGGTGACCTGCTCGTTCACTCTTCCGGCGCAACTTGATCCGGTCACGGCGTGGTGGGCCCGTGGTCGTCCTACGGTGCGAGCACGGGTGACCGGTGGACGGGTGTGCTGAGGGGGCTGGTGCGATGGAGTCGGGAGCGGACTCGGGTGCGGGCGTGGAGGGCGCGGGCGCGGACTCGAACGGGGAGTTCCTGCGGTGCTTCGGACGGCAGATGAAGCTACTGCGGGAGGCTGCGGAGCTGACCCAGGCGCAGTTGGGGGAGCGGGTCAGTTACGGCGAGGCGCTGATCGCGGCGGTGGAGCAGGGACGTCGCATTCCGAAGCCGGAGTTGGTGGACGCGGTGGATCGGGTGGTGGGCGGGCGGGGGTTGTTGGTGGCGATGAAGGGGGAGGTGGCGAAGGCTCGGTATCCGGGGTTCTTTCGCGAGTTCGCCGCCTTGGAGGCCGATGCTGCCGAACTGCACGCCTACGATGCCCATGTCGTCAATGGCTTGCTGCAAGTGGAGGAGTACGCACGAGCGGTTTTCAGCATGTGGCGGCCACTGGTGGACGCGGAGACCATCGAGCAGCGGGTGTCTGCACGTTTGGACCGGCACAAGTTGCTGTCTCGGCGTCCCAAGCCCCTGCTGAGCTTTGTCATTGAGGAAAGCGTCCTGCGTAGGCCTCTCGGGGGCGCGGAGGCCATGCGAGCTCAACTTGAGCACCTGTTGCTAGTCGGGCACGAACGCAACGTAGAGCTACAGGTGATGCCGACTGGCCGTGACGAACATGCTGGAGTGGGAGGGCCCTTCACATTGATCCTCACGCAGCAACAGCGGAGGATGGCGTACACGGAGGTGCAGAGCAACAGCGCCCTGCATACGGCGCCAGCGAAGGTTCAGGGGTTCGAGTCCACATACGGAGTGCTGCGGGCGCAAGCGATGACCCCGAGAGAGTCGCTGGCCTGGATCGAGAAGCTCTTGGGAGAGTTTTGAACGCCAACGACGATCAGGCAGCTGAGCTGACCTGGGTGAAGAGCAGCTACAGCGCTGGCGATGGTGGCCAGTGCGTTGAGGTCGCGGACGCTGGTACAGCCGTACTGATCCGTGACTCCAAGTGCCCGGACGTGGCGATCCTCAACGTGCCGTCCGCCCAGTGGGCGGCGTTCGTGCGGATGGCCGCAGGCGTCTGAGACGAACGAGGGGTGGTGGGAAGCCGTTTGCGCTCCCCACCACCCCTCACTCATGCCCGAAGGGCACAGCCCTGCTCACTCGCTCTTCTTGCGCCGCCCGCCGGTCTTCTTCTCAGGCCGCCAGTTGACGAGATCCGCCTCGGACAGTTCACGGTCCGCGCGGCCGGAGTCGAGGGCGGACTGGAACTCCTCGGCGGGGTTGCCCTCCCACTCCTCGTCGTACTCGCCGTACCACTGGTGCACCCAGGGCAGCACCTCGCGCAGACCGGCGAGGAGCGGTACGAAACGGGGGTCGTCCTTGGTCCAGCCGCCGGTCTCGACACGGCTGCGGATCAGTCCGACGAGGGCGTCGGCCTGGTCGCGGTGGTTCCAGCCGGCCCAGCCGAGCAGCAGGGAGCCGTCGGCCTCGGGGGAAGCGCCGGGGTAGGAGATGAACCGCTCCTTGGGCACGTCGAGCTTGCCGCGGTTCGACCAGTAGGAGTGCTTGAGGAAGTCCGCGCCGGTGTACTTCGGCGGCACCTTGATGTCGAGCCGCTTCCCGGTCCGGTCCTCCTCCCGCTGCTGCTCCCAGACCTGCTCCCACTGCGCCCGCTTGCGCAGCCCGGAGTCCTTGTAGCGGAGGGCGGCGAGGTAGGGCACATGCTCGGCCTCGATGACGGCGGCGAGCACGGTGGCGAGGGAGGCGTCCCGCTTACCGAGGTGATCGGCGGCGTACAGCGCGGCAACGGCCTGCACGTCCGGGTCATGCCGCAGCTCATCGGCAAGCTGGTTGACGGTAAGCGGCCGAGGCACGGTGAACCCATCCCGCTCCTCGAACCACAACTCCTCCCGCTCGGCAGTATCAAGCAGCCAGCTCCGCAGAGCAGCAGCCTCGCGCTTCTTCCAGGGCTCGACGGACCAACGACGCTTGTACTCGGGGCGCTCGATGAGCCGAATGTCCTTGTTGGCCTCGATGAGCTCGATCCGGGCCTGCGCGATCTTCTGATACGCCTCGGGCCAGTCGGCGGGAATCTCGGTGACGGGGGTGGATCCGTGGCGCTCGAACCAGGCTGTTTTGGCTCCGCTCCTAGCGAGCGCGATCTCGAACGCGCGCTGACCAAGAGCAAGCTCGGGCACGTCAGCCTCGGTGATGGTGGTCCGCGCGACCTCGTCAGCGGTGAGCAGTCCGTAGGCCCCGTAGACGGTCCAGTCCAACTCCTCCTGCAAGACGATCATCCGCGCTCGGATGCGCTTCTGCGCCTGGCGCGCCTCTTCGAGTGCTTCACGAGCGGGCACAGCGTCACGCGCCAAAGCGGAGGGCTCGTGCTGGGCCAGCTCCTGAGCAAGCGCGTCCAGCCCTTGAGCGAGGGCGAGAGGGAGCTGCTGGGGGAGTGGGAACTCTTGAAGCTTGGTGCCGGTGAACTCGTACCGCTCGATCCAAGCTTCAGGTGACCAGCGGTTACCTCCACCGCTGGAGTTGTCAGTGCCGCCCTTGGCCTGACTTACCTGCTTCAGCCAGAAACATGCAGCGGAGGAGTTCAACACCCCCAACAACTCCAGGTGCCGCTCCTCACTGGCACCCTCGGGCAGCTTGATCACGGGCGCGGAACGGTTGAACACCTTCCCACCCCGGTCCAACACAAAGTGGTTATGCGTGGCCACAAAGGCGAAGCTGATTGACAGCGGATAGCGAAGTTTATTGGAGTACAACTCTTGCCATTCATGCCACGCCATGCCTCGTTCCAGCATGGGGACACCGAAACGCTTCCGAGAGGAGATTGCCACGCGGAAATCACTCAGAATCCGCCGTGTAGAGTCCGCAGATTCGAAGGGGAGGGTTTTGTAGTCGTTGTCGTACACCCAGATTGAGTCGAATTCGGCTTCCAGGGTGAAGTCTCGAATGACGTCACCTGTTACCAGAGGCTGGGTTGCGCCGACTTGGAGGCGACGCGCAGCGCCGTTTCGAGGGAGAAGGTATAGGTCGTCTTCGCCCGTGACCGACGTAATGCCGATGGACTCCGCGAGTTTGCCCAGTGTGCGCTCGGCTCCCGTCTCGATACGTTCCTTGGTGACTCCAGCCCCACCGCCACTCAGCGACCACGGGTGGTTGGCGAACCGTTCACGTTCTGAGTCCTCAACGCTGATCCACTCCGATTCGCTCCCAGGCCGTAGTATCTGCTGTGTGATCGCGGTCCATACGAGTCCTTTCTCCGGGTTCTCCGGCTGACTCGGCTCGCCCCGGACACCAAGAACAGCACGGATTGGGTCACTCTGCCGTGCCTTGTGGTTGCGCCCGGCCAGGATCACGGTTGGTGTTCCATGTCCCGGAATGAATGCGCCTGATGTATCGATGACATGGCTGAGCGCGACACCGGAAAAGTCTCGCTTCCGGCCCGTACTCGGATCCCTGTACTCTCGACCGGTAGCTATTCAGCGGGGTTGAGCGGTTCGGTCAGGCTGTTGCTGTGTCAGGGGTGAGGGCATGCGGGATCCACGCCCCTGTGGTGAAGAGGCGCTGGAGTGCGTCGTAGCGGCTGATGCCCCACTTGGCCGCGGTCGACAGGTACGACTGGACGATGGCGAAGTCGGCCAGTCCCTGGAGGGTTCGCCAGCAGCCTCCGGAGGAGCGTTGCTGGACCTTGGCGGGTCTGATGTCGCGTTCCGCCTGATTGTTGGTGAAGGGGACGGCCAGGTCGGTGGTGAAGCGGAGGATGACCTCGCGGTGTTCCTCGAAACGTTTGGCCAGGGTGCGGGCGTGCCGGGCGAGTTCGGTGTTCTTGTTCCGGTTGTCCTGGCGGGAGCGGGCCAGTGCTCCTGTGTAGAGCCGGTGGATGGTGCGCAGTTCGTCGGCGGTGAGTTCCTCGCGCCCGGTGTCGCGGGCGGCGGACGCGAGACGGTTGGCTTCCAGGAGGGTGTCGGCCATGGCGCGGGCCCACAGCTGGCCCTGGAGGTCGGCTTCATGGATGCCGCGCAGGTCACGTAGCAGGTGCGCGCCGCACCAGGCGTGCAGGACGTGGTCGAGGTGGGTGTAGCCGGCGTATCCGTCGCGGACCAGGACACCGCTGAGGTGCGGCAGGACCTGGCCGGCGTCGATGGTCGCGGCCGAGCGGTCACCGGTGTGCATCAGGGTGAGGTGCGCGGTGGAGGCCACGTGCAGGAAGACGGTCCTGGCCCGGGTGCGGGTGAAGGTCTCATCGGCGTGCACGACGGGTGCGCCGGAGAGCAGGGCGCGGACCGAGGGCAGGAACCCGGCCTCCAGCAGGCGGGCGGCCCGGCCTCGCAGGGATGCGGCGAAGCCGGTGGAGACCTTCATCCCGCACAGTTCCATCACCAGCAGTGTCGAGCGGTGTACCGGGATGTGGTGTCCCAGGACCGCGTCCGCGACCTTCGCGGTGACATCGGGACCGTACTGGGCCGCCGATTCCACTCCGGCCGGGAAGACTCCGGTGGCCTTCTTTCCGCACCCGGGGCAGCACTTGACGTCCGCGGCGTACTCGATGACCTGCGGCGGAAGCGGGGTGGCCAGGTCAAAGACCTGACGGCGGCGCACCGCGGCCACCGGAACCTTGACCAGCGAGGACGCGCAGCCGGCGCAGGATGCCGGAGCGGGGATGACGATCCGCTCGTTCGGATCCTCTACCTGCCGCAAGGTGGTGCCCGGATCACCTGGCTGCTTGCCCGGTTTGCGTCCCGAGCGGGTACGCGAGGACCCGCCACGGGGCCGCTTGCCCGGCCCGTCCGAGGACGGCGGCTTCGAGGAGGTCGAGGAATCCCTCGACAGCCGCAGTACCAGGGCCTGGACCTGCGTGGTCAACTCCGCGATCTGGACCAGCAGCTGATCGATCCGCTCGTCCTTCGCGGCCGCCTCGGCCCGGGAAGCCGCCAACTCGCCGCGTACCGCGGCCAACTCGGCAAGAAGGTCCTTCGCAGACCAGTCGGGATCCTCCACACCGCCACCCTAGCGATCACGCCGCACGGTCCGCGAACCGATCACACCCTGCTGAATAGCTAC
>NZ_NEUB01001054.1:46337-53753 GCF_002910825.1 Streptomyces sp. SM1 | reverse complement strand
GGGGTCGTCGCCGTGCTCGCCGCCGCGTGTGCCGGAGACCTCCGGCACATGGCCGTGCAGCCACGCCGTCAGCGGGCCGTTCTTGCTGTCCACCGTCACGCGGTGGAAGCCGGCGGCCGGAACACCGGGGTGGTCGTGCCGTACGACACCCGTGTACAGGGCGTCCGAGACGCACAGGGCGAAGTCGTCGTCGCGTTCCCGCAGGGCGGCGCGGAGCAGGGCGGCGTCCAGCAGGCGGCAGGCGTGGTTCAGGTCGGAGCCGACCCAGCCGTCGTGGCGGTCGACGGCCACGTACCCGCTGGCGACGACACCGCGCAGGCGGATCTGCGCGGAGCGGGACGCCATGCGGTTGACGGCCCGCAACTGTGCGGGCACCTCGGTGAGCAGGGCTCGCAGCAGCGCCGTGACCGGGGCGTTCGCGTCGATCAGCTCCATCACCGAGTCACCGCGGTCGGCCCGCATGCGCAGGGTCTCGTCGATGCCGGCCGCTTCCAGCGCGCGGTCGGTGACGTCGTACAGAATGCGCCGCAGATACGCCTGCTCCACGTCGTCCCGGTCGCTGAACCTCTCGATGTCCAGCAACAGGATCGTGCGGCTCACGGGGTCGGTCATGGTCGCCTTTCGAAACGGTGGGGATGGCGGGGCAGGGCAGGGCAGCAGAGTGTCGGGAGCGGGGAGTGGGGCGTGAGGGCGGATGACCCACTGGAACTGTGACCGTGTGCACAGAACACCGCGTGGGGCGGAGGCGGACGTCGGCGGGGTTCGCCTGGTGGGATGGGCGGGTGCGCGGGGGGACTGGCCAGGTGATTCCGCCCCCGCCGCCCCTTCCCGTCCCGTCCCGGGGCTCCGCCCCGGACCCCGCTCCTCAATTGCCGGAGGGGCTGAATGGAAGCCGGATCAGACCTCGCTCGGGCGTTGAGGGGACGGGACGGCCGGGCCCGGCTGGTCGGTGGCGGCGATGCGGCGCAGGATGCCGGGGCGGAGGATCAGCAGGGTGCGGCGGCCGGTGGAGACGGCTTCCTTCTCGCGGAGCTCCCGCAGCAGCCGCTGCACCATCTCCCGCGACGCGCCGACCGAGCCCGCGAGTTCCTGCTTGCTGAGCGGCACGGCGAGCTCGATGCCCTCCTCGGTACGGCGGCCGTGGCTGCGGGCCAGGTCGAGCAGCAGGACCGCGAAACGCTGGCGGACGCTCATCGACGCGAACTCCAGGCGGCGCCGGTCCGCCGCCCGGGTGCGGTCCGCCGTGAGGCCGAGGAGGGCGAAGGAGACCGCGGGGGAGTGACCCAGGAAGTCCTTGAAGCGCAGGTGCTCCACGGCCACCGCCCGCACCGGCTCGAGCGCGGTCACCGTCGCCGACCGGGGACGCCCGGTCAGCGCGGCCGACTCGCCGACGACGTCGCCGGCGCCGCGCAGGGCGAGCAGCGCCTCGTAGCCGTTGGCCGCCGCGGCCGTGACCTTCGTCCAGCCCTGGACCAGCAGCAGGACGTGCGAGGACGGCTCGCGCTGGTGCAGCAGGACGACTCGGGGAGCGAAGTGCAGCTCGCGGCCGAGCGAGAGCAGCGCGGTTCTTTCCTGAGCCTCCAGACGGGCCAGGAAAGGCACCCGGTCCTCCAGACGGCTGTCGTCCGGTCCGTACGGCGCCGATGTCATCAGGCTGAACCCCCCGTTCGTCTGCGGCGGACGGATCAAAGTACTGAGCGCCGCACATGTGAAGAGCGCGATCCGGCCAACACGGCGAATCGGCCATCGACACGGCCATCGATACGGCCACCGGTCCGCCATCGACCGGCCATCGATACGGCCACCGGTCCGCCATCGACCGGCCGTCGAATCGGCCGCCGACCGGCGAAGGGGGGCGTCAACGGCCGCGGACTGTGACGCATGGCGATGGACGACGTCCCCGGAGGGCCCCGGACGGCGCCCTGAACGGCGATGGACGGCTCTCCGGGAGGCCCCGGACGGCTGCGGGCGGCTCCGGAATCCCGTGGATCGGTCGGGGCGGCAGCCGGCGGCGGGGTGCCCGGTTACGGACCGTTCGGAAGGGTTCGGAAATCCGGCCGGGCGAAGCGGGAGGAGTCCGGCTTCCCGGGCGGCGTTCCATTTGTTTTGACCGGAGTCCGTGAGGTAGGTACGCTCAGACCTTGTGCCTGGGGTGTGCCCTGGCCTTCGTGCGTGCCATCTCACACCGCACCGGGGGCTGTGAAACGGCCACCGTGATTCAGCGCCTTCTTCTGCCTCGCGGCGGGAGTCCGCAGGATTCGACACACCCGACCGCGTGGGTCGGTGACGTTCCAGGTTAGCTTCACCATTCGGCACACAGAAACCGGAGAAGTAGTGCCTACGATCCAGCAGCTGGTCCGGAAGGGCCGGCAGGACAAGGTCGAGAAGAACAAGACGCCCGCACTCGAGGGTTCGCCCCAGCGTCGCGGCGTCTGCACGCGTGTGTTCACGACCACCCCGAAGAAGCCGAACTCGGCCCTGCGTAAGGTCGCGCGTGTGCGTCTGACCAGCGGGATCGAGGTCACCGCTTACATTCCGGGTGAGGGGCACAACCTGCAGGAGCACTCCATCGTGCTCGTGCGCGGCGGCCGTGTGAAGGACCTGCCGGGTGTTCGCTACAAGATCATCCGCGGTTCCCTCGACACCCAGGGTGTCAAGAACCGCAAGCAGGCCCGCAGCCGCTACGGCGCCAAGAAGGAGAAGTAAGAATGCCTCGTAAGGGCCCCGCCCCGAAGCGCCCGGTCATCATCGACCCGGTCTACGGTTCTCCTCTGGTGACCTCCCTGATCAACAAGGTGCTGCTGAACGGCAAGCGCTCCACCGCCGAGCGCATCGTGTACGGCGCCATGGAGGGCCTGCGCGAGAAGACCGGCAACGACCCGGTCATCACGCTGAAGCGCGCCCTGGAGAACATCAAGCCGACCCTCGAGGTCAAGTCCCGCCGTGTCGGTGGCGCCACGTACCAGGTTCCGATCGAGGTCAAGCCCGGTCGTGCCAACACCCTGGCGCTGCGCTGGCTGGTCGGTTACTCCCGCGCCCGTCGCGAGAAGACCATGACCGAGCGTCTGCTCAACGAGCTTCTCGACGCCTCCAACGGCCTCGGTGCCGCTGTGAAGAAGCGCGAGGACACGCACAAGATGGCCGAGTCCAACAAGGCCTTCGCGCACTACCGCTGGTAGTCGCTACCCACATCGAGACCGAGAGAAGACCGAAGCCTTATGGCTACCACTTCACTTGACCTGGCCAAGGTCCGCAACATCGGGATCATGGCCCACATCGACGCGGGCAAGACGACCACCACCGAGCGGATCCTGTTCTACACCGGTGTGTCGTACAAGATCGGTGAGGTCCACGACGGCGCCGCCACGATGGACTGGATGGAGCAGGAGCAGGAGCGTGGCATCACGATCACGTCTGCTGCGACCACCTGTCACTGGCCGCTCGAGGACAACGACTACACGATCAACATCATCGACACCCCGGGACACGTCGACTTCACCGTCGAGGTGGAGCGTTCCCTGCGTGTGCTCGACGGTGCCGTGACCGTGTTCGACGGTGTCGCCGGTGTCGAGCCGCAGTCCGAGACGGTGTGGCGTCAGGCCGACCGTTACGGCGTGCCGCGGATCTGCTTCGTCAACAAGCTGGACCGCACGGGCGCCGAGTTCCACCGCTGCGTCGACATGATCAGCGACCGCCTGGGTGCGCAGCCGCTCGTCATGCAGCTGCCGATCGGTGCCGAGGCCGACTTCAAGGGCGTCGTCGACCTCGTGACGATGAAGGCCTTCGTGTGGTCCGCCGAGGCGGCCAAGGGCGAGATGTACGACGTCGTCGACATCCCGGCCACGCACACCGAGGCCGCCGAGGAGTGGCGCGGCAAGCTGCTCGAGGCCGTCGCGGAGAACGACGAGGAGCTGATGGAGCTGTACCTGGAGGGCACCGAGCCCTCCGCGGAGCAGCTCTACGCGGCCATCCGCCGTATCACCATCGCGTCCGGCAAGAGCGACAGCACCACCGTCACTCCCGTGTTCTGCGGCACCGCGTTCAAGAACAAGGGCGTTCAGCCCCTGCTCGACGCGGTCGTGCGCTACCTGCCGACCCCGCTCGACGTCGAGGCCATCGAAGGCCACGACGTCAAGGACCCCGAGGTCGTCGTCAAGCGCAAGCCGTCGGAGGACGAGCCCCTCGCCGCCCTCGCGTTCAAGATCATGAGCGACCCGCACCTCGGCAAGCTCACCTTCGTCCGGGTCTACTCGGGCCGCCTGCAGTCCGGCACCGCGGTGCTGAACTCCGTCAAGGGCAAGAAGGAGCGCATCGGCAAGATCTACCGCATGCACGCCAACAAGCGTGAGGAGATCGAGTCGGTGGGCGCCGGTGACATCGTCGCCGTCATGGGCCTGAAGCAGACCACCACCGGTGAGACGCTGTCCGACGACAAGAACCCGGTCATCCTGGAGTCCATGGACTTCCCGGCGCCGGTCATCCAGGTCGCCATCGAGCCCAAGTCGAAGGGCGACCAGGAGAAGCTCGGCGTCGCGATCCAGCGCCTGGCCGAGGAGGACCCGTCCTTCCAGGTCCACTCGGACGAGGAGACGGGCCAGACCATCATCGGTGGTATGGGCGAGCTGCACCTCGAGGTGCTGGTCGACCGTATGCGCCGTGAGTTCAAGGTCGAGGCCAACGTCGGTAAGCCGCAGGTCGCCTACCGTGAGACGATTCGCAAGACCGTCGAGCGCGTGGACTACACCCACAAGAAGCAGACCGGTGGTACCGGTCAGTTCGCCAAGGTGCAGATCGCGATCGAGCCGATCGAGGGCGGCGACGCCTCCTACGAGTTCGTGAACAAGGTGACCGGTGGCCGCATCCCGAAGGAGTACATCCCTTCGGTGGACGCCGGCGCCCAGGAGGCCATGCAGTTCGGCATCCTGGCCGGCTACGAGATGACGGGCGTCCGCGTCACGCTCATCGACGGTGGCTACCACGAGGTCGACTCGTCCGAGCTCGCGTTCAAGATCGCCGGTTCGCAGGCCTTCAAGGAGGCCGCGCGCAAGGCTTCGCCCGTGCTCCTGGAGCCGATGATGGCCGTCGAGGTCACCACGCCCGAGGACTACATGGGTGAGGTCATCGGCGACATCAACTCCCGCCGTGGCCAGATCCAGGCCATGGAGGAGCGGGCGGGTGCCCGCGTCGTGAAGGGCCTCGTGCCCCTCTCGGAGATGTTCGGTTACGTCGGCGACCTGCGCAGCAAGACGTCCGGCCGTGCCAGCTACTCCATGCAGTTCGACTCCTACGCCGAGGTTCCGCGGAACGTCGCCGAGGAGATCATCGCGAAGGCCAAGGGCGAGTAAGGGGCTCCGTTCAACGGACTCCGTATCCACGCTTTAGGCTTGACCCCGGAGCCTGCAAGCGGGCATTCCGCCGCCACCCTGGCGGAATGCCCCGGGCCCGGGTTTCCCAGCAAAGATCACCTGGCGCCGTCGAAGTAAGGCGTACAGAACCACTCCACAGGAGGACCCCAGTGGCGAAGGCGAAGTTCGAGCGGACTAAGCCGCACGTCAACATCGGCACCATCGGTCACATCGACCACGGTAAGACGACCCTCACGGCCGCCATTACCAAGGTGCTGCACGACGCGTACCCGGACCTGAACGAGGCCTCGGCCTTCGACCAGATCGACAAGGCTCCCGAAGAGCGCCAGCGCGGTATCACCATCTCCATCGCGCACGTCGAGTACCAGACCGAGGCGCGTCACTACGCCCACGTCGACTGCCCCGGTCACGCGGACTACATCAAGAACATGATCACGGGTGCGGCCCAGATGGACGGCGCCATCCTCGTGGTCGCGGCCACCGACGGCCCGATGCCGCAGACCAAGGAGCACGTGCTCCTGGCCCGCCAGGTCGGCGTCCCGTACATCGTCGTCGCCCTGAACAAGGCCGACATGGTGGACGACGAGGAGATCCTGGAGCTCGTCGAGCTCGAGGTTCGTGAGCTGCTCTCCGAGTACGAGTTCCCGGGCGACGACCTGCCGGTCGTCAAGGTCTCGGCGCTCAAGGCCCTCGAGGGCGACAAGGAGTGGGGCAACTCCGTCCTCGAGCTGATGAAGGCCGTGGACGAGAACATCCCGCAGCCCGAGCGTGACGTCGACAAGCCGTTCCTGATGCCGATCGAGGACGTCTTCACGATCACCGGTCGTGGCACCGTCGTCACCGGTCGTATCGAGCGCGGTATCCTCAAGGTCAACGAGACCGTCGACATCGTCGGTATCAAGCAGGAGAAGACCACCACCACGGTCACCGGCATCGAGATGTTCCGGAAGCTCCTCGACGAGGGCCAGGCCGGTGAGAACGTCGGTCTGCTGCTTCGTGGCATCAAGCGCGAGGACGTCGAGCGCGGCCAGGTCATCATCAAGCCGGGCTCGGTCACCCCGCACACCGAGTTCGAGGCCCAGGCCTACATCCTGTCGAAGGACGAGGGTGGCCGTCACACCCCCTTCTTCAACAACTACCGCCCGCAGTTCTACTTCCGTACGACGGACGTGACCGGCGTCGTGACCCTCCCCGAGGGCACCGAGATGGTCATGCCGGGTGACAACACCGAGATGAAGGTGGAGCTCATCCAGCCCGTCGCCATGGAGGAGGGCCTGAAGTTCGCCATCCGTGAGGGTGGCCGGACCGTGGGCGCCGGCCAGGTCACCAAGATCAACAAGTGAGCTTGCTGATCTGACCTGGTAGCTCCTGCTTGCGAGCACCTGAGAGGGCCCGTACGACTTCGGTCGTACGGGCCCTTTCGCTGCGTGGGCGTCAACTTACGCACTCGCACGGTCGCTCGATCGTGCGAAGAGAGGGCCATATGCGGGCGGCACATGCCATGCCCTCCGTAGGTTCGCCCCATGGTCAGCTCATCCCATGAGGCCCTGCACCGAATCTTCCAGCAGGAACCGGGCCTCTTCGCGCGCGTCGCCAGGAACCTCGGCGTCGCCTTCCCCCCACCCGTCGGCACGACGCAGGCCGCGGATCTCTGGAGGCATCTCATGGCCGTCGACCTCTCCTTCTTCCAGTCACAGACCGCCCAGCAGCTCCGTGCCGAGGGCGAGGTGAAGGGCCAGACGAAGGCCGTGCTGGTCCTTCTGGGGCACCGGGGTGTCGAGGTCGGTGAAGAGGACCGGGAGCGGATCGTCGGCTGTGGTGACACCGGGGTATTGGACGTGTGGCTGAAGAGGGCTCTCACGGCGAGGTCGGCGGCCGAGGTGTTCGCACCGGCCGATGGGCCCGGGACCGCGGACTGATGGACCTCTCCTTCTTCCAGTCACAGACCGCCCAGCAGCTCCGTGCCGAGGGCGAGGTGAAGGGCGAGGTGAAGGGCCAGGCGAAGGCCGTGCTGGTCCTTCTGGGGCACCGGGGTGTCGAGGTCGGTGAA
>NZ_NEUB01001054.1:0-46287 GCF_002910825.1 Streptomyces sp. SM1 | reverse complement strand
TTCGCACCGGCCGATGGGCCCGGGACCGCGGACTGATGGACCTCTCCTTCCTGGTAGCTCCTGCCGCCGGGCATGCCCGGTGGGGTGACGGGTAGGGCCGATCCGTACGGGGTGTCGTGCCCCAGTGGTCGTGGAACGAAGGGTGGTCGGAGTGATCCGAAAGCTGCAGGCCGTCGCGCTGGACTGTGCTGATCCGGTGCGGCTCGCCGAGTTCTACGCGGAACTGCTCGGCGGCCGGGTGGTCGCGGACCCGGAGGAGCCCCGGTGGGTCGAGGTGCACGGTTTCGAGGGGGTCCCGCTGGCCTGCCAGCAGGCGGACGGTTACCGGCCGCCCGCATGGCCCGACCAGGAGCGTCCGCAGCAGCTCCACCTGGACTTCGACGTCGACGACCTCGACGCGGAGGAGGATCGGGCGCTCGCCCTCGGTGCGACCGTGCTGGAGCGGACGGACCAGATCCGCCCGGGGGCCAACTGGCGGGTCTACGCGGACCCGGCCGGCCATCCGTTCTGCCTCTGCCGGCACTGAGATCCGGACTGGCACTGTCTCGGCGGACTCCGGAGGAGTCGGGCGCTTAATGCTTTGCCGCCGGCCGGGCCGGTCGGATAGGAAGCTCGCATGCTGAAGGGCACCAAGATCGGGCTGAGGGCCCGGCACGAGGAGGACATCCCGGTCCTGCGGGCCGAGTTGTACGACGACGTGGTCAACGCGTCACGGGCCGAAGGCGGGCCGTGGCGGCCCATCACGCCGGGCTCGAAGGATCCGCGGCTCGTGGTGGACGACACGGAGCAGGGACACGTCCCGTTCTCCGTGGTGGAGCTGGCCGGCGGCACGCTGGTCGGTACCGCGACGCTGTGGGGCATCGACCACCACAACCGGGCCGCGCACATCGGGCTGGGCCTGCTGCCGGCCGCCCGGGGCAAGGGCTACGGCACCGACGTGGTCGCGGTCCTGTGCCACTACGGCTTCGTCGTAAGGGGCCTGCATCGGCTGGGGATCGAGACCCTGTCGGACAACGCCGCGATGCTGCGCTCCGCCGAGCGCAACGGCTTCGTCCGCGAGGGCGTGCTGCGCTCCTCGGCCTGGGTGATGGGCGAGTTCATGGACGAGGTCCTGCTCGGACTGCTGGCCCGGGACTGGAAGGCGGATAGGCACTAGAGCAGCGGTGCAGGCCCCGGGTACGCCCGTTCGGTGTGCCCGGGGCCGTTGTGTTCCCCCGCCGGGATGGTCAGGCGTGGGTCAGACGCGCTGCCACGGGGCCGGGACGTTCGGGGGCTGCCAGCCGGGCTGGGCCTGGTGGCCCTGGAGGCAGCGGTAGGTGGTGCCGCCGTAGGTGACCGTGTCGCCCGCCCGGTAGACGGTGCCCGCGGACCAGGTGCCGCCGGGCTCCTCCTCCCCGGGCGGGTCGTCATCGTCGCCGCCGGTCGTCTTCAGGGTGAGGCCGTAGTTCTGGAGCAGCGGGTTGATCGGCTGGTGGAAGGTCGCCCGGCACAGTCCGACCGCCCGGCCGACCTGCACCAGGTGGACCAGGGAGGAGGTGTCCGTCTCGTACATCCGGAGCGGGGTGAAGCCGGCCCGGGCGCAGGCCACGGTGAAGCAGTCCCCGAAGCAGCCGTCGCCGGGTACGCAGGCCCATTCCGCACCGGCCAGTTCGGCCAGGTCGACCTCGACCGCCCCGGCGAGGGCGTGCCCCTCCGGGACCATGACGAACACGGGGTCGACCGCGACCTCCTGCCAGACCAGTCCCTCCGCGCCGGGCGGCGGGGCCGAACCGCAGGTCCCCGCGAGGGCGAAGTCCAGCCGTCCTTCGGTCAGCAGCCCGGCCAGTTCCCGCTCGGACCAGGAGATGCAGGTCGTCACCCGGGCGTCGGGCACCACGCCCGCCAGCCGGTCCACCACGGCGCCCAGCAGCGGGCCGTGGGTGCCGCCCAGCCGGAAGCACGCCGTCGCGTGGGGCGCCCGGGCGAACCGGCTGCCTCCTGCTGGAGTTCGGTCACCGCGGGCAGCACGATCCGGCTGCGCTCCAGCACCAGTTCGCCCAGCGCGGTGGCCCGCACGCCGTGCCGGCCACGCTCGAACAGGGCACCGCCCAGGGCGCGTTCGATCCGCTTGAGCTGTGCGCTCAGCGCGGGCTGGGCAAGTCCCAGTTCGGTGGCCGCCCGGGTGAGGCTGCCCGCGTCCGCGATCGCCCGGATCGTCTTCAGATGCCGCAACTCCAGCTCCATGAGGGGAGCTTGCGGTGTAGCGGGGGCGGGGGCAAGAGGTTGGTACGGACCTGCTGTCCGGTCGGTCCCGCGGCCTCGTCGGTCCCGCGGCCCGGTCGGCCGTCAGTCCGGTCGGCGCAGCCCGTCGACGAGGACGCCGGCCAGTCGGCGTGCGTCGTAGTCGGGGTCGCTCTCCGCGCCGATGCAGAGGTTGCCGACACCGCGCATGAGGGTGAGGGCGTCGATGTCGGCGCGGATCTCGCCTGCGGTGACCGCGGAGTCGAGCAGTTCGGCGCAGACGGGAAGCAGGCGGTCGAGGAAGTAGTCGTGCAGTGCCCCGAATCCGGCCTGGTCGGAGCGCAGGACGGCGGCGAGGCCGTGCTTGGTGACCAGGAAGTCGACGAAGAGGTCGATCCACTGCCGCAGGGCGGAGTGCGGGGTCGCGGCGGTGGCCAGCAGGGCCGGTCCCGCCTCGGCGCAGGCTTCGACCTGGTGCCGGTAGACGGCGATGATCAGGTCCGCCCGGGTCGGGAAGTGGCGGTAGAGGGTGCCGAGACCGACGCCGGCGCGGGAGGCCACGTCGCGCACCGGGGCGTCCACACCCGAGGTGACGAAGACCGCGGCGGCCGCCTCCAGCAGCGTCTCCTTGTTGCGCCGGGCGTCCTTGCGCCGTGACGGGGCCGCCGGCCCCGCACCCTCGTCGCTCTGCTTCACCGCGTCGTTCCTTCCACCTCTCGCACGCCCCCGCATGGTCTCACGCAGGCTCGCGCGTGCCCATGCTTGCCAAAACGGAACAGTGTTCCGTATCGTCGGGGTGTACCGGAACGGTGTTCCGTTTCGGGTTCAGTCTGCCATGAGGAGATACGGACATGCAGTACCGCACCCTGGGCCGGACCGGCGTACAGGTCAGCGCTCTCGCGCTCGGCGCGATGAACTTCGGTGCGATCGGGCGCACCACCCAGGACGAGGCCACCGCCCTCGTCGACGCGGCCCTGGAGGCCGGCGTCAACCTCATCGACACCGCCGACATGTACAGCGGCGGGGAGTCGGAGGAGATGGTCGGCAAGGCCATCACCGGTCGGCGCGACGACATCGTGCTGGCCACGAAGGCGACCATGCCGATGGGGGAGGAGCGCAACCACAAGGGCGGCTCGCGCCGCTGGCTGGTCACCGCGCTGGACGACAGCCTGCGCCGGCTCGGCGTGGACCACGTCGACCTCTACCAGATGCACCGCTGGGACCCGGAGACCAGCGACGAGGAGACCCTGTCGGCGCTGACCGACCTGCAACGCGCCGGGAAGATCCGGTACTTCGGTTCCTCCACCTTCCCCGCGTACCGCATCGTGCAGGCCCAGTGGGCCGCCCGCGACCTGCGGCTCGGCCGGTACGTCACCGAGCAGCCCAGCTACTCGATACTGCAGCGCGGCATCGAGGCGGACGTCCTGCCGGTGACCGAGGAGTACGGACTTGGCGTACTGGTGTGGAGTCCGCTGGCCTCGGGCTGGCTGTCGGGCGCGGTCCGCAAGGACCGGGACGTCACGACCCACCGCTCGACGTTCATGCCGGACCGCTTCGACCTCACGCAGTCCGTGAACAGGACCCGGCTCGACGCCGTCGAGCGGCTGGCCGCGGTCGCGGACGAGGCCGGACTGACCATGATCCAGCTGGCGCTCGGCTTCGTCACCGCGCACCCCGGGGTGACCAGCGCGCTCATCGGCCCCCGCACGCCGGAACACCTCCGGTCGCAGCTCGCCGCCGCCGACACCGTGCTCTCCGCCGACGTGCTCGACGCGATCGACGAGATCGTCGCTCCCGGTGTCGACCTGGCCGCCCACGAGAAGTTCGACACGCCGCCCGCGCTGCTCGACGCGTCACTGCGCCGCCGCCACTGACCGTCCGGAGGTCCGGCAGTCCATGTCACCCGCACCCGCACTACGACCCCGTTTCGGGATCATGACCGCCCCCACGCAGGTGGGCTACGACGACATCCTGCGCGTCTGGCACGAGGCCGACGCGATACCGGAGATCGAGCACGCCTGGCTGTTCGACCACCTCATGCCCATCTTCGGCGACCCGGACGGGCCGGCGTACGAGGGCTGGACGCTGCTCTCCGCCCTCGCGGCGCGGACGCGGCGGCTGCGGCTCGGTGTGATGGTGACCAGCAACCGGTTCCGGCCTCCCGCGCTGCTCGCCAAGATCGCGACGACCGTCGACATCGTCTCCGGCGGGCGGCTCGACTTCGGCATCGGCGTGGGCTCACGCCCGAACCCGCCCGAGGCCCGGCGCGAGTACCCGGCCCACGGCCTGCCCTTCCATCCCCCGGCACAGGCGGTGGAGAGCCTCGCCGAAGCCTGCACGGTGATCAAAAGGCTGTGGACCGAGCCGGAGCCCTTCGACTTCCACGGCCGTCATCACCACCTCACCGGGGCGTTCGGCAACCCCAAGCCCGTGCAGCGGCCCTACCCGCCGGTCCTCATCGGCGGACGTTCCTCCGCGACGCTGCGCGTGGTCGCCGAGCACGCGGACCTGTGGAACATCCCCGGTGGGGACATGGCCGACGTGGTCCGCCGCAGCGCCCTGCTGGACCGCTACTGCGCGGACATCGGCCGCGACCCCGCCTCGATCGTCCGCTCGATCCACGTGCCCGTCGACGTCGACCGGCCCGGTGTCACGCGGGAGGCGATCGGCGAAGCCCTCGACGCCGGATTCCGGCATGTCGTCCTCGGGCTGCCGGTGCCGTATCCCGACGGCATCGCACGGTGGGCCGCCGACGAGCTGATCCGCCCGTCGCTCTGAACACCGCGCCTCTGCCCGTGCCGCGCCTCTGCCCGTGCCGCGCCTCTGCCCGCGCCGCCCCTCTGCCCGTGCCGCGCCTCTGCCCGTGCCTCCGATCGCGCCTCGCCCCCGGTTCGCGCCGGGGGCGAGGCGCGTCGGCGTGCGGACGACCGTTCGGCTACTCATCCACGCACGGGTATTGACGCGCCGTTCGGCCAGACCGTACCGTCCGCCCATCCCTAATGTTTCGAAGTCGATTTCGAAATATTCGAGAACGACGATGGGAATGAGACTCCCCGCATGAGATCCATTCGTTTCGCCACCGTGGCCCTCGCCACCGCCGCCCTCGCCCTGCCGCTCATGGCGGGCTCGGCGGCCGCCGATCCGTCGGCCGGACGGACGGCCGCCCCGCACTCCCACGCCACGTCCGACCGGCTGCGCGCCGCCGCTCCCGAGGGCTTCGTCGTGGGCACCGCCGTGGCAGGCGGCGGCCACCACCTGGAGCAGGACTACCCGGACCCCTTCACGTACGACAGGGAGTACCGGAAGGTCCTGGCACGCCAGTTCAGCTCGGTCTCCGCCGAGAACCAGATGAAGTGGGACTACATCCACCCCGAGCGCGACCGCTACGACTTCGGGCAGGCCGACGCCATCGTCGAGTTCGCCAAGCGCAACAAGCAGGTCGTACGCGGCCACACCCTCCTGTGGCACAGCCAGAACCCGGCGTGGCTGGAGGAAGGCGACTTCTCCAGAACGGAACTGCGCGCCATCCTGCGCGAGCACATCACCACCGTCGTCGGCCGCTACGCCGGCCGGATCCAGCAGTGGGACGTCGCCAACGAGATCTTCGACGACCAGGGCAACCTGCGCACCCAGAACGACATCTGGATCCGTGAACTGGGACCGGGCATCGTCGCCGACGCCTTCCGGTGGGCCCACCAGGCCGACCCCGGGGCGAAGCTGTTCTTCAACGACTACAACGTCGAGGGCCTCAACGCGAAGAGCGACGCCTACTACACCCTCATCCAGGACCTGCTGGAGCAGGGCGTGCCCGTGGACGGCTTCTCCGTACAGGGGCACCTCAGCACGCGCTACGGCTTCCCGGGCGACCTGAAGGACAACCTGGACCGCTTCGACGCGCTCGGCCTGGAGACCGCCGTCACCGAGCTGGACGTCCGCATGGACCTGCCGGAGAGCGGCGAGCCGACCGAGGAGCAGCAGCGGAAGCAGGCCGACTACTACCAGCGGACGCTCGAGGCGTGCCTGGCCGTCGACGGCTGCAACTCGTTCACCATCTGGGGCTTCACCGACAAGTACTCATGGGTGCCGGTGTTCTTCGAGGGCGAGGGCTTCGCGAACGTCATGACCGACGAGTACGAGCGCAAGCCCGCCTTCTACGCCCTGCGGGACACCCTGAAGGAGGCGGCGCGGGAGGACGACTGCGAGAAGCACGGCAAGCACCACCACCGGCACGGGAAGGGCTGAGACCGCCCCTCCCTGCGGACACCCCCGGGACCGGCGGCCCACACCCGGCCCCGGGGGTCTCCCCGCGCGTGACTCACCCCTTGCGGGCCACCGCCACATAGGCCCCGCTCCGCACGCCCTCCGACCCCGGCACCGGCTCACCGAGCTCCGGGTGCCACTCCTCGGCCGCCACCATGCCGGGCTCGACGACCTCCAGGCCCTCGAAGAACCGGGCGAACCGCTCCCGGCTGCGCATGTCCATGGTGAGCCCGCCCGCGCGGTAGAGGCCGACCACCTTCTTCGAGGCCTCCTCCGGGTGGAAGTCGGGCGTGAGGTGGGACATGATCAGGTAACTGCCCGGCGCCAGCTCCTCCTTGAGCCGCTCGACCAGCTCGTACGCCCCGTCCTCGTCGCCGATGAAGTGCAGCAGCGCGATCAGGGACAGCGCGACCGGCTTCTCGAAGTCCAGTGTCCTGCGCGCCTGTTCGACGATGGCGGCGGTGTCACGGGCGTCCGCCTGCACATAGTCGACGACCCCCTCGTCGGTGCCCCGCAGCAGCGCCTCGGCGTGGACGAGGACGATCGGGTCGTTGTCGCAGTACACGACCCGCGCGTCGGCGGCGACCTCCTGAGCCACCTGGTGCAGGTTCGGCTCCGTCGGTATCCCGGTCCCGATGTCGAGGAACTGGCGCACGCCCTGGCCCGCCACCCAGCGCGTGGCGCGGTGCATGAACGCCCGGTTCATCCGTGCCATGACCGGGATGACCGGCGCGAACCCCACGAGCTGCCGGCCCAGCTCCTCGTCCAC
Source organism: Streptomyces sp. SM1 (assembly GCF_002910825.1). Lineage (GTDB taxonomy): Bacteria > Actinomycetota > Actinomycetes > Streptomycetales > Streptomycetaceae > Streptomyces > Streptomyces okerensis. The sequence goes on along the minus strand of NZ_NEUB01001054.1, from coordinate 39,038 downwards.
CGGGTAGTTGTCCTTGCCGCCGAGGAACCAGTCGTACATCCGCGCGGGATGCGGCTTGCTGGTGTCGATCCGTAGGGGAGCGTCCCTGCCGGAGTCCTGCTGATCCACCGTGAGTCCCCTTGTCGCGCGCGGGAGTTGATCTGTGAAGGTGATGTGGACCGCCACGATAGCCAGCCCCGGGCCGGTGTGATCGGCCGGGCGTGACGCCCGCCCGGCTCCAGGGGTGGGAGCGGTCAGCGCCTGGGGACCTGGACGCTGATGTACCAGCGAACGGACTCCTCCGTCGTCACGGTGACATGGGTCCGTTCCGCTGCATCCAGAGTCAGCCGGTGACCCATCCTCTCGACCTGGACACCGGCGCACTTGCTGGTGAACGCCATGACCCCGTCGAGAGAGACCTCGAACCCGACCGGCTTCGACAGCGATATGCAGTTCACCGCGACCCAGAGCTCGCCCCTGGGCAGTCCGATCGTGCCGAACCGCCGGTCGCCGCGGTGCGGGCCCTCGGAGAGGACCTCTTCGTGTCCGTCCTCCGCACCGGGCGCGGTCAGCGGTTCCTGGGGAGGTGGCGCGACGCCGGACGGGGACGGGTCCGGGACGTGGGGCGTGTCCGGTCCGCCCTCGTCCGTACAGGCGGTCAGTAACGCGCACAGCGCGAATGCCGCAGCGAGCAGCGAACGCTTCATGTCATCCCCCACGATGGATCTGCCCGTGGCCGAAGGCTGGTCCGTCCCCCGACCCGTCGGTCGTGATCACATCACGAACCGGCCTCCCTGCGTCGTCGTACGAAGGAACGCATCCGTACTCCGTACAGGCTGTCCATATAGCGGACATTACGGCCCGGCCCTTGGTATCGCGTTAACGCAGGGGTAACACTGGGAGGGTCGGCCGACCTGTCGTATACAACGGGGCGGCCGCTGTCCCGCGGTCGGCAACGGCGCCGAGCGCCCCTCACCGGTCCCCGGACCGGTGTCCGCCGTGCCAGAAAGGGACCCCGTGACCCCACGCCCCGATCCCAAGAGCTTGCTCGACCGGCTGCGCGTCGAGGTGGAGCGCCGCAACCCGGCGGAGCCCGAGTTCCACCAGGCCGCGCGTGAGGTGCTGGAGACGCTCGCACCGGTGCTGACCGCCCGGCCCGAGTACGCGGTGCCCGGACTCGTGGAGCGGCTCGTCGAGCCGGAGCGGCAGATCATGTTCCGCGTGCCGTGGCAGGACGACGCCGGTCAGGTGCACGTGAACCGCGGCTTCCGGATCGAGTTCAACAGCGCCCTCGGCCCCTACAAAGGAGGCCTGCGGTTCCACCCCTCGGTGAACCTCGGGATCATCAAGTTCCTCGGCTTCGAGCAGATCTTCAAGAACGCGCTGACCGGGCTCGGCATCGGCGGCGGCAAGGGCGGCAGCGACTTCGACCCGCAGGGCCGCAGCGACGCCGAGATCATGCGCTTCTGCCAGTCCTTCATGACCGAGCTGTACCGGCACATCGGTGAGTACACCGACATCCCGGCCGGTGACATCGGCGTCGGCGCCCGCGAGATCGGCTACCTGTTCGGCCAGTACCGGCGGATCACCAACCGCTGGGAGGGCGGTGTCCTCACCGGCAAGAGCGCCGGCTGGGGCGGCTCGCTGATCCGCCCGGAGGCCACCGGATACGGCAACGTGCTGTTCGCCGAGGCCATGCTGCGCGCCCGCGGCGAGGACCTGGAGGGGCAGACCGCGGTCGTCTCCGGCTCCGGCAACGTCGCGATCTACACCATCCAGAAGCTGGCCGCCCTCGGCGCCAACCCCGTGACCTGCTCCGACTCCAGCGGCTACGTCGTCGACGAGAAGGGCGTCGACCTGGAACTGCTGCGGCAGATCAAGGAGGTCGAGCGCGGCCGGGTCATCACCTACGCCGAGCGCCGGGGCACCTCCGCGCGGTTCGTGCCCGGCGGGCGGGTGTGGGAGGTTCCCGCGGACGTCGCCCTGCCGTCGGCCACGCAGAACGAGCTGACCGCCGACGACGCCGCCGCCCTGATCCGCAACGGCGTGAAGGCGGTCTCCGAGGGCGCGAACATGCCGACCACGCCCGACGCCGTCGACCTGCTCCGGCAGGCCGGTGTCGCCTTCGGCCCCGGCAAGGCCGCCAACGCGGGCGGGGTCGCGGTCAGCGCGCTGGAGATGACGCAGAACGCGTCGCGCACCTCGTGGAAGGCGGACCAGGTCGAGCAGGAGCTGGCCCGCATCATGACCGACATCCACACCACCTGCGCCGAGACGGCCGAGCGCTACGGCTCCCCCGGCGACTACGTGACCGGCGCCAACATCGCCGGCTTCGAGCGGGTGGCGGACGCGATGCTCGCGCAGGGCGTCATCTGAGGCGTGCCGTCCGGCCCGGGAGGCGGGAAACCGGCGACGCCGTGTCCGTACCGCTGAGCGGGGCCGGACGGGCGTGCCGGACCCCGCGTCCGCGGCGCGGCCCGCACGGCGCCCCCGGGACACACGCACCCGCGTCACGGGGGGGGGAATGCCGGCCGGACGGGCCGGCCGGCCGAAGCGGGCGGGGACGCCCGGTGAGTACAGCACGCTCACCGGCTCCCCGGCCGGCGCCGGCGGACCCGCCGCCGTGATCAGGTCCTGCTCGCACTCCACCAGCTCGGCCCGCTCCAGCGGCCAGCGCGGATGCGCGTTGGGCAGATACACCGACCGCCCGAAGAACGCGCCGTGCATGCCCCAGCGGACGGTGACGAAGTGCATACGGCACCCCCGGCAGCCGCAGCCACCCCACCCGGTGCATCCGGAACGCGACCAGCCCCACGTACGTGACCCCGTCCAGTGTGTCGGGCACCGTACCCGGCGGCGGCAGACCGGCCACGTCGGCCGGGTCCACCGCCCAGTGCACGAACGTCAGGTCGAGCCAGGACTGCGTGAGCAGCGGACGTGCGATCGCCTCCGGCGGGTCGGGCGTGATGGGCTCCGGGGGCAGCGGTGTCGACGGCACAGCGCCAATATCACGGAGGGCCCCGCCGCCCGGTACGGCCCTACGACCGACCGTGGCCGACACCACGATGTGCCCCACATGGCCCTGGTAACTTCCGTGCCTGTGCGGGAAGGCTTGCAGCCATGCAGAAGCTCTCCCTCGACGCCCTCGCCCGCGAACACCTGGAACGCGCCGCCGCCTCCAACGGCCGCAGCGCCACCACCGTCTACGGCGGCCACGAACACACCCTGCACCAGACCCTCCTCGCCCTGACCGCCGGCACCATCCTCGCCGAGCACGAGAACCCCGGCGAGGCCACCCTCCTGGTCCTGCGCGGCCGCGTGCGCCTCACCAGCGGCGACACGGAATGGGAGGGCCGCACCGGCGACCTCATCACCATCCCCCCGGCCCGCCACGCCCTGGGAGCCCTGGAGGACGCGGCGGTCGTCCTCACGGTGGCCAAGACGGGCTGAAGGCCCACCCGGTCCGGCTGTCCTGCGGTCCTCGTCACGGGGACCGCAGGAGAACAGGCGCCGCCCTCGCGCCGGTGCGCGGGCCGGGACGCTTTCCGTGGGACGACAGACCGGGCCTCCGTGACGGCGGACACCGCGCGACGGGACGATGTCCGGACGGTCGACCGAGTCATCGAGTCACCGAGTCATCGAGCCAAGGGGGCGTCGGCGCCATGGCCCGCTGCCGGAGGCGCTGACCGTCGAACGGGGCGGCTTCCGGATCAAGGTGCCGGAAACATGGTGGGAGTTCGACGTGCGGCCGGAGTCGCGGGACGACTCGATCCGCCGGATGGTGAACGAACGCCTGTGCGAGCACCCGGAGCTGGCCCCGCACCGGGACACGTACGTCTCCTTCCTGCGGAAGGCCGCCGCGGACGCCTGGAAGTCGGGCGCACTGTACTGCGGCCGCATGGCGGAGAGCTTCGGCGGTGAGACCCCGATCACCGGATCGGTGACGGTGTCCCTGGTCGGCGGCCGTACGAGCAAGGGTGACCCGCTGCCCACCGACCCGGCCGCCATCGCTGCCCAACTCGTCGTCAAGGAGGCGAAGAAGCCGGGCGACTCCTGGCGCAAGGTCACCACCGTCGAGATACCCGGCGTGGGCCCGGCCGCACGGACGTACGGCATCGAGGACATCCCCGTCCCGGGCGACGAACCCGACCGGACCATCCGCGCCGTACTGATGCAGACCTTCATCCCCGTGCCCGGCCAGGAGGGCAAGGTCGCCCTGGTCGCCGGCAGCAGCCAGGTACTGGACCTCGCGGACTCTTTCTTCGACATCTTCGACGCGATCACGACGACGTTCCGGTTCGTGGACTGAGTGCCGTGGCGGACGGGTGGGACTGGGCGACCGGTGAAGGGTTGCTGGGTGTCGACGACCCCTCCGATTGGGATGCCGCGTACGGGCGCGGTGCGGACCATCTCGGTACGGCGGCGATCGGGTTGGCCTTCAACTGTCCGCTGGAGGAGGCGTCGCCCCGGATCGTCCGGGGCGACGCGGTTGCCGGATGTCGCTCAGCGCGGGTTTGCCTTCACGGCGGTGGGTACCGCGGCCCGGATCAACGGGGCGTTGACACCGGAGCTGTACGCCGTGTTGCGGGCGGCAGGCCCCGGACGCGGGAGCATCGCTGAGAACGCTGTCGACGACACCCTGACCTTTGTGCCCTTCCGGGAGCTGCCGCTGTGGCTCAAGTGGTGGAAGGTGGTGTCAAACGTGCTGGACAAACTGGAGGCCTGGCGGCTGGAGTGCGCCTGCGCGGTCAGTGACGCATGGAAGGCCCTGCGCGGTCGGCATTCCTGAGGAGTGACGGGCCGGGCCTTTCCGTCGGGCTTCAGGAAAGGTGCGAGGAAACGCACGATGACAGTGCCGGGCGGGCCGGATTCTTTGCGCCGGCACGCGGCGGGGGAGCTGGGCATCGAGGACGAGCTCGGATTCGATGAGGATGACACGTTCGGCGGGGCGTAGGCGCCATGGGCGTGGCACGTCAGGGCGCTGCACTCGCGGACCTGAGGCGGCTCCTTCCTCACTTTGCTCTGTGACGGCGGTACCACAGGCATGGACCTGACTGCGCACGCCGTACGACAGCAACCGGGCACCGCCGATCTGAGCATCGTCTCCGAGCGGGACCCGTACGCGGACCGGGCGAGGGCCGAGGTCCGCATCTGGACGCTGGAGGCCACGATGGGGACGTGGGCCGAGCTGCCCTCGCACGGCCGTCACGCGCCGAGCCGAGTCTTCGGTCACCGGGGCGGGACGACGGGCCGGGAACCGGCGGACCCGGTCCCCACCTCGGCCCAGACGGTCTTGAGCGGGGGTGGCCCGGGGACGACTCCCCAGCGGTCGGCGAGGGCGTCCACGAGCAGCAGACCGCGGCCGGACTCGGCGTCGGTGGCGGAGTGCTGTGGGCACGGCATCCGGTCACCGCGCGTGTCGGTGACCTCGATGCGGAGGATGCCGCCGACGACGTACAGCAACAGCCGGAAGTCCCGGCCGGAGACGCGGCCATGGGTGACGGCGTTGGCCGACAGCTCCGCGACGACGAGTTCCGCCGGGTGCGTCGGCAGTCCCCACGTGCGCAGTTGCTCGGTGGCGAGCAGCCGGGCGAGACGGGCGCCGCGCGGTGTGGAGGACAGCTGGAGGCTGAGGTTACGGACGGGGACGGCGGCAAGTCGGGTTGTGGGGTCACCGTGCGGCGCGGGACAGCATGAGATCGACCCGGCCGGGCCGACCGTCCTCGCGCAGGACAGGCCCCGGCGCGGGAACCTCACGGCCGAGCAGCCGACAGTGCTGGACGAGTACTTCGTGGAGGCTGCGATCACTGGCGTGCAGCGCGTACTCCTCGCCGAAGACCCAGCAGCTGTCCTCCAGGACGCGGTGGAGTTCGTCCCGTTCCTTGACGCGCGGTTTCGTCTCCGGAGCGAAGACGAGGTGTTCCAGGGCGGTGAGGAAGTCGATGCGGTCGGCCACCGCGGTCGAGGCCTTGATCAGCGCTGAGAGGGTGGTCCGCTCCAGGAGCCGGATCAGTTCGTCCCTCTCCTGCTTCGACAGGGCGAAGAGCTCGTCCGCGATCCGCAGAACGTCCGAAGGCTCATGCGCCAGTACCGACTGCAAGAGCGCGAAGGTCGTTCTGCGCGTGCCCTTCGACTTCGGCAGGTGACGGAAGACGGTGGTGGCCACCGCGTCGAAGGTCTCGCGCTCCGCCCGTTCCCGTTCGTCGGCCGGATCGGCGGAATAGGGGTAGATGCCGTCGCGCTGCCACTCGGCGACCTGCTCCCGTCGTCGTTCGTCGACACGGGCGCGGAAGTGGGTGCGCAACTGCTCGCGCGCTGCCGCGAGCATCTCGGTCAGGGGGCCGTCCGGCGCCCAGTCGGTGAAGGCGAGCTGCTCGGAGTCGACGTCGTCGAAGCCGCTCCAGCTCAGATGGGCGGTGAACTCGAAGCCGGGAGCCTGGATCCCCGGTTTGAGGTGGGCGCGGGACATCCCCTCGGCGTCGCACAGAAGCGGGACATCCCCTCGGCGTCGCACAGAAAGAGTGCGCGGGGGACCGGCCTGCGTCACTCGACGACTCTGAGCCGCGCGGGCCCGCCGCTCCCGCCGGAGGGTGCGTCGAGGAGGTAGTCGCCGGCGTGCAACTGTTCCGCCGCGGGGTCGAGATCACGGCCGTCGTACTCGATACGGACGCCCGGATACTTCTCCAGGTAGGTGGTGAAGGTCGCGGTGAGCGAGGATCTGGCGCGCTCCTCGGCGAGCACATCAAGCTCATCGCCGCCGAAGGCTTCGAACAGTGTGCCCGTGGGCTCGTCCGCCGGCTCGGGCTCGCCGATGTCGAACTCGTCCATGGAATGCCTGTCGGCCTCGATGACGAGTTGTCGTCTCCCCTGAGAGGTATCGCTCACGCTGGTCCGGCGTACGAAGGTACCCAGGGCGAAGGCGCGTACCCGACCCCGTCCGTTCTTGCCGTGCAGAGCGCGGTTCCCGACCGGTGTGCCCTTCGCCCGCTTCTTCCAGGACGAGCCGATCGGCCGGAAGTACTCTTCGCACTCTTCGGCGGACATTCCATGACCGTCGTCCTGGATCCGAACACGGTCCGCACCACCGAGGTCGTTTCGCTCCAGGGTGCGACGACGCATCCGCCGTCGGCGTCGAGGGCATTCCACAGCAGTTCTTCGACCGCACCGACCGGATCCCGCAGACGTGCCAGCTCGGCGACGTGCTCACGGCTGGTCTCCAGCCTCACCCTGACCATGATCGGGACCTCCCGTGTCCGTGATCCGTGAGAGCTCAGTCTGCCCTGCTCACATCGCGACGAGGGCAGCGATTCGGTGAGATCACCCGACAGTGGAAGTGATCCGGTACCCGAAGGATCTGCGCGTTGCCCGGCGGCACGCCTCGAAGCGGCGAGCCGGGTGCCGGCCGCTCCCGCGTTTGATCCACATCACCCCCGGGGTAGTGTCTTCCGCCCGATTGGCCAGGGGCCCGCCCACTGTGGCAAACTGTCGGAGTTGCTCGGTCGAGTGTTGATGCTGCGCGCCTCCCGCCGGGAGGGCTGGAAGCGAGTCCCACGGTACTCGTCGCCCCTGATGAGGGGCGGACGTACGGGAATCTTCCGGAAAGCGTGTGTGCGATGCCGACCAGGCGCCCGGTGGGCCTTTCGCCCCCGGTCCGCGGTTCTGGTAGGGCCGTGTCAAATCCCGCAGGGATGTTCGAACGTAGGACATCCATGTCAGCGAGAGTGCGACACGCCCGACCGCGTGGGTCGGAGGACGAGAGTGTGGAACGCCGGATGCCAGAGCGTTGAGAGAAACAGGACTACGGAGTAGCCATGGCGGGACAGAAGATCCGCATCCGGCTCAAGGCCTACGACCACGAGGTCATCGACTCTTCGGCGAAGAAGATCGTCGAGACGGTGACTCGCACTGGTGCGTCGGTCGCGGGCCCGGTGCCGCTGCCCACTGAGAAGAACGTGTACTGCGTCATCAAGTCGCCGCACAAGTACAAGGACTCGCGCGAGCACTTCGAGATGCGCACGCACAAGCGCCTGATCGACATCCTCGACCCGACCCCCAAGACCGTTGACTCTCTGATGCGACTCGACCTCCCGGCCGGTGTCGACATCGAGATCAAGCTCTGAGGGCGGTGATCTGAAGATGACCAAGCAGATCAAGGGCATCCTGGGCGAGAAGCTCGGCATGACGCAGGTGTGGGACGAGAACAACCGTGTTGTTCCGGTCACCGTCGTCAAGGCCGGCCCGAACGTCGTCACCCAGGTCCGTACGAACGATGTCGACGGCTACGAGTCGGTCCAGATCGCCTTCGGCGAGATCGACCCGCGCAAGGTGAACAAGCCCCTCAAGGGCCACTTCGCCAAGGCCGACGTCACCCCCCGTCGTCACCTCGTCGAGATCCGCACCGCGGACGCCTCCGAGTACACGCTGGGCCAGGAAGTCACCGCCGAGGTCTTCGAGTCCGGCGTGAAGGTCGACGTCACCGGCAAGAGCAAGGGCAAGGGCTTCGCCGGTGTCATGAAGCGTCACAACTTCAAGGGCCTCGGCGCCGGTCACGGCACCCAGCGCAAGCACCGCTCGCCGGGCTCCATCGGTGGCTGTGCCACCCCGGGCCGCGTGTTCAAGGGCCTCCGCATGGCGGGTCGCATGGGCAACGAGCGGGTCACCACCCAGAACCTGACCGTCCACGCCGTTGACGCGGAGAAGGGTCTGCTGCTCATCAAGGGCGCGGTTCCCGGTCCGAACGGCGGCCTCGTCCTGGTCCGCACCGCGGCCAAGGGGGCCTGAGGTAACCGATGAGCACTGTTGACATCCTTTCGCCTGCCGGCGAGAAGACCGGAAGCGTCGAGCTCCCCGCGGAGATCTTCGGCGTGGAGAAGATCAGCATTCCGCTGATCCACCAGGTCGTCGTCGCGCAGAACGCCGCTGCCCGCCAGGGCACGCACAAGACCAAGCGTCGCGGTGAAGTCCGTGGTGGCGGCCGCAAGCCGTACCGCCAGAAGGGCACCGGCCGCGCCCGTCAGGGTTCGACCCGCGCCCCGCAGTTCGCCGGCGGTGGCGTCGTCCACGGCCCGCAGCCGCGTGACTACTCGCAGCGGACCCCGAAGAAGATGAAGGCCGCGGCCCTGCGCCACGCCCTCACCGACCGGGCCCGCCACAACCGCATCCACGTCGTCACCGGCGTGATCGAGGGTGAGACGCCCTCCACGAAGGCCGCCAGGACGCTGTTCGGCAAGATCTCGGAGCGCAAGAACCTGCTCCTGGTCGTCGACCGCGCCGACGAGGCCGCGTGGCTGTCCGCCCGCAACCTGCCCCAGATCCACATTCTGGAGCCGGGCCAGCTGAACACGTACGACGTTCTCGTCTCGGACGATGTGGTCTTCACCCAGGCCGCTTTCGAGTCCTTCGTCGCCGGCCCGAACAAGGCCAACGACAACGAAGGGAGCGAGGTCTGATGGCTGCCCGTCACCCCTCGATCGCCTCGAAGGCCGCCAAGGCGGCCAAGGCCCGTCGCGTCGCCAAGGCGCGCCGCCACGAGGCCGAAGGCAGGAACACCGTCGTCACCCCGGTGAGCAAGTCGTACACGGACCCCCGTGACGTGCTGCTCAAGCCGGTCGTGTCGGAGAAGAGCTACGCGCTGATCGACGAGAACAAGTACACGTTCCTCGTCGACCCGGGCGCGAACAAGACCCAGATCAAGCAGGCCGTCCAGGCGGTCTTCGAGGTCAAGGTCACCGGGGTCAACACGATCAACCGCATCGGCAAGCGCAAGCGGACCCGCACCGGCTTCGGCCAGCGTGCGGCGACCAAGCGCGCGATCGTGACCCTCGCAGAGGGCGACCGTATCGACATCTTCGGCGGTCCGACCGCGTAAGCGGTCAGGATCGTCCAGATTTCGGAATAGCTTCCGAGGACTGAGAGACAATGGGTATCCGCAAGTACAAGCCGACGACTCCGGGCCGTCGTGGCTCCAGCGTCGCCGACTTCGTCGAGGTCACGCGGTCCACGCCGGAGAAGTCGCTGGTCCGTCCCCTGCACAGCAAGGGCGGCCGTAACAATTCCGGTCGTGTGACCGTCCGCCACCAGGGTGGTGGCCACAAGCGCGCCTTCCGCGTGATCGACTTCCGTCGTCACGACAAGGACGGCGTGCCGGCGAAGGTCGCGCACATCGAGTACGACCCCAACCGCACCGCGCGCATCGCGCTGCTGCACTACGCCGACGGCGAGAAGCGCTACATCCTCGCCCCGCGCAACCTGCAGCAGGGCGACCGCGTGGAGAACGGTCCCGGGGCCGACATCAAGCCGGGCAACAACCTGGCCCTCCGCAACATCCCGGTCGGTACCACGATCCACGCGATCGAGCTCCGTCCCGGTGGCGGTGCCAAGTTCGCCCGCTCCGCCGGTGCCTCCGTGCAGCTGCTCGCGAAGGAGGGCTCGATGGCCCACCTCCGCATGCCGTCCGGAGAGATCCGCCTGGTCGACCAGCGCTGCCGCGCCACGGTCGGCGAGGTCGGCAACGCCGAGCAGAGCAACATCAACTGGGGCAAGGCCGGCCGTAAGCGGTGGCTGGGCGTCCGCCCGACCGTCCGTGGTGTCGTGATGAACCCGGTCGACCACCCGCACGGTGGTGGTGAGGGCCGGACCTCCGGTGGCCGTCACCCCGTGTCCCCCTGGGGCAAGAAGGAAGGCCGTACTCGTTCGCCCAAGAAGGCGTCGAACAAGTACATCGTCCGCCGCCGCAAGACGAACAAGAAGCGCTAAGGACGGGTTGAGATGCCTCGTAGCTTGAAGAAGGGACCCTTCGTCGACGACCACCTGATCAAGAAGGTGGACGTCCAGAACGAAGCCGGTACCAAGAACGTCATCAAGACCTGGTCCCGTCGCTCGATGATCGTCCCGGCGATGCTGGGCCACACGATCGCGGTGCACAACGGCAAGACCCACATCCCGGTGTTTGTCACCGAGTCGATGGTCGGCCACAAGCTCGGCGAGTTCTCGCCGACCCGCACCTTCCGGGGCCACGTCAAGGACGACCGGAAGTCGAAGCGCCGCTAGTCGGCGGGGTGCAATCGACCATGACAGACACTGAAGGGACAACCATGGAAGCCAGGGCCCAGGCGCGGTACATCCGCGTCACGCCCATGAAGGCCCGCCGCGTGGTGGACCTCATCCGTGGCATGGATGCCACGGAGGCTCAGGCGGTCCTGCGTTTCGCCCCGCAGGCCGCGAGCGTGCCGGTGGGCAAGGTGCTGGACAGCGCCATTGCCAACGCCGCGCACAACTACGACCACACCGACGCCGACAGCCTCTTCGTTGCCGAGGCCTACGTCGACGAGGGCCCGACCCTGAAGCGGTTCCGTCCGCGTGCCCAGGGCCGCGCCTACCGGATCCGCAAGCGGACCAGCCACATCACCGTGGTCGTCAGCAGCAAGGAAGGAACCCGGTAATGGGCCAGAAGGTTAACCCGCATGGGTTCCGGCTCGGCATCACCACCGACTTCAAGTCGCGCTGGTACGCCGACAAGCTGTACAAGGACTACGTCAAGGAAGACGTCGCCATCCGTCGGATGATGACGTCCGGCATGGAGCGCGCCGGCATCTCGAAGGTGGAGATCGAGCGCACCCGTGACCGGGTCCGTGTGGACATCCACACCGCGCGTCCGGGCATCGTGATCGGCCGCCGTGGCGCCGAGGCCGACCGCATCCGCGGCGACCTCGAGAAGCTCACGGGCAAGCAGGTCCAGCTCAACATCCTCGAGGTCAAGAGCCCGGAGACGGACGCTCAGCTGGTGGCCCAGGCCGTCGCCGAGCAGCTGTCCTCCCGCGTCTCCTTCCGTCGTGCCATGCGCAAGAGCATGCAGGGCACGATGAAGGCCGGCGCCAAGGGCATCAAGATCCAGTGCGGTGGCCGCCTCGGCGGCGCCGAGATGTCCCGCTCGGAGTTCTACCGCGAGGGCCGTGTGCCCCTGCACACGCTCCGCGCGAACGTGGACTACGGCTTCTTCGAGGCCAAGACGACCTTCGGCCGCATCGGCGTGAAGGTCTGGATCTACAAGGGCGACGTCAAGAACATCGCCGAGGTCCGCGCCGAGAACGCCGCCGCCCGTGCCGGCAACCGCCCGGCCCGTGGCGGTGCCGACCGCCCGGCCCGTGGTGGCCGCGGTGGCGAGCGTGGCGGTCGCGGTCGCAAGCCGCAGCAGGCTCCCGCTGCCGAGGCCCCCAAGGCCGAGGCTCCGGCTGCCGCTCCGGCTGAGAGCACCGGAACGGAGGCCTGACCGACATGCTGATCCCCCGTAGGGTCAAGCACCGCAAGCAGCACCACCCGAAGCGCCGTGGTCAGGCCAAGGGCGGTACGACGGTCGCGTTCGGCGAGTACGGCATTCAGGCCCTCACGCCGGCGTACGTGACCAACCGCCAGATCGAGGCGGCCCGTATCGCGATGACCCGCCACATCAAGCGTGGCGGCAAGGTCTGGATCAACATCTACCCGGACCGCCCGCTCACGAAGAAGCCGGCCGAGACCCGCATGGGTTCCGGTAAGGGTTCGCCGGAGTGGTGGATCGCGAACGTGCACCCGGGCCGGGTCATGTTCGAGCTGTCCTACCCCAACGAGAAGATCGCCCGTGAGGCCCTCACTCGCGCAGCCCACAAGCTGCCGATGAAGTGCCGGATCGTCAAGCGCGAGGCAGGTGAAGCGTGATGTCGGCCGGTACCAAGGCGTCCGAGCTGCGCGAGCTGGGTGACGAGGAGCTTCTGGCGAAGCTCCGCGAAGCCAAGGAAGAGCTGTTCAACCTCCGCTTCCAGGCGGCGACCGGACAGCTTGAGAACCATGGCCGTCTGAAGGCGGTCCGCAAGGACATCGCGCGGATCTACACCCTGATGCGCGAGCGTGAGCTGGGCATCGAAACGGTGGAGAACGCCTGATGAGCGAGAACAACGTGACTGAGACCAACCCCGAGGTCCGGGGCGACCGTAAGACCCGCGAGGGCATCGTCGTCAGCGACAAGATGGACAAGACCGTCGTCGTCGCCGTCGAGGACCGCAAGAAGCACGCGCTGTACGGCAAGGTCATCCGCAGCACGAGCAAGCTCAAGGCCCACGACGAGCAGAACGCCGCCGGTGTCGGCGACCGCGTCCTCCTGATGGAGACCCGGCCGCTGTCGGCGACGAAGCACTGGCGCATCGTCGAGATCCTCGAGAAGGCCAAGTAGGTAATTCCCGCAAGGGAATTCCCCAGACGTTCCTGCGGGGCATCCCTCGCAGGGCAGTTCCGCCAGGCTCCGGGGTCCGCTCGCCCGACAGGGTGAGCGGCTCCCGGGGAACCGGCAGACAAACAGGAGATAGACGTGATCCAGCAGGAGTCGCGACTGCGCGTCGCCGACAACACGGGGGCGAAGGAAATCCTTTGCATCCGTGTGCTCGGTGGCTCCGGTCGCCGCTACGCGGGCATCGGTGACGTCATCGTCGCCACCGTCAAGGACGCGATCCCCGGTGGCAACGTGAAGAAGGGTGACGTCATCAAGGCGGTCATCGTTCGCACCGTCAAGGAGCGCCGCCGTCCGGACGGCTCGTACATCCGCTTCGACGAGAACGCCGCCGTCGTTCTGAAGAACGACGGCGACCCTCGTGGCACCCGTATCTTCGGCCCGGTCGGCCGAGAGCTGCGCGAGAAGAAGTTCATGAAGATCATCTCCCTCGCGCCGGAGGTGCTGTGAGCATGAAGATCAAGAAGGGCGACCTGGTCCAGGTCATCACCGGCAAGGACAAGGGCAAGCAGGGCAAGGTCATTGCCGCTTACCCGCGCGACGAGCGTGTCCTGGTCGAGGGTGTCAACCGGGTCAAGAAGCACACCAAGGCCGGCCCGACCGCCAGCGGTTCGCAGGCCGGCGGCATCGTGACCACCGAGGCTCCGGTCCACGTCTCCAACGTCCAGCTGGTCGTGGAGAAGGACGGGAACAAGGTCGTCACGCGCGTCGGTTACCGCTTCGACGACGAAGGCAACAAGATCCGCGTTGCCAAGCGGACGGGTGAGGACATCTGATGACGACCACCACCACTCCGCGTCTGAAGACGAAGTACCGCGAGGACATCGCGGGCAAGCTGCGTGAGCAGTTCTCCTACGAGAACGTCATGCAGGTTCCCGGCCTCGTCAAGATCGTGGTCAACATGGGTGTGGGCGACGCCGCCCGCGACTCCAAGCTGATCGAGGGCGCCATCCGCGACCTCACCACGATCACCGGTCAGAAGCCGGCCGTCACCAAGGCCCGTAAGTCCATCGCGCAGTTCAAGCTGCGCGAGGGCCAGCCGATCGGTGCCCACGTCACGCTTCGTGGCGACCGCATGTGGGAGTTCCTGGACCGCACCCTGTCGCTCGCGCTCCCGCGCATCCGCGACTTCCGTGGTCTGTCCCCCAAGCAGTTCGACGGCCGTGGCAACTACACCTTCGGTCTCACGGAGCAGGTCATGTTCCACGAGATCGACCAGGACAAGATCGACCGCACCCGGGGTATGGACATCACCGTGGTGACCACGGCGACCAACGACGAAGAGGGCCGCGCCCTTCTCCGTCACCTCGGCTTCCCGTTCAAGGAGGCGTGAGCGAGATGGCGAAGAAGGCTCTCATCGCGAAGGCTGCTCGCAAGCCCAAGTTCGGAGTGCGCGGCTACACCCGCTGCCAGCGCTGCGGTCGTCCGCACTCCGTGTACCGCAAGTTCGGCCTGTGCCGGGTGTGCCTTCGTGAGATGGCTCACCGTGGCGAGCTGCCGGGCGTGACCAAGAGCTCCTGGTAGTCCCGGTAGTTCCGGACTCCAGGGCTCTCGGTAAGCAAGGGGAACGGCGGGAGGCCCACTCCGCATGGCTTAGGCTTGTGGGGTTGGGCGCCTGCCGTGCCCGCACGCACGCGGGCAACGCCCGCTCATGTTTGCTTACTACGCCGTAGGTCCACCGCGCCGCACCCGTCCCGTCTCGGATCGGGGAGAGGGATGGCGCACCAGGAAACCCCGGCGAGAGAGGCCGAAGGCCAATTCATGACCATGACTGATCCGATCGCAGACATGCTTACGCGTCTGCGGAACGCGAACTCGGCGTACCACGACACCGTGGCGATGCCGCACTCGAAGATCAAGTCGCACATCGCGGAGATCCTCCAGCAGGAGGGCTTCATCACGGGCTGGAAGGTCGAGGACGCCGAGGTCGGCAAGAACCTCGTCCTGGACCTCAAGTTCGGTCCCAACCGTGAGCGCTCCATCGCGGGCATCAAGCGGATCTCCAAGCCCGGTCTCCGGGTGTACGCGAAGTCCACCAACCTGCCGAAGGTCCTGGGCGGCCTGGGCGTGGCGATCATCTCCACGTCCCACGGGCTCCTCACGGGACAGCAGGCCGGCAAGAAGGGCGTAGGCGGAGAAGTCCTCGCCTACGTCTGGTAACGGAAGGGAACGGAGGAAACAGCTATGTCGCGCATCGGCAAGCTCCCCATCGCGGTTCCCGCCGGCGTGGACGTCACCATCGACGGCCAGACGCTCTCGGTCAAGGGCCCCAAGGGCTCGCTGACCCACACCGTCGCGGCGCCGATCGAGATCGCCAAGGGTGAGGACGGCGTGCTGAGCGTCACCCGCCCCAACGACGAGCGTCAGAACAAGGCCCTGCACGGCCTGTCCCGCACGCTGGTGGCGAACATGATCACCGGCGTGACCCAGGGTTACGTGAAGAAGCTCGAGATCAGCGGTGTCGGTTACCGCGTGCTCGCCAAGGGTTCGAACCTGGAGTTCTCCCTCGGCTACAGCCACTCGATCACGGTCGAGGCCCCCGAGGGCATCACCTTCAAGGTCGAGAACCCGACGCACTTCTCGGTCGAGGGAATCGACAAGCAGAAGGTCGGCGAGGTCGCGGCCAACATCCGCAAGCTGCGCAAGCCCGACCCGTACAAGGCCAAGGGCGTCAAGTACGAGGGCGAAGTCATCCGGCGCAAGGTCGGAAAGGCGGGTAAGTAAGCCATGGCATACGGGCAGAAGATCCTCAAGGGCGACGCCTACAAGCGTGCTGCTATCAAGCGCCGTCACATCCGGATCCGCAAGAATGTCTCTGGTACCGCAGAGCGTCCCCGCCTGGTCGTGACCCGCTCCAACCGCCACATCGTGGCGCAGGTGATCGACGACCTCAAGGGCCACACGCTGGCTTCGGCGTCCACGCTGGACGCATCGATCCGTGGTGGCGAGGCCGACAAGTCCTCGCAGGCCAAGCAGGTCGGTGCCCTGGTCGCGGAGCGCGCCAAGGCCGCCGGTGTCGAGGCTGTCGTA
This sequence comes from Streptomyces sp. SM1, assembly GCF_002910825.1. Lineage (GTDB taxonomy): Bacteria > Actinomycetota > Actinomycetes > Streptomycetales > Streptomycetaceae > Streptomyces > Streptomyces okerensis. The sequence goes on along the minus strand of NZ_NEUB01001054.1, from coordinate 22,771 downwards.
TTCGACCGCGGTGGCAACCAGTACGCGGGGCGCATCGCCGCCCTGGCGGACGCCGCCCGCGAAGCCGGTCTGAAGTTCTAGAGCCGCCCGTCGCGGTAGCGACTGTTGTTGCTGCGAGCTAGCGGAAACAGAGAGAGGTAATTCCAATGGCTGGACCCCAGCGCCGCGGTGGCGGTGCCGGTGGCGGCGAGCGGCGGGACCGGAAGGGCCGTGACGGTGGCGCATCCGCCGCCGAGAAGACCGCGTACGTTGAGCGCGTAGTCGCGATCAACCGCGTCGCCAAGGTTGTGAAGGGTGGTCGTCGCTTCAGCTTCACCGCGCTGGTCGTGGTGGGCGACGGTGACGGCACCGTGGGTGTCGGATACGGCAAGGCCAAGGAGGTGCCGGCCGCCATCGCCAAGGGTGTTGAGGAGGCCAAGAAGCACTTCTTCAAGGTCCCCCGCATCCAGGGCACCATCCCGCACCCCATCCAGGGTGAGAAGGCTGCCGGCGTCGTGCTGCTCAAGCCGGCGTCCCCGGGTACCGGCGTGATCGCCGGTGGTCCGGTGCGCGCCGTGCTCGAGTGCGCCGGTATCCACGACGTGCTGTCGAAGTCGCTCGGCTCCGACAACCAGATCAACATCGTGCACGCGACCGTGGAGGCCCTCAAGGGCCTGCAGCGTCCCGAGGAGATCGCGGCCCGCCGTGGTCTGCCCCTCGAGGACGTCGCCCCCGCGGCTCTTCTCCGCGCACGTGCCGGGGCGGGTGCGTAGGTCATGGCGCAGCTCAAGATTACGCAGGTCAAGTCCTACATCGGCAGCAAGCAGAACCACCGTGACACCCTGCGTTCCCTTGGTCTCAAGGGCATCGACACGCAGGTCGTCAAGGAGGATCGTCCCGAGTTCCGCGGCATGGTGCACACCGTCCGCCACCTCGTGACGGTCGAGGAGGTCGACTGATCATGGCGGAGCAGAACCCGCTCAAGATCCACAACCTCCGTCCCGCCCCCGGCGCCAAGACCGCGAAGACCCGTGTCGGTCGTGGTGAGGCGTCGAAGGGTAAGACGGCCGGTCGTGGTACCAAGGGCACCAAGGCCCGTTACCAGGTTCCGGAGCGCTTCGAGGGTGGCCAGATGCCCCTCCACATGCGTCTCCCGAAGCTCAAGGGCTTCAAGAACCCGTTCAAGACCGAGTTCCAGGTCGTCAACCTGGACAAGCTCGCCTCCCTCTACCCCGAGGGTGGAGAGGTCACGGTCGAGGACCTGGTCGCCAAGGGTGCCGTGCGCAAGAACAGCCTCGTCAAGGTCCTGGGCCAGGGCGAGATCTCCGTGGCGCTGCAGGTGACGGTCGACGCCGTCTCCGGCTCCGCCAAGGAGAAGATCACCGCCGCCGGCGGTACCGTCACCGAGCTCGTCTGACTTCTTCAGGTGTCCCGATGACGTAGAGCGATCCCGACCGGGGATACCCCACAAATGGGGTATCCCCGGTTGGTCGTTCCTAGGGGGGCGGTGTCGCCGGTAAGGTGGCCTGCGCTGCCCATTGACCTCGGGTGCCCCGTACGGGGCACTCACGGCGGCAGTTGACCGTTACGTAATCGTCCTTAGTCGGAATCTCAAAACCGTCACCCTTGACGCAGTTGCGCGGGGGGTCGCAGGAGGCACCGTGCTCACCGCGTTCGCCCGGGCGTTCAAGACGCCCGACCTGCGCAAGAAGCTGCTCTTCACGCTCGGCATCATCGTCGTGTACCGCATCGGTACGAACGTCCCGATTCCTGGTGTCGACTATCGCAACGTCCAGGCCTGTATCAACGCGGCCGAAGCGAACCAAGGTTTCCTCGGTATCGTCAACATGTTCAGCGGCGGCGCGCTGCTCCAGATTACGATCTTCGCGCTGGGCATCATGCCCTACATCACCGCGAGCATCATCCTGCAGCTGCTGACCGTCGTGATCCCGCGTCTGGAAGCCCTGAAGAAGGAGGGCCAGGCCGGTACGGCGAAGATCACGCAGTACACCCGTTATCTCACGGTCGCGCTCGCCATCCTCCAGGGCACCGGCCTGGTGGCCACCGCCCGCAGCGGTTCCCTCTTCCCGGGCTGCCCCGTCGCCGGCCAGATCGTCCCGGACCAGTCGATCTTCGTGACCATCACCATGGTCGTCACCATGACCGCCGGTACGGCCGCCGTCATGTGGCTCGGTGAGCTGATCACCGACCGCGGCATCGGCAACGGTATGTCGATCCTGATGTTCATCTCGATCGCCGCGACCTTCCCCTCCGCCCTGTGGGCCATCAAGGAGCAGGGCAGCCTGGCGGGCGGCTGGATCGAGTTCGGCACCGTCATGGTCGTCGGCTTCGTCATGGTCGGCCTGGTCGTCTTCGTCGAGCAGGCTCAGCGCCGGATCCCGGTGCAGTACGCCAAGCGTATGATCGGCCGCCGCTCCTACGGCGGCACGTCGACCTACATCCCGCTCAAGGTGAACCAGGCGGGCGTCATCCCCGTCATCTTCGCCTCGTCGCTGCTGTACATCCCGGCGTTGGTCGCGCAGTTCGCGGGTGGCACGGCCGGCTGGAAGACCTGGGTCGAGAAGAACCTGGCGGATCCGGGAGCGGCGCCGCACATCGTTCTGTACTTCTTCCTGATCGTGTTCTTCGCGTTCTTCTACGTGGCTATCACCTTCAACCCCGAAGAAGTCGCCGACAACATGAAGAAGTATGGTGGCTTCATCCCGGGCATCCGGGCTGGCCGACCGACCGCTGAGTACCTGAGCTTCGTACTCAACCGGATCACCTGGCCGGGTTCGCTGTATCTGGGGCTGATCTCTCTCGTGCCGACGATGGCGTTGGCTGGTTTCGGGGCAAACCAGAACTTCCCGTTCGGCGGGACCAGCATCCTGATCATCGTGGGTGTCGGTCTCGAGACCGTGAAGCAGATCGAGAGCCAGCTTCAGCAGCGCAATTACGAAGGGTTCCTCCGCTGATGCGAATCGTCCTCGTCGGGCCGCCGGGTGCAGGTAAGGGTACGCAGGCCGCCCGCCTTGCCGAGAAACTGCGCATCCCGCACATCTCCACGGGCGACCTGTTCCGCGCCAACATCGGCCGGCAGACCGAGCTGGGAAAGCTCGCGAAGTCCTACATGGACGCGGGCGATCTCGTTCCCGACGAGGTCACCATCGCCATGGCCAAGGACCGTATGAAGCAGCCCGACGCCGAGGGCGGCTTCCTGCTGGACGGCTTCCCGCGCAATGTCTCCCAGGCCGAGGCGCTGGACGAGCTGCTCGAGGCCGAGGACATGAAGCTCGACGCGGTGCTGGACCTGGAGGCCCCGGAGGACGAGGTCGTCAAGCGGATCGCCGGCCGGCGCGTCTGCCGCAACGACTCGGCTCACGTCTTCCATGTGACGTACACCCCACCGAAGCAGGAAGGCGTCTGCGACGTCTGCGGCGGCGATCTGTACCAGCGGGATGACGACTCCGAGGCGACCGTCCGCACGCGGCTCGAGGTCTACCACACGCAGACCGAGCCGATCATCGACTACTACAAGGCCCAGGGCCTTGTGACCACGGTCTCCGCGATGGGGAAGGTGGCTGACGTCACGAAGCGGGCCATGTCGGCGTTGTCCGGTTCGTAACAGCTTGCGAAGGAAGGCAGCGGCCCCCCCGGCGGGGGCCGCTGCCTTCCTTCTTGGGCACCCCGGAAGTGCTCTGCCGAGGAGGTACGGCCATCAAGCCCGAACAGTCGCCACGGTCCGACGATTCCACCGAGCGGGAGCAGCGTTCGCTGCCCCGCCGCAGGAGCCGCGGCCTGGCGGTCGCCGTGGTCGCCGCAGTCGTCGGGGTGTCGGTGGCCCTGACGGGTGGTGACCCGGAAGGGCAGTCCGAGGTCTCGGACGTGGTGGCCCGTCCGGACCGGTCCCCGCCGCGCGAGACGATAGCCGCGGGGCAGGTCGCCGTCTCGGCGTACTGCACGACGCAGCTCGTGCAGCAGCCGGACGGGGACGCGGTGAACGGGGCGTGAGTGGAGTCTGTACAACGCCGCGACCGAACGGTACGAGAAGACCGACTGGGCCTGGCTCGATGTCGCTCCCGGGATGAGGACGGCCGCGGTGCTGGAGGGCGATCTGCCCGTCAGCCGCATAGGCCTGATGAATCTGTCGACGGGCAAGGTCCGGCGCTGGATCGAGGTCGAGAAGGGCGTTGGCGGTATGCAGTTCTCGCCGGACGGCGAGCGCCTGGTGGCGACGACGTACAGCCACCACCCGGACGGCCTCTTCCAGGACGCGCCGGTGCGTGCGGAGGGTGCGTCGGAGGGTGGCGAGAGTCAGGACATGCCGGGGCCGAAGCAGAGCCGTACCGGCTTCTATGTCATCGACGTCGACTCCGGCCGGGCGGAACTCAGTGAGCTGCCGGCCAAGTAGGACAGTCTTGCGGCCATGGCCGGCACCGGGCGTCAGGACTTCTTGATTACGTATACCTCTATCTCTGGGGACCGTACAGCCGGTCCTGAGCGTAGGAGCTGTGTGCTGCCAGTCGAGGTCACCGGGTGGCAACTGTGAGGCTAGGTTGGCCAGTTGGGTCCGTCAACGGCTTCTATCGCAGACAGTACGGGTGTGACTACCGCCACGTTGCCCCTGACAGGGCGATCGGAGGCCGGTCGCGCGAGGCCTCTCCGGGAGGGCCGCCACCTCGGCTTCGGCTCGAGCGGGCGCGTATCGTGGAGGGGTTGGACATGAACCCGCGGCAGGAGGCGTCAGCCCAGATGGTGCAGATCAAGAACCCCGAGCAGATCGCCAAGATGCGTGAGGCGGGGCTGGTCGTCGCCGCCATCCACGCGGCCACCCGTGAGGCCGCCGTGCCCGGGGCCTCGACGAAGGATCTGGACCAGGTCGCCCGCAAGGTGCTCGCCGAGCACGACGCCAAGCCGAACTTCCTCGGCTACGGCGGCTTCCCGGCGACCATCTGCACCTCCGTGAACGAGGTCGTGGTCCACGGCATCCCCTCCGACGACGTCGTCCTCAAGGACGGCGACGTCATCTCCATCGACTGCGGCGCGATCATCGACGGCTGGCACGGTGACGCCGCGTACACCGCGTTCGTCGGGTCCGGCCACTCCCCGGAGCTGGTCGAGCTGTCCCGGGTGACCGAGGAGTCGATGTGGGCCGGCATCGCGGCCATGAAGCAGGGCAACCGGCTCGTCGACATCTCCCGCGCGATCGAGACGTACATCCGCCGGCAGCCGAAGCCGGGCGGCGGCAAGTACGGGATCGTCGAGGACTACGGCGGCCACGGCATCGGCACCGAGATGCACATGGACCCGCACCTGCTGAACTACGTCGAGCGCAAGCGGGGCAAGGGGCCGAAGCTGGTGCCCGGTCTCTGTCTCGCCATCGAGCCGATGGTCTCCCTGGGCACCCCGAGGACCGAGGTCCTCTCCGACGACTGGACGGTCATCACGACCGACGGCACCTGGTCCTCCCACTGGGAGCACTCCGTCGCCCTCACCGAACAGGGCCCCCTGGTCCTGACCGCCCCCGACGGTGGCAAGGCCAAGCTGGCGGAGATGGGCATCACGGCCGCTCCGGATCCCCTTGGTTAAGGATCTCCCGTGCGGGGCAGGATTCCACGATTCGTGTTTCAGGGTGCGCTGACGTAGACTGACTCGTCGGCTCTTGTGCACCCGCATGTCTGCATGTACTCACAATGTACTCACGCGGTGCACGCCAGAGTCGATCAAGGTAGTCGATTCGAAGGGCGAAGCGTGGCCAAGAAGCAAGGTGCCATCGAGATCGAAGGCACTGTCGTCGAGTCTCTCCCGAACGCCATGTTCAAGGTGGAGCTCCAGAACGGCCACCAGGTCCTGGCTCACATCAGCGGCAAGATGCGTATGCACTACATCCGCATCCTCCCTGACGACCGGGTCGTGGTGGAGCTGTCTCCGTACGACCTGACGCGTGGCCGGATCGTCTACCGGTACAAGTAGATCTTGCCCCCGCCCCGGCTCGCGCCGGGGTGATGGCACTGACCCGGAGAACCTCACACCCATGAAGGTCAAGCCGAGCGTCAAGAAGATCTGCGACAAGTGCAGGGTGATCCGCCGTCACGGCCGGGTCATGGTCATCTGCGACAACCCGCGCCACAAGCAGCGCCAGGGCTGACCGCAGCACGATCCACCCTCTGCGACTTCGCAGAACTTCGCGCGACGCGAGCAGTACACGTTCATACGCAGGTCCCGAGCCGCAAGGCTCGACACCCCCGGCTCGGAGGCCGGGGACCCGGTCCGTACCTCGTACGGCGGGCTGGGAAGCGGGCCTGTGGAAGACCTCCGACAACTAACTGGAGCCATTGAATGGCACGCGTTTCCGGTGTTGACATCCCGCGCGAAAAGCGCGTGGAGATCGCCCTCACCTATGTGTTCGGCATCGGCCGGACCCTTTCGCAGCAGACGCTGGCCGCCACCGGCGTCGACCCGAACACCCGCGTTCGCGACCTCTCCGAGGAGCAGCTCGTCGCGATCCGTGAGTTCGTGGACAACAACATCAAGACCGAGGGTGACCTCCGTCGCGAGATCCAGGCCGACATCCGCCGCAAGGTCGAGATCGGTGCCTACCAGGGTCTGCGTCACCGTCGTGGTCTGCCCGTCCGCGGTCAGCGCACCAGCACCAACGCGCGTACCCGCAAGGGCCCGCGTCGCGCCATCGCCGGCAAGAAGAAGCCGGGCAAGAAGTAGTCCTCAGCGGACGCTCATCCAGCGGTCTTGCTGCAGGACCGACCACCTCCCGTAGGAGTAATAGATGCCCCCCAAGGGTCGTCAGGGCGCTGCCAAGAAGGTGCGCCGCAAGGAAAAGAAGAACGTCGCTCACGGCCACGCGCACATCAAGAGCACGTTCAACAACACGATCGTCTCCATCACGGACCCGTCCGGCAACGTGATCTCCTGGGCCTCCGCCGGCCACGTCGGCTTCAAGGGCTCCCGGAAGTCCACGCCGTTCGCCGCGCAGATGGCCGCCGAGTCGGCCGCCCGCCGCGCCCAGGAGCACGGCATGCGCAAGGTCGACGTGTTCGTCAAGGGCCCGGGTTCCGGTCGTGAGACCGCGATCCGTTCCCTGCAGGCCACGGGCCTCGAGGTCGGCTCCATCCAGGACGTCACCCCGACCCCCCACAACGGCTGCCGCCCGCCGAAGCGCCGCCGCGTCTGATCCGGCGCGACGGCCGTCCCCGCCGACGTGGGGGTGATCCGCGCCGTCGCGTCTGATCTCGCTTCACCAGGGTTTTCCGGGCGGTACGGCTCTTTCGGGTCGTATCGCCCGTACCCTTGCCGTAATGGTCGGGCGTCAAATAGCGGGCGCCCCTGACTGAAGGATCTCCACATGCTGATCGCTCAGCGTCCCTCGTTGACCGAAGAGGTCGTCGACGAATTCCGCTCCCGGTTCGTGATCGAGCCGCTGGAGCCGGGCTTCGGCTACACCCTCGGCAACTCCCTCCGCCGTACCCTCCTGTCGTCGATCCCCGGAGCCGCTGTCACCAGCATCCGCATCGACGGCGTCCTGCACGAGTTCACCACCGTGCCGGGCGTCAAGGAGGACGTCACCGACCTGATCCTCAACATCAAGCAGCTGGTCGTCTCCTCGGAGCACGACGAGCCGGTCGTGATGTACCTGCGCAAGCAGGGCCCGGGTCTGGTCACCGCCGCCGACATCGCCCCGCCGGCCGGTGTCGAGGTGCACAACCCCGACCTCGTCCTCGCCACGCTCAACGGCAAGGGCAAGCTGGAGATGGAGCTGACGGTCGAGCGCGGCCGCGGTTACGTCTCGGCCGTCCAGAACAAGCAGGTCGGTCAGGAGATCGGGCGCATTCCGGTCGACTCGATCTACTCGCCGGTTCTCAAGGTCACCTACAAGGTCGAGGCGACCCGTGTCGAGCAGCGCACCGACTTCGACAAGCTGATCGTCGACGTCGAGACCAAGCAGGCCATGCGTCCCCGTGACGCCATGGCGTCGGCCGGAAAGACCCTGGTCGAGCTGTTCGGTCTGGCCCGCGAGCTCAACATCGACGCCGAGGGCATCGACATGGGCCCGTCCCCCACGGATGCCGCTCTCGCCGCCGATCTGGCGCTGCCGATCGAGGAGCTGGAGCTCACCGTTCGGTCGTACAACTGCCTCAAGCGTGAGGGCATCCACTCCGTGGGTGAGCTCGTCGCGCGCAGCGAGGCCGACCTGCTCGACATCCGCAACTTCGGTGCGAAGTCGATCGACGAGGTCAAGGCGAAGCTGGCGGGCATGGGTCTCGCGCTGAAGGACTCGCCCCCCGGATTCGACCCCACCGCCGCGGCGGACGCGTTCGGCGCGGACGACGACGCGGACGCCGGGTTCGTGGAGACCGAGCAGTACTGAGCGCTCCGCGAGGAGGCCTGATTCTCGGGTGCGGGTCCGCTGTGGCTTGTCGCGCCCCCGCGACGGAGTCGCATATCGACACCGTCCCGCGCCCCTTCCGGGGCGCCCCTTCGGGGTCGCCCCGGATCTCCGACAGACAACCGTCTGCTCGGATACTGACTCCGGTACCTGATACGGCCGGGGCAGACACCTAGGAGAAACACCATGCCGAGGCCCACCAAGGGTGCCCGTATGGGCGGCAGCGCCGCGCACGAGAAGCTCCTCCTCGCGAACCTCGCGAAGGCGCTGTTCGAGCACGGCCGCATCACCACCACCGAGGCGAAGGCGCGCAAGCTGCGTCCGTACGCCGAGCGTCTGGTCACCAAGGCGAAGAAGGGCGACCTTCACAACCGCCGTCAGGTGCTCCAGGTCATCACGGACAAGAGCATCGTCCACACGCTCTTCACCGAGATCGGCCCGCGGTACGAGAACCGTCCCGGTGGCTACACCCGCATCACCAAGATCGGCAACCGCCGTGGCGACAACGCGCCCATGGCCGTCATCGAGCTGGTCGAGGCGCTGACGGTTCAGCAGACCGCGGTCGGCGAGGCCGAGGCTGCGACGAAGCGTTCCGCGAAGGACGCGGAGGGCGCTGCCGCCGAGGCGAAGGCGGACCTGTCCAAGGACGAGGCTGCCGAGGCCCCGGCCGAGGAGTCGAAGGACGCGTAAGCGTTCTGGTGGGGGACTGTTCGGCTGCGGCTGCGGCTGCGGCTTCGTGGTCGCTTGTCGCGCCCGCGCGGCGGAGCCGCTGGTCGACACAGCCCCGCGCCCCCCTGGGGCGCTGTTGCGGGCCCGCTCCTTCTGAGGAGCGGGCCCGCTTCTTCGTGGGTGAGAGGATCTCCGTGTGAGTGACGATGTGCGGGTGCGGTTGGACCTTTCCTATGACGGGGCCGAGTTCTCCGGGTGGGCCAAGCAGGCCGGGGGGCGGCGGACCGTGCAGGGGGAGATCGAGGACGCGCTGCGGACCGTGACGCGGTCCGCGGGGACGACGTACGAGCTGACCGTGGCGGGGCGGACCGACGCCGGTGTGCACGCCCGGGGCCAGGTCGCGCACGTCGATCTGCCGCGGGAGGTGTGGGCCGAACACCACCCGAAGCTGTTGAAGCGGCTCGCCGGGCGGCTGCCGAGGGACGTGCGGGTGTGGGCGCTCCGAGAGGCGCCGCCCGGGTTCGACGCGCGGTTCTCCGCGATCTGGCGGCGCTACGCCTACCGCGTCACCGACAACCCCGGGGGAGTCGACCCGCTGCTGCGCGGCCATGTCCTCTGGCACGACTGGCCGTTGGACGTCGACGCGATGAACGAGGCCGCCCGCGGGCTGCTCGGGGAGCACGACTTCGCCGCCTACTGCAAGAAGCGGGAGGGGGCCACGACCATCCGGACCCTCCAGGAGCTGAGCCTGGTGCGGGGCGAGGACGGGATCGTCACCGCCACGGTCCGGGCGGACGCCTTCTGCCACAACATGGTGCGCTCGCTGATCGGCGCCCTGCTGTTCGTCGGCGACGGCCACCGTCCGCCGGACTGGCCCGGGAAGGTCCTGGCGGCGGGCGTACGGGATTCGGCCGTGCATGTCGTACGCCCGCACGGCCTGACCCTGGAAGAGGTCGGCTACCCGGCCGACGAGCTGCTGGCGGCCCGCAGCAGGGAAGCCCGCAACAAGCGGTCCCTGCCGGCCGGCAGGTGCTGCTGACTCCGTCCCGGCGGCGGCGCTACTCGTTCGCCGCCGCCGACGCCTGGGCCTCGCCCCGGCGGCGGATCTGACGGAACGTGAACTCCTGGAGGTCGTCGCCCGTGGCGAAGACCGCCTTGTCCTTCTCCGTCACGTTCTTGCCGTCGGTGAAGCCGGCCAGGGTGAAGTAGGCGTAGCGTCCCAGGGAGTTGCGGGTGGAGCGGCAGACCGCGCCGGAGCAGAAGTCCTTCACACCGCCGCCCGACAGCGACTTGACGATGCTCTTGCCGTCGGTCTGCTGCCGGGCCCTGGTCGCCTGCGCCTGGGTGTCGAACACGGCCACGCCGACCGTCACCGCCACGTTGTCCTTGGTGTAGGTGACCCGGATCAGGCGTGTGCAGCCGTTGCCGGTGAGCGCCTTGGGGAGCGTGGCCTTCGCGGCCGAGGCGCAGTTCTCGGTGTCCGCCGTCGGGCCCTTCTTGTACACCGTCTCACCCATGGTCAGCTGCGTGCCCGGGAAGAGGATGTCGGGACTCAGCGGGGCCTTGTCCTTCACCGCGCTGGCGATGAAGTCGTCCGGGTCCAGCGGAGGCGGGGCGCTCGTCGGCGCGAACGACGGGACCGTGCCCGTCGGGCTCTGTATGCCGACATCGGAGGCCCCGGGCAGCTGGGACGACCCGCCAGGCGAGGCCTGGCTGCCGCCGTTCGCCGAGACGACGGCGACCGCGACGGCCGTGCCTATCGCGACGGTCGCGAGCGCGCCGCCGCCTATGAACAGCAGCCGGCGCCGCTTGGCGCGGGCCTCGGACGCGTCGGCGAGCGCGGCCCAGTCCGGCGACTGGCCCCCGCCGTCGCTGCTCCACGGCTGCTGGGAATTCGGTTTCCAGGGATCCCACTGCTGCGGAGGTCCCCCCTGCCCAAAGCTCATGGGGCGCATCTTAGACGTGCCTTGGGGTGTGCTGGTCCGCCTCAACGGCTGGCACAGGCCTTAGCGTTGCCCGCATGGTGACGGGCAAAAGCGACATCTCGGGGTGGTTGGTGCGACCCGCGAGCGGCGTCCTGTGGGCCGGACTGGCTGCCGTGCTGGGGGCACTGACGGTCCATACGGTGCTGGTGACCTCGGGCGGAGGCATGGACAACGAGATCGTCGTGGACGCAGCGCGTACCTGGCTGGACGGCGGATCGCCCTATGACGACCGGCATTTCCTCTACTTCCCGAGCGCCGTCATGGCGGCCGTCCCGCAGGCGCTGCTGCCGCGGTCCGTGCTCGACGCGCTGGTGCCGGTGGCGGTGGCCGTCGCCCTCGCGCTGGGCTGGGCCTGCGCGCTGCGGCTGCACCGCGTGCCGCTGCGGAGCCGGCTCGCCGCCCTCGGGCTGCTGGGCCTCGCAGCCGGATTCGCGCCCTTCGGGCAACTGGTGCGGCTGGGCAACTGGACGGTGACGGCCGTGCTGGCGCTGCCCCTGTGCCTGCTGCTGGTGAGCCGGGGCCGCTGGGTCGTGGCGGGCGCGGTCATCGGGGTGGCGGTGGCGGTGAAGCCGCTGCTCGCGCCGATGGCGCTGCTGTTCCTCTTCGCGCGCCGGTGGGGGGCGCTGGCCCTGGTGATCCTCGTGCCGGCGGTCTCCTCGGTGGTGGCGGCGCTCTTCCTCCCCGACCCGACGGGATTCCTCACCCGCACCCTGCCGTTCCTGCTGAAGGGCGACGACGCCTTCGTGCGGCTCTACGAGGCGGGGCCCGCGGCCGTGCTGCCCCGGCTCGGCGTGCCCCAGGCGGCGGCCACGTCGCTGGCGGTGCTCGCGGCCGCCGTCGGAGTGCTGTGCGCGTACCGGCGCTGGCGGGGGCCGGGGCCCGTGCCGCTGCGCCTCGCCGAGACGTCCGCGGCGCTGATGCTGTCGGCGTTCCTGGTGTCACGGCCCTCCTACAACCACTACCTCCTGGTCGTCCTGCCGCTGCTGATCGCCGGCCTGCCGTACGCCGGGTCGGTGGCCCGGCGGCCCTGGTTCTGGCTCGCGCTGGTGCCCCAGCTGCCGGGGGTGACCTGGCCGTGGCTGGAGTCGGGGAAGCGCCGGGCCTTCCGGGACGCGGTCACGCTGTGTGTGCTGGCGGGGACGGTCGCGTATCACTGCGTGCGGGGGGACAGAGGGGACAGGGGAGGCAGGGGGGACGCGGAAGCCATCGGAGACAGGGGGGACGGAGAAGCCATCGGAGACGCGGGAGACAGGGGAGACACGGGGGAACGTGGGGAGCGGGGGGTGTCTGGAGCGCCTGGGCCTTCCGAAGGGTCCGTGGCGGCCGAGACGCCGCCGGGACGCGGCTGAACGCGGGCGAGTGGCGAGGGTGTGTGGGGTGCGGGGCGCGTGCGGCGTGGGAGGGGCCGGGCGGGGCCGTAGAATCGGCGGAGGCCACCGGCGGTGAGCTCGTTTTGACCCGCCTGGCCGAGCATGGGTATTCTGCATGTTCGTTGTGTGTAGTGGCTTGCTCATTCTCACGTGAGGGGCCCTTACACCGGTCCACCGGACCGATGACCAGCGACCAGCGCGCGGTTTGCGTCACCGCAGTGCGGTCAAGGCTGTCGTGATCGTCTTCGGTGACCTTGTCAGGACCACATTCACTGAAGAAGCGAAGGCTACGAACCGTGCGTACGTACAGCCCCAAGCCCGGCGATGTGACGCGCCAGTGGCACGTCATCGACGCTCAGGACATCGTCCTGGGTCGTCTGGCCTCCACTGCGGCCTCCATCCTGCGCGGCAAGCACAAGCCGATCTACGCGCCCCACGTCGACACCGGTGACTTCGTCATCGTCGTCAACGCGGACAAGGTGCACCTCTCCGGCAACAAGCGGACCCAGAAGATGGCGTACCGCCACTCGGGCTACCCGGGTGGTCTGCGCTCCGTCCGCTACGACGAGCTGCTCGCGAAGAACCCCGAGAAGGCCGTCGAGAAGGCCGTCAAGGGCATGCTCCCCAAGAACACCCTGGGCCGTCAGATGCTCTCGAAGCTGAAGGTCTACTCGGGCGACCAGCACCCGCACGCTGCCCAGCAGCCGGTGCCGTTCGAGATCACCCAGGTCGCGCAGTAAGTCCGGCCACCCCCTAAGACTGAACAGAATCTGAGGAGCATCGTGGCCGAGACCACTGCCGAGCAGCCGCTCGAAGAGCTTGACATCGACAGCTACACCACCGAGTCCGAGGTGCCCGTCGAGGGCGAGTACACCTCGGAGTCCATGGCCGCCCGCTTCGGCGAGCCCCAGCCGGCCGCCGGCCTGGGCCGTCGCAAGAACGCCATCGCCCGCGTCCGGATCGTCCCGGGCACCGGCAAGTGGAAGATCAACGGTCGCACCCTCGAGGACTACTTCCCGAACAAGGTGCACCAGCAGGAAGTCAACGAGCCCTTCAAGGTGCTCGAGCTCGAAGGCCGTTACGACGTCATCGCCCGCATCGCGGGTGGCGGTGTCTCCGGTCAGGCCGGTGCGCTCCGTCTCGGTGTCGCCCGTGCGCTGAACGAGGCGGACGTGGACAACAACCGCGGCGCCCTGAAGAAGGCCGGCTTCCTCAAGCGCGACGACCGTGCGGTCGAGCGCAAGAAGGCCGGTCTGAAGAAGGCCCGCAAGGCCCCGCAGTACAGCAAGCGCTGATCCCAGGCGCTCGCGCGTACTCCGAACGCCCCGGCGGCACGCCACAGTGCTGCCGGGGCGTTCGTTTATTCAGTGTCGTGGGCGTATAACGGCACAAGGCGCTCAAACGCTAATGTGATCGGATGGTCGGGGCGTCGGCCGTCGGGTACGGCCGCTGCGGTACGTGCCCGGTGATGCGGAGCCGCACTCTCGCATCGTGACCGTCGCGACCGTCGGAACACATCACAAGCTTCGTCAGTGGCACAACCGTCGGCCGTACGGGTGGGTCCAACCCCCCGGCGGGAAGTCGGCGGCGCGGCCCGGCCCCGGTTCGGCCTTCGACACTGGCGCATCCTCAGGAGGACAAGTGGGACGACTCTTCGGCACGGACGGTGTGCGCGGTGTCGCCAACGTGGACCTGACGGCGGAAATGGCGCTCGGTCTGTCCGTCGCCGCCGCGCACGTACTGGCCGAGGCGGGCACGTTCGAAGGACACCGGCCCACAGCCGTGGTCGGGCGTGACCCCCGCGCGTCCGGAGAGTTCCTCGAAGCCGCCATGGTCGCCGGCCTCGCGAGCGCGGGCGTCGACGTCCTGCGCGTCGGCGTGCTGCCGACGCCGGCGGTGGCGCACCTCACCGGCGCGCTCGGTGCCGACCTCGGTGTGATGCTCTCCGCCAGCCACAACGCCATGCCCGACAACGGCATCAAGTTCTTCGCCCGCGGCGGGCACAAGCTCGCCGACGAGCTGGAGGACCGGATCGAGTCCGTGTACGAGGAGCACCGCACCGGCGCTCCCTGGGACCGCCCGACCGGCGCCGGCGTCGGCCGCGTGCGGGACTACGCGGAAGGGCTGGACAAGTACGTCGCCCACCTCATCGGCGTTCTGCCCAACCGGCTGGACGGTCTGAAGATCGTCCTCGACGAGGCGCACGGCGCCGCCGCGCGGGTCTCGCCGGAGGCGTTCACCCGTGCCGGGGCCGAGGTCGTCACCATCGGTGCCGAGCCGGACGGGCTCAACATCAACGACGGCTGCGGCTCGACCCACCTCGGCCTGCTCAAGGCCGCCGTCGTCGAGCACGGGGCCGCCCTGGGGATCGCGCACGACGGCGACGCCGACCGGTGCCTGGCCGTGGACCACACCGGTGAGGAGGTCGACGGCGACCAGATCCTCGCGGTGCTGGCACTCGCGATGCGGGAGCGGGCCGCGCTGCGGTCCGACACCGTCGTCGCGACGGTGATGTCCAACCTCGGCTTCAAACTGGCGATGGAGCGGGAAGGCATCCAGCTGGTGCAGACCGGTGTCGGGGACCGGTACGTGCTGGAGGAGATGAAGCGGGAGGGCTACGCCCTCGGGGGCGAGCAGTCCGGCCACGTCATCATCCTCGACCACGCGACGACCGGTGACGGCACGCTGACCGGGCTGCTGCTCGCGGCGCGGGTCGCGGGAAGCGGGCGTCCGCTGCGGGAGCTGGCGTCGGTGATGCAGCGTCTGCCGCAGGTGCTCATCAACGTGCCGGATGTGGACAAGTCCCGGGTGAAGACCTCCGCGGAGCTCGCTGCCGCGGTGGGCGAGGCGGAGCGTGAGCTGGGCGAGACGGGGCGCGTGCTCCTTCGGCCCTCGGGCACGGAGCCGCTGGTCCGCGTCATGGTCGAGGCCGCGGACATCGACCAGGCGCGGTCGGTCGCGGGACGGCTGGCGGACGCGGTGAAGTCGGCGCTGGGGTAGTCGGCGGTCGGGTAGTCGGAGGTGCGGGCTGCGTGGGCCGCGGCGTCGTCCCTTCGGGGCGGGCGTGGCGCTCCTCGTTCCGGCCGGTGCGGCTTTTCGGCCGGCGGTGGTGGGTCGTATGCCTGCGGCGCAGCTTTCGGTTCGGTGGGGGTGTGCGTAGCGCCCACGGTCGGTGGGTGGGTCGGGGCCGGGTCGGGGGTGTCCGTCCTCGGACCGGCGCGGAATCGGTCGCTCGGCAGGGCTCGGGGCGTTGACGCGCCAGTCGCTGCGGGCGGGCACCCCCGTCCCGTCCCCTTCCCGCCGCGCGCGAGCGGTTCCGCCCACCTTCGCGGCTGTGCCGCGCCATGCAGCCGCGGGCAGTCGTGCCTCCCCCAGTGCCTTGAAGGCCTGGGAGGTACCCCCAGGGCGGCACGGGTGGGCGATGGGGGTCCCCCCGCTCGAGCGCAGCCGAGAGTGGGGGAGGCACCCCGCAAGCGCCGGGCTGCGCGACACCCCCCGCCCAGCCCGGCCGGAGGTCAGCCTTGACGGGGTGTTCGTGGGTCCCCCGGGAGGGGTCCTTACAGCTTGCGCAGGCTGAGGCGCTGGACCTTGTGGTCGGGGCCCTTGCGCAGGATGAGGGTGGCCCGGCCCCGGGTCGGGGCGATGTTCTCGACGAGGTTCGGCTTGTTGATGGTGCGCCACATCGTGCGGGCGTAGTCGAGCGCCTCCTCCTCGGAGACCTGGGTGTACGTGCGGAAGTACGAGGACGGGTCCTGGAACGCGGTCTCCCGCAGCCGCTTGAAGCGGTTGAGGTACCAGCGCTCGATGTCCTCGGTGCGGGCGTCGACGTACACGCTGAAGTCGAAGTAGTCGGCGAGGCCGACGCGGGTGCGGCCGTCCTGGCCGGGCAGCGCGGGCTGGAGGACGTTGAGCCCCTCGACGATCAGGATGTCCGGGCGGCGCACGGTGAGCTCTTCACCGGGGACGATGTCGTAGATCAGGTGGGAGTAGACGGGGGCGGTGACCTCGCCCTTGCCCGCCTTGATGTCGGCGACGAAACGGGTGAGCGCGCGGCGGTCGTAGGACTCGGGGAATCCCTTGCGCGACATCAGCCCGCGCTCCTGGAGTTCCTCGGTCGGCAGCAGGAAGCCGTCCGTCGTGACCAGCTCCACCCGCGGATGCTCCGGCCAGCGCGACAGCAGGGCGCGGAGCAGCCGGGCGACCGTGGACTTGCCGACGGCGACGGAGCCGGCGACCCCTATGACGAACGGCGTGCCCGACTGGGAGCCCTGCTCGCCGAGGAACGTGTTCAGCGCGCTCCGCAGCCCCTCGGTGGCGCCGACGTAGAGGTTGAGCAGCCGGGACAGCGGGAGGTAGATGTCCCGCACTTCGTCGAGGTCGATGACGTCACCGAGTCCGCGCAGCTGTTCGACCTCCGCCGCCGACAGCGGCAGCGGCGTCTTCTCGCGCAACGCGCTCCATTCGGCGCGAGTGAGGTCGACGTAGGGAGTCGCCTCCGGCCGTTGCCGGTGGGCGCTCCGGGGGATCGAGGAGACCGGATAGATCACAGTCCATTGTTAACGGAGTTCGAACGGGGCGGCAGGTGGGCTGCGTCACGCTTGTGCGTCTCCGGCCGTCCCTCCGGTGATCCTCCGAGATCACGTGGTGATCACGGTCGGGTCCCCGAGTGGCGACGTGGTGATCATCGGTGGGTCGGTTGTGTTTACAGTGCGGCCATCGTGTCGCGGATCTCCTCCGCGCTTTTGAGAATCGTCTGTGAGAACTGGCCCCGTCCGCCGTACGCTGTTCGCCGCTTCTGCTGCCGCGCTCGCCCTGTTGGTCACCGCCTGCGGTGGCTCCGGCGACGAGGACAAGGCCGACGACAGCAAGGCGAAGGCGGACTCGAGCGCTCCCGCGGCCGAGGCGCTGACCGCCGCCGAACTGGAGAAGGCCGCGCCGGCGCAGGCGGACGTCAAGGACGGCAAGGTGACGAAGGTGCCCGCCGCGGAGGACATCGCTGCCGACAAGGTCAAGGCCGCGGACGCGGCCTGCAAGTCGCTCGCCCACCTGCAGATGAGTGTGCCCGCCGGCTCGCCCGCCGCCACGGTGAAGCGGGCCTGGACGAGCGAGCCGCAGAAGCCGGCCGCTGATGTCAGCCCCGAGGACGCCCTGCTCGCCGGGCTCAACGTGAACAAGATGATCGTCACGCTCGCCTCCTACGAGGACGGCGGCGCCGAGCAGGTCGTCAAGGACGTGGACGCCGCCGTCGGCACGTGTGCCGGAGGCTTCGCCTATGACGCCATGGGTGAGTCGTTCAAGATCCTGAAGGTCGAGAAGACCCAGGCGTCCGGCGGCGACGAGACGGTCGGGATCACGGCGACCCTGGCCGCGGAGGAAGGCGTGAAGGCGCCCATGAAACTGGTCGTCGCCCGCAAGGGCGCCACCGTCGCCTCCTTCACCGTCACCAACTTCGCCTCCGCCGCCACCGGCGAGGACTTCGACTTCCCGACGGCGGTCTCCGACACCCAGCTCGGCAAGCTCGCCTGACGCATCCCGTGTTCCGTTCCCACCGGTGCCCGGGACTTTCGTGCACCGGTGGGAATTTCCGATTTCGGGCACGCGAAGGCGGTTTGCGGCGGCTGACGGATCGTAGGCTGCCGGGCATGTGCGGAATCGTGGGATACGTGGGGCCGCAGTCGGCGCTGGACGTCGTGACGGCCGGACTGAAGCGACTGGAGTACCGGGGCTACGACTCGGCGGGTGTCGCCGTGCAGGCCGACGGCGGACTGGCCACGGCGAAGAAGGCCGGGAAGCTGGTCAACCTGGAGAAGGAGCTGGCCGACCGGCCGCTGCCGGCCGGGACGACCGGCATCGGCCACACCCGCTGGGCCACGCACGGCGGCCCGACCGACGCCAACGCCCATCCGCACATCGACAACGCGGGCCGTGTCGCCGTCGTCCACAACGGCATCATCGAGAACTTCGCCGCCCTGCGCGAGGAGTTGGCCGAGCGCGGCCACGAACTGCACTCCGAGACGGACACCGAGGTCGTCGCCCATCTGCTCGCCGAGGAGTTCTCCGGCTGCGCGGACCTCGCCGAGGCGATGCGGCTGGTGTGCCGGCGTCTGGAGGGGGCGTTCACGCTGGTGGCCGTCCACGCGGACGAGCCGGACGTGGTGGTGGGAGCGCGGCGGAACTCGCCGCTGGTGGTGGGCGTGGGGGAGGGGGAGGCCTTCCTCGCCTCGGACGTGGCCGCGTTCATCGCGCACACCCGGGACGCCATCGAGCTGGGTCAGGACCAGGTCGTCGAGCTGCGCCGCGACGCGGTCACCGTCACCGACTTCGCCGGGGCCGCGGCCGACGTCCGCGAGTACCACGTCGACTGGGACGCCTCCGCCGCCGAGAAGGGCGGCTACGCCTCCTTCATGCTCAAGGAGATCGCCGAGCAGCCGAAGGCGGTCGCCGACACCCTGCTGGGCCGCATCGACGGGGCGGGCTCGCTGACGCTGGACGAGGTCCGGATCCCGGCAAGCGTGCTGCGCGAGGTCGACAAGGTCGTCATCGTCGCCTGCGGTACCGCCTTCCACGCCGGACTGATCGCCAAGTACGCCATCGAGCACTGGACGCGGATCCCGTGCGAGGTGGAGCTGGCCAGCGAGTTCCGCTACCGGGACCCGATCCTCGACCCGCAGACCCTGGTCGTCGCCATCTCCCAGTCCGGCGAGACCATGGACACGCTGATGGCGCTGCGGCACGCCCGCGAGCAGGGCGCCAGGGTCCTCGCGATCTGCAACACCAACGGCTCCACGATCCCGCGCGAGTCGGACGCGGTGCTGTACACGCACGCCGGGCCGGAGGTGGCCGTCGCGTCCACCAAGGCGTTCCTGACGCAGCTGGTCGCCTGCTACCTGGTCGCGCTGTACCTGGGCCAGGTGCGGGGGACCAAGTGGGCCGACGAGATCCGCGCGGTGGTACGGGACCTGTCCTCCGTCTCCGGCGCGGTGGACCGCGTCCTGGAGACCATGGAGCCGGTACGGGAACTGGCCCGGTCGCTGGCGGCCAAGAACACGGTGCTGTTCCTGGGGCGCCACGTGGGCTATCCGGTGGCACTGGAGGGGGCCCTGAAGCTGAAGGAGCTCGCCTACATGCACGCGGAGGGCTTCGCGGCCGGTGAGCTGAAGCACGGGCCGATCGCGTTGATCGAGGACGACCTTCCGGTGGTGGTCGTCGTCCCGTCGCCGCGCGGGCGGTCGGTGCTCCACGACAAGATCGTCTCCAACATCCAGGAGATCCGGGCGCGCGGTGCCCGCACGATCGTCATCGCGGAGGAGGGCGACGAGGCGGTGGTGCCGTACGCGGACCACCTGATCCGCGTCCCGGTCACCCCCACGCTGCTCCAGCCGCTGGTGGCGACCGTCCCGTTGCAGGTGTTCGCGTGTGAGCTGGCCACGGCCCGCGGCAACGAGGTGGACCAGCCCCGCAACCTGGCGAAGTCGGTGACCGTGGAGTAGGCGCGGGTCGCCGTAGGGTGCCCGTGTGAGCATCATCGGAGTCGGGATCGACGTGGCCGAGATCGAGCGGTTCGCGGAGTCGTTGGAGCGGACGCCGGCGCTGGCCCGGCGGCTCTTCCTGGAGAGTGAGCTGTTGCTGCCCAGTGGGGAGCGGCGCGGTGTGGCCTCCCTCGCCGCGCGGTTCGCCGCCAAGGAGGCCCTGGCCAAGGCGCTGGGTGCGCCGGCGGGACTCTCCTGGACCGATGTCGAGGTGTGGTGCGAGGACAGCGGGCAGCCGCGGTTGCGGGTGGAGGGGACGGTGGCGGCCCGGGCGGCCGAACTGGGCGTGCGGTCCTGGCACGTGTCCCTCAGCCATGACGCCGGGGTGGCCTCGGCGGTAGTCGTCGCGGAAGGGTGAGGCCGGTCACATGGGATCGCTGCTCGCCTTTCCGGGGGCCGGGGTCGACCTGCCGGTCCGGGGGGACGCGTTCCTCCTCGTGGCCGCTGTGCTCACCCTCGTCTTCGCCTTGGTACGGCTGTTCCGGAAGCGTCGGCGGTGACCTCCGGCGGGATACGTCGGAAGCGCCGCCGGTGACCTCCGCGGGGGGATCCGGGTGTGTGGTCCGTGACTCTCGTAGGATTGTTCCGGAATGGCGGTGTGTGCATCGCCCGGATGGGGGTAATCGCTGGGAGCCGGAGCCCGGGACCGGGAGCCGATCGATTTGGGAGGGCTAGCTGTGACGTCGACGATGGCGCGGACGGACCGAGCTCAGAGCGTGACCGAGCTGCCGGAGGTCGCCGATCCTGGCCAGGTCGCGCCCCAGGACGCACGTGAGCTGTCCAAGCAGTTCTTCCGCCGGCTCACGGAGCTGGAGGAGGGCACGCACGAGTACCAGTACGCGCGCAACACGCTGATCGAGATGAACATGTCCCTGGTCCGCTACGCGGCCGGCCGGTTCCGCAGCCGCGGACCGGAGGAGATGGAGGACATCGTCCAGGTCGGCATGATCGGTCTGATCAAGGCGATCGACCGGTTCGAGCTGTCCCGCGAAGTGGAGTTCACCTCCTTCGCGATCCCCTACATCGTCGGTGAGATCAAGCGGTTCTTCCGGGACACCTCCTGGTCGGTGCATGTGCCGCGGCGTCTTCAGGAGGCCCGGGTGCAGCTGGCCCGCGCCACCGAGGAACTGCGCAGCCGGCTGGGCCGTACGCCCTCGACCGCCGAACTCGCCCAGCTCATGAGCCTGACCGAGGCCGAGGTCAACGAGGCCCGGATCGCGTCCAACGGCTACAACTCCTCCTCGCTCGACGCCGCCATCGGCAGCGAGCCGGACGGCGAGAGCGTGCTCGCGGACTTCATCGGCACCGAGGACGCCGCACTGGGACTGGTCGAGGACTTCCACGCGCTCGCCCCGATGATCGCCGACCTCGACGAGCGCGAGCGGAAGATCGTGCACTGGCGGTTCGTCGAGGAGCTGACCCAGGCGGAGATCGGTGAGCGGCTGGGCTGCTCCCAGATGCATGTGTCGCGGCTGCTGTCCCGGACGCTGAAGAAGCTGCGGGCGGGGATGCTCAGCACCAGCTGAGGCGAGCGCGGCGGAGACGTGTGGTGCGGGGTGCGGCCTGACGGGCCGCACCCCGCGTTCGTGCGCTGGCAGATCGACTGGCTGCTGTTCACCAGACGGTTGTTGCGGAACGTCGTGTTCTCACCGCAGGGGCTCTCGCGGATCGACGAGTTCGTCATTGTCAGGTTCTGGACGGTGATGTCCCGGTTGTTCGCGAACTCGGAGCGCGCGGCGAGGCGGATCTCGCCGCCGCCGGTGACCGTGCCGCTCCGGGCGGCGAGGTTCACGTTGAAGCAGTTCTCGATCAGGATCGCGTCGTTGCCGGTGTTCGAGAGGGTGATCCCGTCGATCGTGGCGCCGCCGCTCTCCGACACGCAGAAGACTCCCCGTCCGCCGCCGCGCGCGATGATCTCGCCGACGCGGATGTTGGTGGGGTAGGAGCTGCCGATCCGTCCGTTGCGGTTGGCCATGCGGAACGCCGCGTACCCGGTGCCGGTGCCCGCGTTCTCCGCGTCCACCCGGGAGACGGTGGCGTTGACGGTCTGGTTCAGCAGCAGGCCCGACTCGCCGACGCCGCGGGCGGTCACCGTACCGATGGTGAGGCCGTCGACGCCGTACGTCTCCACGGCGTGGCTGGACGCGCCGGAGACGTGGACGTCGTCGATGCGGACGTTGCGCGTCCACTGGCTGGTGTCGCCCCGGGGCAAGGGTGGGACGAGTGGCGGTCGTGGGGGGTGTTGCCGCGGTGGCGGGGGCCGTCATGGTGCCGACGGTGGTGAGGAGTGCGGTGGCGCCGGCTGCTGCGAGAAGTGCGGCTCTGCGTCGCATGGGTCCTCTGTCTCTGTCTCTGTCTCTTGTCTCGGTCGTCAGGTGGCGTCGAACGATTCGACTGAATCGATTCACCCGGTGGGGGGCGGAGAGTTTGGCAAGGGCATGGCAGGGAGTCAAGGAGTCGGGCGGGTGCGGCCGGGGAAGCGGGTGAAGCGGGTGAAGCGGGTCAGCGGACGGAGCGCCGGATACGAGAGCCGGCCGCTCTCGTGCGGGAGACTCGGACACATGCGTACTGCGTACAGCGTGGAGACGGTCAGGGCGGCGGAGCGGGAACTGATGGCACGGCTGCCGGAGGGTGCACTGATGCGGCGCGCGGCCGCCGGACTCGCCGCGGCCTGCGCGGATGTGCTCGGGCGGGTGTACGGCAGCCGGGTCGTGCTGCTGGTGGGCAGCGGGAACAACGGGGGCGACGCCCTCCACGCCGGTGCCCGGCTCGCCCGGCGCGGCGCGGGAGTGAGCGCGGTTCTGCTCGCGCCGGAGCATGCCCATCCCGGAGGGCTCG
>NZ_NEUB01001053.1:18868-22325 GCF_002910825.1 Streptomyces sp. SM1 | reverse complement strand
GCTGTCCGCCCCCGCGATCAACCCGATCGTGCTGACGGCGACGGCGGTCGCCTTCCCGGGCAACCCGGAGATGGTCCTCGCCCGGTTCGTCGCGAGCCTGCTGGTGGCGTGTGCGATGGGCTGGCTCTGGCAGCGTCTCGGCCGTACGGACTGGCTGCGCCCGCCCGCTCGTTCGGCGTACGAGGGGCGGAGCCGGGGTGCGGCGTTCTGGGGGTCGGTGCGGCACGACGTGATGCACGCGGGCGGCTACCTGGTGGTCGGCGCGATGGCGGCGGCGACGCTGAAGGCGGTGGTCCCGGCCGAGTGGCTGAGCGCGACGGCCGGCCACCCGGTGCTGTCGGTCCTGGCGCTGGCGGTCCTGGCCGTCCTGCTGTCGATCTGCTCGGAGGCGGACGCGTTCGTGGCGGCGTCACTGACCCAGTTCTCGCTGACGGCGCGGCTCACCTTCCTGGTCGTGGGGCCGATGATCGACCTCAAGCTCTTCGCCATGCAGGTGGGCACCTTCGGCCGCGCCTTCGCCCTGCGCTTCGCCCCCGCGACCTTCGTCCTGGCCGTCCTGGTGTCGGCCCTGACGGGAGCGGTGCTGCTGTGACGGCACGACTGGGCGGCCAGGCACAGGCGGCCCTGCTGTTCCTGCTCGGCGCGACCGTGCTGCACGCCGGCCTGACCGACCTCCACCTGCGCTACGTCAAGGCCGGTCTGCGTCCGCTGCTGCTGCTGTCGGGCGCGGTGCTGATCGCGACGGCGGCGGCGACCGTCCGGTACGAGTGGCGGCGCCCGCCCCACACGGGCGCGTCGCACCGTGAGCCCCGGATCTCCTGGCTGCTGACCCTCCCCCTCCTCGCCCTGATCCTGGTCGCCCCGCCGGCCCTCGGCTCGTACAGCGCCACCCACACGGGTACGGCGCTGCAGAAGCCCCTGGGCTTCCCGGAACTTCCCGCCCGGGGCCCGCTGCGCCTCGGCGTCGCGGAGTACGCGGCCCGCGCGGTCCACGACCGCGGCCGCCACCTCCGCGACCGCCCCATCAGCATCACCGGTTTCGTGGCCACGAACGGCACGAACGGCACGGACGACCCGTACCTGGTCCGCATGGGCCTCAGCTGCTGTGCCGCGGACGCCCTGCCGGTCAAGATCGCCCTGACCGGTGAGGTGCCCCCGGTGCTGCGGCCGGACACCTGGCTGGAGATCACCGGCACCTACACCCCGCGCCGCACGAAGGACCCGGTCAACGACGGCCCGGTCCCGTACCTCGAGGTCACCCGCGCCGTGCCGGTCCCGGCCCCGGCGGACCCGTACGAGGACTGGAGCGGTTAGGTCCGGTGACGGGTCGGTCCGGTGACGGACGGAACGGCTGGGACCGGTACGGCTAGGACCGGTACGGCTGCTGCTGGTGCGGCCGGTCGTGCGGCTGCCCGCCGCCGAGGGCCTGCGCCTGGAGCCGCTCGGCCTGCTCGGCGGTGATCTTGTGCTCGGCGCCGCAGAAGGTGCACTGCGTCGCGTACTTCGTCGAGACCGGGAACAGCGGCACGAAGAACAGGGTGAACTTCGTGACCCGCTTGCGGAGTGTGTGCGCGGCCGGATTCCCGCACTGCGCGCACACCAGCGTCAGTATCGCGAGCTGGTACAGGTACCCCTTGGTACCAAAAATGATCATGTCGTCGATCCTTCCCGGGCCGCGGCCCCCCCGAACCACCACACCAGACGGTGAGGGCAGTCGGCAACGTGACCGCCCGCAACACTGCCGCACCCTGCACAAGCGCGCGCGGCCCGTCCGCTGACAGTCTTCCCGTGTGAGCGACGCCCGGGAAGTGACCTGCCGACCTCGGTGGACCGGCGCCCTGTGGATCCTCGTCGGCCTCGGCGCGGCCGGAACGGCGGCGGCGGTGGCACTCTGGGCGTACACGGGAGTGCACGCCTGGCCGGCCGTGGGCGTGCTGCCCGCCCTGACCGGCCTCGTCGCGCTGTGGAAGTGCACCGCGCGGCTCCGGGCCGACGCCCGCGGTCTGCACTCCCGCACGCTGCTGCGCCGCCGCAGCGTGCCCTGGAGCGAGGTCGCCGATCTGCGGCTGCGCCTGATGTACGCGCAGCTGCACCGGTCCGAGGAGAGCCGCCGCGTCAGCGTGCTGCTCCGCGACGGACGCACCTGGGTCCTGCCCCTGCCGCGGTCCTGGACCTCCGACGCCCAGGAGTTCGACGAGACGCTGGAAGCGCTGCGCGCGCCGCACCGCCGCCACGGTCCCCCGGAGGCGACGGGGGAGCCGGCGCACCGGACCGTCATCTCGGCCGCCTCCTGGGACACCGCCAGCCGCCCGCCCCCTCGAGCGGCTGGCGGTGTCCCAGGAGGCGGCCGACGCCTTCCGCCCCGGCGACCGGGTCCGGCTGACCTGGTGGCGCGGTGAGGTGAAAGCGGTTGCGGGAGACCGTCACACGTGGCGCGATCACACCGCGGGCGTCGGGGACCTCGCGATGGTCGCGGCCGGCCTGACCCTCGTCGCGGGGTACCCGGCCGCCCGGATGCTGCTCCGGGTACGCAGCCGGCGCCGTCCCGACGGAGAGGTCCTGCCGTCGGCCCTGCCCTTCGCGGCGGCACTCGCCGTCACGGCACTGTGGCTGCTGCCCCTGTGCTACCTGCACCCCACGGCACCGTTCGCCTCGCCCACGACGACGACCTGGACGGCGCTGGGCACCGTGACCACGCTCACCCTGGTGGTCCGGGCATGGCGGACCACCCGTATCCGCCCGCCGGGGCCGCTCGGGCCGCCGGGGGAGACGGGGGAGCCCCTGGCGCGCCCCGGGGAGCCGGCGGAGGGCGAGGTCTTCCTGCCGGCCCGTTTCCTGGAGGCCACCGCTTACAACCCGCACCACTTCGGTACCCACGTCGTCGTGGGGGGGGTGCCTCTATGTCTTTCGTCAAGGCGCCTGGGTTCGGTTTGGGGTGGTTTGCCTGCTGGGGTCATGCGGCGAGTTCGACGTCCTTGGGGACGCGGGGGTCGTAGAAGGTGCCGTCGCGGAGCATGGCGAACAGGACACTGATGCGTTGACGGGCCAGGCGGAGGAGGGCTTGGGTGTGGGTCTTTCCGCGGGCTCGCTGGCGGTCGTAGTAGGTGCGGGAGGCGGGGTCGGCGTTCATGCAGGCGAAGGCGGAGAGGAACATGGCCCGTTTGAGCTGCCGGTTTCCGCCCCGTGGGGCGTGTTCGCCGTGGATCGAGGTGCCCGACGACTTCGTGGCCGGGGCCAGGCCGGCGTAGGAGGCGAGGTGGGCGGCGGTGGGGAAGCTGGTGCCGTCGCCGACGGTGACCAGCAGGACGGCGGCGGTCCTGACGCCGACGCCGGGCATCGACGTCAGGACCGGGGAAAGAGGGTGGGCCTCCAGCAGGGTGTTGATCTGGGCTTCCAGAGCTCGGCGTTGGGTGTGGACGGCGGCGAGCGAGGCTGCCAGGGAGGGGATGACGATGTC
>NZ_NEUB01001053.1:18525-18737 GCF_002910825.1 Streptomyces sp. SM1 | reverse complement strand
AGCCAGGTGACGGCGGGGTGGTCGAGGCGGGGGCCGAGGACGCGTTCCAGGCTGGGGTGGAACTGGGTGAGCAGACCGCGTATCCGGTTGGAGGTGCGGGTGGCCTCGGCCGCGAGGTCCTGGTCGAAGCCGACGAGGACCGTGAGTTCGGCGGTGATCTCGTCAGTCAGCTCCAGGGATCGCAGGGTGTGCGGCATGGTGCGGGCCGCGTC
>NZ_NEUB01001053.1:0-18475 GCF_002910825.1 Streptomyces sp. SM1 | reverse complement strand
AGCGAGGCTGCCAGGGAGGGGATGACGATGTCGAGGGTGCCGGTGCCGGGCACGACGACGGTCTGCTCGTCGAGCGCGTCGAAGACGTCGTCGATCAGCCGCTGGGCCATGCGCGGGGCCTTGGGCCGGATCAGTTCGACGAGCCGTCGGCGGCCGGCCTTTCGCAGGGCGGCCGGGGAACCGTAGCGCTCCAGCAGCCAGGTGACGGCGGGGTGGTCCAGGCGCGGTCCGAGGACGCGTTCGAGGCTGGGGTGGAACTGGGTGAGCAGTCCGCGTATCCGGTTGGAGGTGCGGGTGGCCTCCGCGGAAAGGTCTTGGTCGAAGCCGACCAGCACGGTCAGCTCGGCGGTGATCTCGTCGGTGAGTTCCAGCGTGCGCAGGGTGTGCGGCATGGTGCGGGCCGCGTCCGCGATCACCGCGGCGTCCTTGGCGTCGGTCTTGGCCTCGCCCGGGTAGAGGTCGGCGATCCGCCGCATGGCCAGTCCGGGCAGGTAGGCGACCTGGCAGCCTGCATCCCGGGCCACGGTCAGCGGGAGGGCACCGATTGAGGCGGGCTGGTCCACGATCACCAGCACGGTGCCGAACTTCGCGGCCAGCTTGTCGAAGACGGCCCGCAGCTTCGGCTCGCTGTTGGGCAACTGCTTGTCGAAGACCTTCTTCCCGGCCGGGGTGAGCCCGTGGCCGTGATGGGTGCTCTTGCCGACGTCCAGGCCGAGGAACACGCCCACGTCTTCGGTGTCGAACATCGCGCCCTTCCCAGGGTGTTGACGGTGCCGGCCTCGGCAGTGGTGTCGTACGCGCGCATCCACGTTATGCAGACCTGCCGCCCGCGAACTGCCCGGCGTTGCGCCGGACCGGGCGGTGGCCGGACCTCTGATCAGCGTCTCCGACGGCACCTTCCGGGCCCGGTGACACCACCCCCCAGGTCATCCGTTCGACAGGGGGACACAGTCATGCCGGACCCGGAGGCCAGCGGCCCTCTTGCAGGACCGCGAAAAACATAACGGGGCGACGGCCCGCCCGCGGTGATCCCGCACTCCGGCCCCGGCCGTTTCGCGGCCCGGCCGGTCCCGGTGTCCCGTCTCACCCTCCAGCGGGTACGCCGTGCCCGCGGCGACGACCCGGGCGTGATCCCGGGCGACTGGCACGTGGCCGAACTGGACGACGCCGGCACGCCGGTCCGCCTCGCCGCCGCCCCGGCCGACCTGACACGCATCCTGCGCGAACTGCCCGCGCGGAGAACCCGCCCCGACCAACCGTCAGACCTGACCGCCCCGTGAGCCCTGTGAGACCCGACCGCCCCGAGAGACCGACCGCCCCGAGAGAGAAGAGAAGTCTGTGCAGATCACCGTCTCCACCGTGTCGTTGACCGTCGATGACGTGACCGCCTCGCAGCAGTTCTTCACCACACACCTCGGATACAAGGAGATCGCCGCCGCCGAAGGGTTCGCGTCACTGACCCGCGGCGGCTCGGCCGTCGACATCGTCCTGCTGCGCCGCGGCACCGAGATCCTGCCCGCCGGCCAACGCGACCAGCACGCCGCCGGGATCATCCTGGCCTTCACCGTCACCGGCATCGAGGAGGAGGAGCGGCGGCTGCGGGAGCAGGGGGCGGACATCACCATGCCGCTGCGCCAGGAACCGTGGGGCGAACGGCTCTTCCAGGTCACCGACCCCAGCGGCATCGTCGTCCAGCTCGTCGAGTGGGTGACTCCGGCCGGCGCGCCGGTGAACTAGCGGGAACCAGCATGGCACCGTAGGTGGACGCCGTACACCCCGGCGGTCCGGTCCGCGTGGGGACATAGGGACATAGGGACATGGGGGGCAACATCCACGTCCTGCGATATCCGTAGGTGTTCCGCCCCTCCCCTTTTGGGTGTCGGCCCCGATGGTGTGAGCGTCCTTGGCGGGTGAGGGTGTGATCAGCACACTTCACGGACTGCCCCGCTCCCGTCCTGCCGCAGAGGACCGCTCGCGGAACGGACCGCGCGGGCTGCCGACCCCTGAGAGGAGCCCACGACCTGATGCACGCGGCGACGCAGCGAACCGGCCTCACCGACGAACGGTCCGTCCCGGCCCCGCTGATGCTGCTGCTGTGCCGCTCGGCCGCCGCGTGGGAACGAACGCCCGAGGCCGCCGGAAGGGTGGGATCAGCGCCGAGCGGGTCGCGGTGAGCGTCACGGCACGGATGGCGGTGGTGGTCCTCGGAGTGGGCGTACCGGGTCGCTACCGCACCGGGCGGTGCGGTCCTCATGCCGCGCATCGGGGCCACCGACGTCTTCCTCTCCGCGTGACCCGATCACGTCATCACCGTGCCGCCGAACGCGCCGGTGACGATCCTGGTCCGCCGACGGCCCGGCGTTCCCTCGGTGCCGTACCTCGTGGCCGAGGTGACGGCCCGCAACGCCGACGGAGCCGCGACCCCCGTCGGGGACCCGCCCCCCATCGTGACCGGCCCCCGCGCGGACCTGCCGGCCGGCGACTTCCTCCTCCACACGACGCCGGTCACCGTCGTGCCGAAGATCGCGTTCGTCCCGCCTGCCGTGCGGCATCCGGCGCCCTCGGCGGTGGCCGCCAGCGGCGGACCGCTGCTCGTGGTGTCCCGTCCCGGCCCGGTGCCGTGGTCGAGGACGCGCGACGGGAGGCACCGGCGTTCATCACCGGACCGTTCGTCATGGCCCGCGCGACGATGCGGGCCGCCATGGCCTCCTCCGGGGGCGCCGGCGAGGCGGGCGTGCCGTGGTGGGCCTTCGCGCCCGGTGCGGGCCCCGTGGGCAACGTCACGATCATCGCCGCGTCGGCCCCTGTGGTGGTCATCGGCATCGCCGGGCGCGAGGGCCACCACATCTCGTCCCGGCAGTTCAGCCGCTACGGACTGATCGTCACCGCGGTCACCCGTCACTGTCGCGGCCGCGTATGTGTGGCTGCGCTACTTCGTCCTGGTGTGATCGTGAGGCACCGGACGCGCAAGGAGAGCAGATGCACCACACCGGCGACCGCGACGACACCTTCCCAGCGCTGCCCGACGACGCCTACCCGGCGCTGCCCGAGGACCCCTACCCGGCGCTCCGTGACGACGCCTCTCCAGCGCTGCCCGACGACGCCTCCCCACCGGTCCCTGCCGTGAGCGGGCGGTCGAGGAGAGGGCGATGGACGGACCGGACGACGAACGGCTGCACGAGATCGAGGCCCGGCTGCACCGCGAGGATCCCCGCTTCGCCCAGGCCCTCGGGCACGGCCGCCCCTGCCGGCCACGCGAGTACCGGCACACCCGGACCTGGCTGCTGCTCCTCGTCGCGCTGGCCGTGCTGGGTACCGGCATCGCCCTGGCCCACGGGCTGCTCATCGCCGCCGGGCTGGTCCTGGCCGGGGTCGCCGGCGAGATGTTCGACCCGCACCGCGGCGAGCGGATCCGCGGTGTCCGGCCGCCGGGCGAGTACTGACCGCGGCTGCCGCACACCCTCCGCTTGCGCCGACCGCGGGGCCGGGAACGGCACGGGAACCGAGCGATGACGCTGTCCGAGCTGTATGTGGCACTGCTGATCGGCGGCGCCGTGCTGCTGGCCAGCATCGCCGCCGCCCGCACCGCCCACCGCGTCGGTCTGCCCAGCCTGCTGCTGTTCCTGGCGGTCGGTGTGGTCGCCGGCGAGGACGGGCTCGGTCTGGAGTTCGACGACGCCCAGCTGGCACAGGCACTGGGCACCGCGGCGCTGGGCCTGATCCTCATCGAGGGCGGCCTGAGCACCCGGTGGGACGACGTCCGGCGCCAGCTGGCCCCCGCCGGCGTGCTCGCCACCGTGGGCGTGGCCCTCTCGGTCGTGGTGACCGCCACCGGCGCGCACTTCCTGCTGGGCATGGACTGGCAGCCGGCGCTGCTGCTCGCGGCGATCGTCTCCTCCACCGACGCCGCCGCCGTGTTCGCCGTCCTGCGCGCGCTGCCGATGCCCCAGAAACTGCGCGGACTGGTGGAGGCGGAGTCCGGCTTCAACGACGCCCCGACGATCATCCTGGTCATGGTGTTCTCCACCGCCGCCGGCGATCTGCCCGGCCCCGGGCCGCTCCTGCTCAACCTGCTCTACCAGCTCGCGGTGGGCGGCACCCTGGGCGTGCTGGTCGGCTTCCTGGGCGTCGCCGCGCTGCGGCACATCGCCCTGCCCGCCACCGGGCTGTACCCGCTGGCCACGGTCGGTTTCGGCGTCATCGCCTTCGCCGCCGCCGGAGCGGTCAACGCCAGCGGCATCATCGCCGCCTACCTGTCCGGCATGGTGCTGGGCAACGCCCAGCTGCCGCACCGCGCCGCCACCCGTTCCTTCGCCGAAGGCGTCGGCTGGCTGGCCCAGATCGGCCTGTTCGTCATGCTCGGCCTGCTGGTCGACCCCAGCGAACTGCCCGCCGCGATCATCCCGGCCCTCGTCATCGGATCGGTGCTGCTGCTGGTCGCCCGCCCGATCTCGGTCACGCTCTGTCTGCTGCCCTTCCCTGTCCCCTGGCGCGAGCAGACGTTCATCTCCTGGGCGGGGCTGCGCGGCGCGGTGCCCATCGTGCTGACCACGTTCCCCATCGTCGCGGGGGTCGCCGGTGCGGGCGAGGTGCTCAACATCGTGTTCGTCCTCGTGATCATGTTCACCCTTATCCAGGGCCCCACCCTGCCCGCCGTCGCCCGGCGCCTGGGACTGGTCCGTACGGGTGTGCTGCGGGAGATCCAGGTGGAGACCGCGCCCCTCGACGTCCTGGACGCCGACCTGCTCACCGTCGGTATTCCGGAGGGGTCCCGGCTGCACGGCGTCGCCGTCTTCGAGCTGCGGCTGCCGCCCCCGACCGTCGTCACCCTGATCGTCCGGGGCGGCGTCACCCTCGTCCCCGACCGGGAGACCGTGCTGCGCTCCGGCGACGAGCTCCTACTCATCACGACCCCGCTGACCCGCGAGGCGGCGGAACGCCGGCTGCGGGCCGTCGGACGCAGCGGCAAACTGGCGCGCTGGCACGGTGAACACGGGTCTCCGAGCGTTTCCGACGGATAACCGGGCGAACGCGACGCACAGCTGATTCGTTGGCCGTCGTGGCCGTCGTGGCCGTCGTGGCCGTCGTGGCCGTCGTGGCGGCGTGCATGCCGCGCCGACCGCGTACCCGCCGTATCGTGCCTGCCGCACCGGCGAGCCGGCCGCGGCCCCCGCGGACTACGACGACCGGGTCGCCCGGGGCATCAACGCCGGCCGAGAATACCCGCGGCGACCCCGACACCCTCATGCGTGCCGATCACGATCAGGGTGTCGCCGCCGGCCAGCCGGAAGTCGGGCCCGGGGGAGGGGATGGCCTCCGTCCGGCGCAGTACGGCGACGATGGACACGCCGGTCTCCGTACGCATCCGGGTGTCGCCCAGCAGCCGCCCGTTCCAGTGGGACGTCGCCGGCAGTTCGAGCCGCTCGGCGACCAGCCCCAGCTCGGCCGTCGCCAGCAGGTTCGGGCTGTGGTGGGCGGGCATCACGGCGTCGATGACGGCCCCCGCCTCCTCGGCGGTCATCCGCAGGGACATCACGGTGGCGTCCGGGTCGTCCGCGCGGTCCTCGCTCAGCGTCCGGGACCCGTCGAGATGGGCGATCACCGACAGCCGCCGCCCCTCCCGCGTGGTCAGGTCGTACCGCACACCGATCCCCGGCAACGGTGTGTGCCCCATGCGCGCGGCGCCGCCCATGACCGTCCCCCTGCAAATGTGAGTGTCCCTACGGGCCATGACCGACGGCACCATACGGCACTCCGGGGACTCTTCGTAATCCGCCCCGGGCCACGGGTTTTCCCGCTCTCCGCGCGGCACGCCACCCCGGCGGTTCGCACCGCGGACACCCAGCGGGACGGCGGCGGACGGCGTGTGCCGTGGGTCCGACGAGCTGCGATCCGCCGGCGCCGTCGCCCGCCGTGACCGGCGCCGCAGCACCCACGGCGGGGATACGGTCCAGCCTCACCGCGTGAGTCGCACTCCGGCGGCAATCACGGCAATGGCCGCAAAAGCGGCGAACATGATGGAATGGCATGTTTCGCCAAAGCGGCTACGGCGGAGGGGACGGTCAATAGAGTCCAAACGTGCCTGCTTATGAAACATCGGTTCGTTTCTCCGTGCTGGGGCCGGTCCGGGCATGGCGCGGCGAACAGGAACTGGACCTCGGATCGCCGCAGCAACGCGTGGTGCTCGCGGCGCTGTTGCTGAGCCGCGGGCGCCCTCTCGCGCTCGGTGAGCTCATCCGCGCCGTCTGGGGCGAGGAGCCGCCGACGGCCGCCGTGTCGGTGCTGCGCACCTATGTGTCGCGCCTGCGCAAGATCCTGGAACCCGGACGGAACCAGGGTGAGCCGCCCCGGCTGCTCGTCTCGGTCGGCGACGGCTACCTGCTCCGGATCCAGGAGGACGCCCTGGACCTCGCCGTGTTCGAGCGACGGGTCGCGGAGGCCAGGAAGCGGCAGACCGAAGGCGAGCTGTCCGCCGCCGCGGAACCGCTGCCCGCCGGCTGCCGGCCGCTGGAGTTCACGACGCGCGAGGACGCCGTGGAGTGGTGCGAGAGGGAGCGGGCCAACCTGGTCGGCGCCGTGCACCAGGCCGCGGGGTCCGGACGGCGGCCGGGCATCGCATGGCGGCTGCCCGCCGTTCTGTGGGGGTTCTTCTACCTCCGCAGCCATGCGCACGACTGGCTCGACACCACCACCACCACCGGGCTGGCCGCGGCCCGCGCCGCCGGGGACCGTACGGGCGAGGCCCAGGGGCTCGCGGACAGGTCGGCGGCGCTGCGCGACTCCGGCAGGCTGGAGGAGGCCATCACCCCCCTGCGCCAGGCCATGACGATCTTCAGGGAGCTCGGGCACACGGAGGGCCGGGCCTCCACGGTGGCCAACCTGGGCGACGCGTACCTGCTCTCCGGCCACCTGCGCAAGGCCGTCGAGTACACCCGCCGGGGACTGGTCATCGCGCGGGCCACCGGCAACGCAGCGAGGGCATCGCGCTGACCAATCTGGGCGACGCGTACAGCGGCTCGGCCGGTTCGACGAGGCCGTCGCATGTCTGCAACAGGCACTGACCCTTCTGCGTATGCACGACAACCGATGGTTCGAAGGCGTGGCCCTCGACATCCTCGGCACGGTGTACCGCCGGCTCCACCGCTACGACGACGCGGCCGAGTACTACCACCAGGCACTCAAGACCCACCGGGACATCGGGAACGATGGGGTGAGGGCCACACCCTCGGCAACCTCGGAGACGCCCAGTTGGGTGCCGACGAACCCGAGGCGGCGCGCAGCAGCTGGATGGAGGCCCTGGCGATCTTCTCGGACTGCGACCACGCGGACGCCGAGAAGATCCGTGAGCGACTCGACCGGCTCGACTGACTCCTCTCCTCCGACCGGGGCGCCGGTTCCCGCGCGGGGCGGCCGGCACCCGTACAACGCACGACAGGTGAGGACGGTTCACCTCTTGGGCCGACGGGGATTCCGCCCGTGCCGGACGTCGCCCCGCTCCCTGGATTGAACCCCTCGGCGCCGCCGCCCGTTGTGCCCTGCCCAGCCCGGCCGCCGCGCCCGGCCCCCGATGTACGCGCCGTACAACGGCCGTCAATCGGATGTGGAACGTTCCCAGTGACACTCGGTGCCCCGGAGGCACCGGACTCCGCCCGGCACGACAGCCAGACCCGACTGGACGAAGAGGCAAAGGCCCACAGTTCCGAAGGTCCCAAGGTCCGAAGGTCCCCAGGTCCGACAGGACGGATCCGGTCCCCCAAGGAGCTGGAGCACACCATGAACGTGACGGTCATCGGATCGGCGAGCGCCGCGTCACCCGACGAACGGGCCTTGCGCAACCTCTACGTGGAGCACGGCCCCGCGCTGTACGTGTACGTGCTGCGCCTGCTGGGCGGGGACACCCACCGCACGGAGGACGTCATCCAGGAGACGCTGCTGCGCTGCTGGGTCAAGCGGAACCTGGTCGACGACGTGGGCATGGCGGTACGCCCCTGGATGTTCCGCGTCGCCCGCAACCTGGTCATCGACGGGCACCGCGCCCGCGCGGCCAGACCGGTGGAGATCGGCGGCGCCGGATGGCTCGCCGAACTCGGCGGCGAGGCGGACGACATCGAACGCATGCTGTCCTCCATGGTGCTCAGGGACGCCCTCCGGGCCCTCACCCCCGCACACCGCGAAGCCCTGCACGCCACCTACATAGCCGACCGCACCACCCAGCAGGCCGCCAGAACCCTGGGCGTCCCCCAGGGCACGGTGAAGTCCCGCGTCTACTACGCCCTGCGCAGCCTGAGAGCAGCCCTGGAGGAACGGGGCGTGAACTGACCGGCCGGACCGCCCGCACGCCGCGGGCCGCCCCTTCCCCGCCGCGCACGGCCGGTCGGTCAGCGGGGCACCGGCGCCCGCATCGCGTCGGCGATCCAGCCGTAAGGAAGGGATCCGGCGTCCCCCTCGGCGGCCGCGGTCCCGTTGATCAGCGACACCAGGGACAGATACCGGCCGTGGGTGTCGTCGTAGACGGGGCTCTCCGAAACGGCGTCCTCCTCGGCGATCTGCCGAAGGATCTCGGGCACCTGCCGGTACCCATCGGCCATCCGGTCGCGGACGTCCGCGGTGAGAGGTCTGCCGGTCCAGCCACGTGCGGACCGCGTCACGGAACACCGGGTCCCGCACCAGGTCGGCCAGCTCGATCCAGGCCTCGAGCTGCGCGGCCGAGGGATCGGCGGGAAGCACCGGACGCGCCGCCGACAACCGCTGGACGAAGCCTTCGGGCACCTCCAGCCCTTCCCCGACGTCGTTCCAGAACGAGTCGACGACCTCTGCACGCTCCTCGTCGGTCATCGAGACGAGCTTGTGCATCAGGCCGGCCCGGGCCGTCGCGTCCCCCTGCCTGATCAGGGTCCTGAGGACCGCGCGCCTGGCCCGCAGGGTGCGCTCCTGACGCTCGACGACGCGCAGGTGCGTGGCGAGCAGTTCGCGCAGGGTCGTACGGCCGTCGAGCAGCCGACGGATCTCGTCCAGATCGGCACCCAACTCACGGAGTGTCCGCACGAGTTCCAGGCGGGCGACGGCATCGATGTCGTACATCCGGTGCCCCGCCGCGTTCACCCCCGTGGGCTCGACGATCCCACGGTCGCCAGAGAAGCGGACGGCACTCACACTCAGCCCACTGCGGCGCGCGGCGTCCCCGATGGAGTACAGCTCCTCATCGCTCATGCCACCACGCTCCTACCTCGACCCACTTGAGACGCAAGCCCACGGGGGCCGCCTCTCCGCCGCCCCTCGAACCGACCAGAGGCCGCCGAGCCTCGTCCAGCACTCCTCGCACAGGTACTCGGATGTGACTGACTACCACGTGCTCTGGTCGCCCGCGCGGTGAACCGGAATC
The DNA here is from genome assembly GCF_002910825.1 of Streptomyces sp. SM1. GTDB lineage: Bacteria > Actinomycetota > Actinomycetes > Streptomycetales > Streptomycetaceae > Streptomyces > Streptomyces okerensis. Next base: position 9,093 of record NZ_NEUB01001053.1, on the reverse strand, counting down.
CTCGAGGCATGCGAAGACGACTGCTGAAGCCGGGCAACCGCCTGCTGGTGCTCCCCGCACTGACGCTGGTGACTCTGGGGGCGTGGGCCGCCTGGCTGGGCTGGGACCAGCGTCACGACGTGCAACCCGATGGTTCCGAGACCGGCCCCTACGAGGCGTGGCAGGTGATCGGACTGGTGCTGACTCTGTTGGCGCCGGTGTACTGGGCGGCATCCCGGCGCCACATCGCAGACGCTGTGATCGGGACCACCGCCGGCCTGACCGTCGCCGCCTCCTACGACTGGTCGGACGACGCCAGCGGCCTCTTCGTGGTCGGCGTGGGAATGGTCCTGGTGGGAAGCCTCATCGCGACCACCGTCGCCTCCACCGTGATCGCCGCCGCAACCCGAGAAAGCCCCGACCGTCCCCGCGGCCATGAAGAACCTCTTCGGCGCTGATCCCCAACGGTCCCAGCCACGCGGAACCGCTGGTCACCCAGACAGAACAGGTGAGGCACCTACTCCATTGAGTAGGTGCCTCACCTGGTACTTCTCTGTCGGGGTGGCGGGATTTGAACCCACGACCTCTTCGTCCCGAACGAAGCGCGCTGCCAAGCTGCGCTACACCCCGATTGTCGCTGCTGTCGCGGCGACGACGTTTACTTTAGCCCACCGGTGCCTAGAGACGAAATCCGGTTTTCGAGTGGCGGCGGACCGGGTTCGGGCGGGCGTGGTCCAGGGCCACGAGGAGGACGGCCAGGGCGTAGAAGGAGAGGCCGACGAGGAGGGCGTTCGCGAGGACGCTCCGGTAGCCGTGGCGGGCTACGTCGAGGAAGGGGTAGAGGTAGCGGGACGGGGAGCCGGGGAGGAGTTCGCCCCGGACGAGGGTGAAGGCCAGGTAGGCCAGGGGGTAGAGGAGCCAGGTCGCGGCCCGGCGGAGGTGCATGCGGGCCGGTGGGGAGAGGAGCAGCCAGTCCAGCAGCGCGGCGACGGGGAGCACCGTGTGCAGGGTGTCGGCGGCGAGGGGGGCCAGCCAGGAAGGCCCTGCGGGTGTGGTCGTCATCGAGAAGCGGGGGGTGGCGTCCGCGAGGAGCAGATGGTGGACCAGGGCCGCCATGACGATGTAGAGGAGGGCCGCTCCGGCGACGGCGCCCGGCAGGGGGTGGCGGGCGAACCACGCACGGCGGGCCGAGGCGAGCATGACCACGGCCAGCACGACCGCGCTCTGGATCGCGAAGTAGCCGAGGACCCGGGCCGGGCTGCCGAGAAGGATCTCGACCAGCACCGCGCCCGTGGCCACCAGCGCCAGTGTCAGGCGGTACGCCGCCGCCACCGGACGCCGTACCAGCGGTACGACGGCTCTGGCGGGGACGGCGGAGGGGAGCAGCCGGGGCCTCGTACGCGGGAGGGCGGGGAGGTCCGGGATGTCCCTGGGTATCGGGGCGGTCATGCGTCCCAGCGTGCGCGGACGGGTGAGGTCCGGCGACGCGGGTGGGCCGGACGGGTTACCGGTGGCCGCCCTGGTCGCGGTCCACGAGGGTGAGCAGGGTCGCCTCCGGGGGGCATGCGAAGCGGACCGGGGTGTAGCGGCTGGTGCCGCAGCCCGCCGAGACGTGCAGGTAGGCCGTGCGGCCCTCCGACGTGTGCGTGGAGAGGCCCTTCACGCGGTCCGTGTCGAGGTCGCAGTTGGTGACCAGGGCGCCGTAGAAGGGGATGCAGAGCTGGCCGCCGTGGGTGTGGCCGGCCAGGATCAGGGGGTAGCCGTCGGCGCTGAAGGAGTCCAGGGCGCGCAGGTAGGGGGCGTGGACGACGCCCATGGAGAAGTCCGCGGCGGCCGAGGGGCCGCCGGCCACCTCCGGGTAGCGGTCGCGCTTGATGTGCGGGTCGTCCAGGCCGGTCAGCTCGACCGACGCGCCCTCGGTCTTCAGGGTGCCCCTGGTGTTCGTCAGGTTCAGCCAGCCCGCGGAGTCGAATCCGTCCCGCAGGTCCTCCCACGGGTTGTGGACCGCGCCGACCACCGGCGGGTTGCCGTTCAGGCCGTGGCGGCCGTGGAGCTTCTCGATCAGGTAGCGGCCGGGGTTGCGCGGTGTGGGGCCGTAGTAGTCGTTGGAGCCGAAGACGTACGCGCCCGGGAACTCCATCAGGGGGCCCAGCGCGTCGAGGACCTCGGGGACGGCCTCGGGGTCGGACAGGTTGTCGCCCGTGTTGATCACGAAGTCGGGGCGCAGGCCCGCGAGGGAGCGCAGCCAGCGCTGCTTCTTGCGCTGCCCGCCGACCATGTGGATGTCGGAGACCTGCAGTACGCGCAGAGGGCGCATCCCGGAGGGCAGGACGGGGACGGTCACCCGTCGGAGGCGGAAGGAGCGGGCCTCGAAGCCCGCCGCGTACAGCAGCCCGGCAGCGCCGGCCGCCGTGATTCCCAGGGGGATTCCGTATCGCGCGCGCATGCGTCCATCGTGTCAGACCGTGGACGTCCCGCCGAACGCCCCTGGCGCCAGGGGGCCTTAAATCAGCAGGCGTTCTCCTTCCCGTACCTGCGACAATCAAGTCATGACCACGCTCAAGTCCAAGCTGCACGGCGACCTCAACGCCGCGATCAAGGAGCGCGACGAGCTCCGTTCCTCCACCCTCCGGCTGACGCTCGCCGCGATCACCAAGGAGGAGGTCGCGGGCAGGGAGAAGCGCGAGCTCTCCGACGACGAGGTGCAGAAGGTGATCACCCGCGAGGCGAAGAAGCGCCGCGAGGCCGCGGAGGCCTTCTCGCAGGGTGGGCGCCCCGAGCAGTCCGAGCGGGAGAAGGCGGAGGGCGAGGTGCTGGCCGCGTACCTGCCCAAGCAGCTGTCCGACGAGGAGCTGAACTCGATCGTCGCCCAGGCGGTGGAGGAGGCGAAGGCGGCGGGTGCGGAAGGCCCCCGGGCCATGGGCGCCGTGATGAAGATCGTGAACCCGAAGGTGGCCGGGCAGGCGGAGGGCGGCCGGGTGGCGGCCGTGGTGAAGAAGCTGCTGGCCGGCTGAGCCCGGTCCCGCCGCACGCGTTTGAGGGGTGTCTCGAACGCGGTCACGCCTGAGGCCGCGCCCCCGGGCACTGCGGTGAACGAACGGCCCCTTCCCCCGGCATACGGGGGAAGGGGCCGTTCGGCGTGGTGCTGGGGCCGGACCGGTCAGTCGCGTCCTCCGGGCCCGTTCCCCGGGCCCTGGATGAAGCCCTCCGGGATGGAGAAGGTCGGGTCCGGCTCGTCGCCTCCCGGGCCGCCGTTGCCTCCGCCGTTTCCGCCCCCGTTGCCGCCCCCGCCGATCAGGCCGCCGATGAGACCGCCGTCACCGTTGTTGCCGTCGTCCCGGTCCTCGTCGCGGTCCTTGTCACGGTCCTTGACGTCCGGGATGTTCACGAGGTTGAAGGGCGGGGACTCCTTGCCCGACAGGGCGCCGGTCATGGCGTCCTTCCAGATCGGGCCGGGGACCGCGCCACCGAAGACGAGCGGGTGGGGGACGCCGCCGATCGTGATGTCCCTCATCTCGACCTTCTGCGAGGCGCTGCCGACCCAGACGGCGCCCGACATGTTCGGCGTGTACCCGACGAACCAGGCGTTCTTGCGCTCGTCCGTCGTACCCGTCTTGCCGGCGTTGGCCCGGTCGCTCAGGCCGGCCGCCTGGCCCGTACCGGAGTCGACCACGCCCTGCAGCAAGGTGTTCACCGTGTCCGCGGTGTTCTCGCTCATCGCGCGGGAGCACGTCGACTTCGGCACCTCGAGCGACTCCCGGTCGTCACCGACCTTCTGGGTGATCGACTCGATGGCGACCGGGGTGCAGTACATGCCGCGCGAGGCGAAGGCGGCGTACGCGCTCGCCATCGTCAGGGGCGAGAGACCGGTGGAACCGAGGGTCATCGAGGAGGGGACCTCGGGGACCTTCTCCCCGTTGCCCTGGACCACGTCGAGCTTGTCGAGGAGGGTCACCACCGGGCACATGCCGATGTCCTCGATCATCTGCACGAAGTAGGTGTTGACCGACTTGGCCATCGCGTCCTTGAGCGCGTACGGGCCCACCTCGGACTCGTTCTCGTTCTCGAGTTTGTAGTCGCCGTCGTTCACCCAGGGCTTGTCGCACCCGCGTACGGTCGCCGGGTACGGCATCTCGTACGGTGCCGAGTAGCTCTGGGTCGGCGGCCTGCCCTCCTCGATGGCCGCGGCCGCCACGAACGGCTTGAACGTCGAGCCCGTCGGGAAGCCGAAGTTCGAGCCGCCCCAGGCGTGGTCGACCGAGAAGTTGATCTCTGTCTCGTTCTTGCCGTAGCCGTACGGCTTCGACTGGCCCATCGCGACGATCCTGCCGGTGCCGGGCTCGACCAGCGTGCTCGCCGCGGCGACCTTGTCGGACTGGTAGACGTGGTCCTTGAGCGACTGCTGTACCGACTTCTGCGCCTGCGGGTCGAGCGTCGTACGAATCGTCAGGCCGCCCTGGTTCCAGATCTTCGCCCGGTCCTCCCGGGTCTTGCCGAAGACCGGGTCGCCGAGGAAGACCTCCTTCACGTACTTGCAGAAGAAGCCCGCGCCCTTGGACGCCGTGATGCAGCCGCTCTTCGGCTTGCTGACGTCCAGGCCCAGCGGGCTCCTCGCCGCCTTGTCGGCCTCCTCGCGGGAGACGTCGCCGACCTCGGCCATCCGCTGCAGGACGACATTGCGCCGCTTCTTCGCCTCCGTCTCGTCGTTGACCGGGTCATAACGGCTCGGCGACTGGACGAGCCCGGCGAGGAGGGCCGACTCCTGGAGGTTGAGATCCTTGGCGTGCTTGGAGAAGTAGCGCCGGGCGGCGGCCTCGACCCCGTAGGCCTGCTGGCCGAAGAAGGTGATGTTCAGGTAGTTCTCGAGGATCTTCTTCTTGCCCAGCTCCTCCTCGACCTGGATCGCGTACTTCAGTTCGCGGATCTTGCGGCCGATGGTCTGCTGGGTGGCCTGCGCGACCTTCGTCGGGTCGTCGCCCGCCTCCTCGACGAACACGTTCTTCACGTACTGCTGGGTGAGCGTGGACGCTCCCTCGGAGACCTCTCCCCTGCGCGCGTTGCTGTTGAGCGCGCGCAGGACGCCCTTCAGGTCGACCGCGCCGTGCTGGTAGAAGCGCGAGTCCTCGATCGCGACGATCGCCTTCTGCAGGTACGGCGAGATGTCCTTGAGCTCAACCACCGTGCGGTCACGCGAGTAGACGGTGGCGATCTGTCCGCCGTCGGCATCGAGGATGGTGGTGCGCTGGCTCAGCGGCGGCGTCTTGAGATTGGCCGGGAGCTCGTCGAAGCTCTCCACCGATCCCTTGGCCGCCAGGCCGAGCGCGCCCACGGCGGGCAGCGCGATGCCGGCCATGACGGCCCCCGCGAGGACACTGACACCGAGGAACTTGGCGGCCTGCTGCGTGGGAGACAGACCACCGCCCGAGCGCTTCTTTGGCATGGGAGCAGCCTACGTTCTCATTCGCCGGACAAGCGTATATGCCTTGGCCTAAGCTGCACTTAACTGTCACAGCAGTGAGGCCACGTATCAATACGTCCGGCGACCCCGAATCGTTCCGGATCTCTTCGACTTTCTTCATATGAGTTCCGTCGAAGGGTGTTGAGCTCGTGTCCGGATCCACCTCGTGTGTCACGTGGTGTCCGCTGTGACGCAACTGAATTGACCCCGAATGCCCCCTTTGCCCCGCATGTCGCCCCCTCACTCCCCCGGGTGATCTGCCGCTTACCCATAGTCCGTTCGGACCATTCAAGATTGGGCCCGCTGGGGGTGTTGCGCTGTGCCCGCCTTCCGTAACGTCCTCAACTGGCGGCGGTGAATATGCCGCTGCCGCCGTGGGGGAGCCTCGATTCGGGAGAGGACGGCGCCGGTATGGGCTGGGTTACCGACTGGAGTGCGCAGGCCGCCTGCCGCACTACCGATCCGGATGAACTGTTTGTTCAAGGAGCAGCGCAGAACAGGGCCAAGGCGGTGTGCACCGGATGTCCGGTGCGTACCGAATGCCTGGCCGACGCGCTGGACAACCGCGTCGAGTTCGGCGTATGGGGAGGCATGACGGAACGTGAGCGCCGCGCGCTGCTGCGCCGGCGGCCGACCGTGACCTCATGGCGCAGGCTGCTGGAGACCGCGCGCTCGGAGTACGAGCGGGGGACGGGTGTCGTGCCCCTCGACGACGACGAGGTGTACGAGAACTACGCCGCGGTGGGCTGAGGGCCCTCGGGGGGCCTTCGTCCGCCCGGTCCCCGTGCGAGGCGCGCTGGTTCACCGTGCGAGGCGCGCTGGATCCCGGAGGGGCGCGCGCCTGGTTCCCGCGAGGGAAGCGCTCGCCCCGGTGAGGGCCGGCCGAGGGTCGCGCGCACGTCGGCAACGGGCGCGCGCGAGCCCTGTGAGGGGTGCGTCCGACGCCTCAGGGCGCTTCGGTCTCGGGCAGCTCCGGCCGGTCGGCCGCGAGCCGGTCACCGATGTCCCGCAGCCCTGTGAGGTCGTGCACATCACCGGGCAGCGCGGCCACCTCGGTCACCGCCACCTCGGGGTGGAGCGCGGTGAAGCGGTCGCGTGTGCGCTGCTCGCGCGAGAGCAGCCGCATCCGCTCGGCGTGCAGCCTCAGCAGGCCCGCGGTGAGCCCTTCGGCGGACCGCTCCGGGTCCACGGCCGCCTCGGTGTCGTCCACGGTGGCGGGGGAGCCTTCCCCGGGGACGTCCTCGGCCGGTGATCCGGTCTGCCGAGCCGGAGCGCCGTTCGTCGCGGATGAAGCGGGAGATTCTGAACTGCCGTACGTGTCGGGAGAGTTACGAAGTCCAGCTTTCCCGCCCTCCTGATCCACAATGCGGGAGTCCTCAAGATTTTCCGCGGCCGACAGCGCCCGCTCCGCCGACAGCCGGTCCGCGCCGCTGCCGTGGACCCGGTTGAGCACCAGACCGGCGAGCGGCATGTCCTCCGCGGCCAGCCGCTCCACGAAGTACGCGGCCTCGCGCAGCGCGTCCCGCTCCGGGGCCGCCACGACCAGGAAAGCCGTCCCGGGTGCCTGGAGCAGCTTGTACGTGGCGTCCGCGCGCGTACGGAAACCCCCGAACATCGAGTCCATCGCGGCCACGAACGTCTGTACGTCCTTCAGCAGCTGACCGCCGAGCACCTTGCCCAGCGCGCCGGTCATCATCGACATCCCGACGTTCAGGAACTTCATCCCCGCGCGGCCGCCGGCCCTCGCCGGGGCCAGCAGTACGCGGATGAGCTTGCCGTCGAGGAAGGACCCGAGCCGCTTGGGCGCGTCCAGGAAGTCCAGCGCAGACCGGGAGGGCGGGGTGTCGACCACGATGAGGTCCCACTCGTCCCGGGACCGCAGCTGGCCCAGCTTCTCCATCGCCATGTACTCCTGCGTGCCCGCGAAGCCCGCCGAGAGCGACTGGTAGAAGGGGTTGCCCAGGATCGCGGAGGCCCGCTCGGGGTCCGCGTGCGCCTCGACGATCTCGTCGAAGGTGCGCTTCATGTCGAGCATCATCGCGTGCAGTTCGCCGCCCGCGGAGTCGTCGATGCCCTTCACCCGGCGCGGGGTGTTGTCGAGCGAGTCGATCCCCATGGACTGGGCGAGCCGGCGGGCCGGGTCGATGGTGAGGACCACCACCTTGCGTCCCCGCTCGGCCGCGCGCAGACCCAGCGCGGCCGCGGTGGTCGTCTTGCCGACCCCGCCCGAGCCGCAGCACACCACGATCCGGGTGCCCGGGTCGTCGAGCAGCGGGTCGATGGCGAGCGTGCGCGTGGGGGAGAGGTGGCGACGGGCCGGGTCGTGGGTCTGCGCCGGTTCCGGACGACGGCTCATGACTTCCCCTGCTTCCGGTGCTTCCGACTCGTGACGGGGGTGGTGCGGGTAGGGGCGGGGCTGGTGCTCGTAGGGGCGGAGGTGCGGGCGGGGACGGTGCCGGTACGGGCGGGAGGGGTGCCGGTACGGGCGGCGGTCGGGCTGGTACGGCGGGCGGCGGTCGGGCTGGTACGACGGGCGGCGGTCGGGCTGGTACGGCGGTGACGGAGGCAGGGGCGTGGCCGGGACGTGTCGAGGCGGCCGGTCATGAGACGTCCTGTCCGCGCAGCTTCCTCGCCAACGCGTAGAGGCCGGCCAGATCCATGCCCTCCGCGAGCAGCGGAAGTTCGTGCAACGGCACGTCGAGGTCCGCCAGCACGGCGCGCTGCTCCGTCTCCAGCGCGTACCGCTCGGCGTACTCCTCCGCCTGCGCGAGCAACGGATCCACCAGCCGCTCGGCATGTCCGCCACGCCGCGCGCCGCCGAGGCCGGCGGACGACAGTGCCCGCGCGACAGAGGAACGAGGGACCGCCGCCACGAGTTCCAGCGCCGCCGCGTCCAGTACCTGCGGCCGCACCATGTTCACGATGACGCGCCCCACCGGCAGGCCCGCCGCGCGCAGTTCCGCGATGCCGTCCGCCGTCTCCTGGACCGGCATCTCCTCCAGCAGCGTCACGAGGTGCACGGCCGTCTCCGGCGATTTCAGCACCCGCATGACCGCCTGCGCCTGATTGTGTATCGGCCCGATCTTGGCCAGCCCGGCGACCTCGTCGTTGACGTTGAGGAAACGGGTGATGCGGCCGGTCGGCGGCGCGTCCATCACGACGTAGTCGTAGACGAACCGGCCGCTCTTGTCCTTGCGCCGGACCGCCTCGCACGCCTTGCCGGTCAGCAGGACGTCCCGTACCCCCGGGGCGATGGTGGTCGCGAAGTCGATCGCGCCGAGTTTTCTCAGGGCCCGGCCCGCGCCGCCCAGTTTGTAGAACATCTGGAGGTAGTCCAGAAGGGCCAGTTCGGCGTCGATGGCGAGTGCGTACACCTCCCCGCCGCCCGGAGCGACGGCGATCTTCCGCTCCTCGTACGGCAGCGCCTCCGTCTCGAAGACCTGCGCGATGCCCTGTCGGCCCTCGACCTCGACGAGGAGCGTCCGCTTCCCCTCCGTGGCCAGGGCCAACGCGAGGGCGGCGGCCACCGTGGTCTTGCCGGTTCCGCCCTTGCCACTGACGACCTGGAGCCTGCTCACCCTTCGAGCCTAAATGCTCGCCGCTCGCCCCGGCGGCTCCGGGTGGCAGTTGCCGGAAGTCGCGCCCCGCGCGGTGGG